>CANETF010000297.1 GCA_947440575.1 Verrucomicrobiaceae bacterium
GGCGTGCTCCCGTAATCATCCCAATACTTCTCGTCCTGATCCCGGATCGCCTTGTTATCCATCGGAATCCCCGGATCCCAATCCCGGCAATTGTCCACATCCGACACCCCAGGAAACTCCGGCGTCCAACTCTTCGTCAACACCGGCCGATCCATCGGCAAAATCCCCGCCACCTTGAAGCTCGCCGACTCGTCCTTCAGTTCCCGCCCTAGCCCCACCACAAAATACTTCAAAGCCAGCTCATCCCCCACCTTCAGCCCCTGATCCTCCGCCAGCCACTGCGAGATAATGACCCCATCACCCACCCCGCCAAACCTCGACCCCAGCACCCCCTCATCCACCGCCGCCACCATCGAATACGGCGTCCCCCCCTTCGCCGAAGTGATCCCATTCACCAAATAAGTCAGCACCCCATAGCTCCCCGACCGCTTCATCAGATCCGCCGCCAAAACCTCATCCAAAAACACCCGATCCGTCCCCACCTGCCACTCCTTCTGGTCACCGCTCACCCGCACCAACTTCAAAGCAAAATCCCCCAGCCCCTTCTTCGCCTCCAGCTCCCCCAGCAGCGTCCCCGCATCCGCCGACGCCGAAAGCAGCCCGTTCACCCGACCCTCCATCTCCACCTGCACCTGCAAATCCTCCAGATCCAGATAAACCGACTCCGGCACCCGCTGCGACGCCGCCAATTGAAACGCCCCGAAATCATCCGCCCCCACCACCCGCGCCACCGTCCGCCGCAGACTGACCTCCTCGTTCGTACTCCCGGACAGCGGCGCATCGCGCGAGATCGCACTCGGCCGCTCCAACCGCACAATGATCGAATCCCCCACCCCCACCTTCAGCCGCCGCGCCAGCGCCTCATTGACCACCACCTCATTCTTCCCCATCGCCACCGCCGCCCCAGCCGGACTCAGCTTCCAAAACGCCTCATTCACCCCCAGCACCTGCACCGCATTCACCCGCACCCCGCCCGACCCCGCACTCACCGCCCCATCCGCCAGAATCACCGGCGCCGCCCCCACCCCCTCCGCCAACCCCTGCGTGAACCACCTGTCACCACCCACCACCCCGGCCGACACCTTCCCCAGCCGCGCCGCCGCCACCTTCCGCAAACTCCCCCGCACCGAATCCCCCACCAGCAACGACCCACTCAACACCGCCGCCGCCAAAAACGCCCCAAACCCCAGCCCCAAGTGCCCCCTCCAGTAAAACCGCAAACTCTGGCCAACAAACCGAAACAACGTCATCCCCCCACCAAACCCATCCCACCCCAAAAATCAAACCCCCAAAACACCCCCCGTGAAGCAGACACTCCTGTCTGCAATTCCCCCCGCACCCTCCAATCACCCGTTCATATTTCCCGCGGAAATACGACTCACCACCACGTCACATCCATCAAATTAGTTGCTCGATGACGCTCATCGGCAACAAAACAGTCGCCCATAACGCCCTTGACGTACTCAACAAAACTGTTTCTCATCAACCAGTTCGCTCCAATAGCAAAATCCATCGTCCACTGAATTGCGATGAGTCCAACTATCGACACTTCGAGAGAAATAGCCACACATCGTAAGCTCATAGCTGCGATCATCGGACTCTGCATTGTGTCCGGTGTAGAAATCTTGACGCGAGCGATGACGGAAGGATGGCTGGGCCGGTTGTTCTACGTCGTCTATTATGGCATTGGCATATGGATAGCCATCGTTGGTGTGATGCGCGGGCCTGCTCTTCACTACATGTGGGGATGGGCCGTTCTGATTCTTGGCGGTGTCATGGCAGGTTTTCAGGTGTGTTCGGCTTTCGGGTGGTCCACCCCACGCGACTGGCCATTTAGTCCGATATTGACGACACCGCTTGCCCTCTGTGCGCTTGCGACTGGCTACCTACTGCTATTTGACCGAGACATTCGCCGCCATCGAGCGAAGATCAGAGAACGCAATCACGATGAACTTGAACCGGACTGACCCAGGGAATAACAAGGCTGAACAAAACGGAAACAGGCCGCGACTCGCATGGCATCTATCGTTTCATCGACGCTCCCTGCTCGCCGTCGCATGATCCGAAGCGTTCACCCAAAAAAGCAAGCATCTCACCATGGGTTATCACATCACACTCAAGAGACCCGAACCAAGCACTGGAATCTCGGAACAGGAGTGGCGAGAATTCGTGGCGACGCGACACGAACTGAAGATTGTGGATGAGGAAGCACAGTTCATTACCGCCATTCTCCATGGATCCGACCACTTGGTTCTCCATTACTCGAAGGCAGATCGTTCAGTCTTCACGAAGAATCCTGAAGGGCCGAAGATCATTGAGTACATGGCCTCAATCGCCCCTCACTTTGGAGGAATGGTGATCGGAGATGAGGGAGAGACATTCACATCAAAGGCGGATTGGGGCACGCAGAGCGATTGGAACCGACCCACACAACAGAAGACTTTTTGGCAGCGAGAACTCACCCCCGGAAACATCATTCGAATGGCCATCTTGCTCTTCGTCGTGCTTTTCCTTGCCACGGCATTTATACTCAAGCACTTCTTTCCGCGCCACTGACAGCCAATGCGAAGACAAGAGCGGAAATAGAATCAGGCCGCAACTGACCAACAAACTCCCCCTTCACCGGAACGCCTCCCCAATTCGTGGCAGCGTCCCCTCAAACTCCTCACCGAATCCACAAACAACCCAAAGGTCACCATTCGAAGAAGCTGAAGCCCCTCCAATCGCAGGAGCCGGTTTCAAACAAGGCCATCACTCGCACTGTAGCCGGGGGCATCGACCCCGGTCGCGCAACGCGCGCACTCTCCAACCAGTATCCCTGCCCTCTCACGCACCCAAACCCCAAGCCAAGCCAATCCAGCCCTTCACCCCCGCTCCTAATCAATCAGACGGTCGCCCATCATGCCCTTGACGTAGTCAAGAATGTCGCCTCCCATCAAGGTGTTCCTCCAAAAAAGGAGTTTCCACGCTATGATCTCGAATCAACACCTATTGATTTTGGCGGAATCCTCCCCTGAACTCGTTACCCCCACTCTGTTAGCGATTTTCATTTTCTGCCTACTCGCATGGAGTCTTGGCTGGGTTTACACAGATGCGGAAGCCAGGGGCAAAAATGGTTGTTTGATTTCACTTCTCGTGTTCCTCATCAGCTGGCCGATCAGCCTGCTCGTTTGGATGGCATTCCGTCCCGACCTCCCGACACGCCAACAGCGCAATGCGCAGAGCAAATGCGTGAACTGCAAAACCCCGATCGAGCATGGCCGCCACCTTTGCGATCGCTGCAAATCTCTCACCTAGCAGGAGAGTCAAACCAGAGGCAACGGCCACAGAGGAACCATTGTCAGGCTACAACCGCCCAACAAACGCATCTCTCGCACCCTCAAATAGACCCTCCAACGACAGCCCGCTTGCCTCAAGAACCAACGCCAGCCGATTCCCCCAAATCCCTGCGCCAATTTCCCAAAACCCCGCTCTGTTTTCCCAGAATCCTGCGCCGTTCCCCAAAAAACCTGCGCTGTATTCTCAAAATACAGCGCTGTTTTTCCGCAACGCAGCGCTGCAATCCCAAACCGCAGCGCCGTTTTTCCAAAACGCAGAGCCGCATTTCTGAATCCCTGCGCTGTTTTTCCAAAACACAGCGCTGTATTTCCCAATCGCAGCGCCGTTTTCCCAAATCCTTGCGCTGTAATCTCATACCGCAGCGCTGTTTTTCCGAAATGCAGCGCTGTTTCCCCAAAATACAGCGCTGTATTCCCAATTCCGTGCGCTGTATTCCCAATTCCGTGCGCAGCTTTTCCCAAACCCAATCCCCCTCTCTGCGGCCATCCAATCTCTGCGGTGTCTCAAATCCACACCGCCAGAAATCCAAATCCCAGCGCAACTCCCCCTCTCCCCCTCTCCCCCTCTCCCCCTCCCTCCCACCAAATCCAACCCCACCCTTTGCATTTGCGCCTTTCCCAGCCAAGAAATGCACCCTATCCATCCAGCACCCATGCTCACGACCGACTTCGACTACCACCTGCCCCCGGAACTCATCGCCAGCACCCCTCTCGCCGATCGCTCCGCCTCCCGCATGATGGTCATCCACCGCCTCACCGGCCTCATCGAACACCGTCACTTCAGCGACTTCCCCTCCTACCTCCAACCCCAAGACTGCGTCATCCTCAACAACACCCGCGTCGTCCCCGCCCGCTTCCTCACCGACGACAACCGCGAAATCCTCCGCCTCAAATCCCACAGCCCCACCCTCTGGCGCTGCATGGTCAAACCCGGCAAACGCTTCAAACTCCATCACCAAGTCTCCCTCGGCGACGCCACAGGCACCGTCCAGGAAGTCTTCGAAAATGGCGACCGCCTCATCGCCTGGGATCGCCCCGTCGACGAAGATCGCTACGGCCACCTCGCCCTCCCCCACTACATGGAGCGCGACGAACAACCCCTCGACCGCGAACGCTACCAAACCGTCTTCGCCGCCCATGAAGGCTCCATCGCCGCCCCCACCGCCGGCCTGCATTTCACCCCCGAAATGCTCGCTACCATCCCGCACGCCTTCATTACCCTCCATGTCGGCGTCGGCACCTTCCAACCCGTCCGCGCCGAACGCATCGAAGACCACGTCATGCACCACGAGGAGTACGATGTCTCCGCCCCCGCCGCCGCCCAAATTCAAAGCGCCGCCCGTCGAATCGCCGTCGGCACCACCGCCATGCGCACCCTCGAAACCATCGCCCGCGACCACGGCAAAATCATCCCCGCCCGGGGCGAAACCAACCTCTTCATCACCCC
>CANETF010000298.1 GCA_947440575.1 Verrucomicrobiaceae bacterium
ATGCATTTGCTCCTTTGGCAACGGTGCCTGTGAGTGCCAAAGAAACTTTGATCACGGGACTGACTCCTGATGAGGCGATTGAAGTGGCGGTCCGGGCTGTGGGGTCGGGTGGGGCTTCTTTTCTGAGTCAACCGGTGACGGTGACACCCAAGCATGGCTTTGACCCGGCAGCTTATGTTTTCAACCTTGATGCGAGCCTTTTTGGGCGGGTGCTATTGACTCCCTTGAACGCCGAGGGGAACGCTGCGAACGAGGTGATTAGAGGAGCCGCCTTCAGTCATACTCTGGTAGTGACTGACAGTGCGACGGTGAGTTCGCGAACGGCGACGGGTTTGCCTGACGGATTTGCTGCGGTTAATCCCACGTTAGGAGAGTTAAATGGGACTCCAACCACTGCGGGGGTGGTCAATAGCGTTGCAACAGTGAATTACACAGGGGGACATTCGGCGGTTGCCAATCTCGTTTTTCGCGTGCAGCAACCACCGACGGCACCCTTAGTTGGGGTTGAGTTACCGGACCGGACGATCGGATTGTCTGCACCTTTGGCAGTGGATTTGGCGTCCGCCTTTTCGGATCCTGACACGCTGCGTGCGGCTCAGTTCACAACGACATTGGGGAACATCAAAATGTCTCTCTTCCAGCAGGTGACGCCACAGGCGGTGGCCAATTTCATGGCGTATGTGAATGGAGGAGACTATGATGGAGTGGCGTTTCACCGTTCGTTCCGGCCTGGCGACGGGCCGAATGACAGTGTTGGGGTTTTACAAGGTCAACCGGGCGGCGGCCTTCTTGCCGGGGGGGCATTCACTTCATTCAATGGAAATTCTTCAGCCCGGGTGGTCGGGGTGAAGGCTGATGGGACGATTGATGCGGCATTTAGTGTGGGCAGCGGAGCGAACGGGGAGGTGAGGGATGTAGCGTTGGCTGAGAGCGGCAAGGTGTTTATCGCAGGCGATTTTTTGAGTTACAAAGGAACATCCCGACCGCGGATTGCGTTGATTGGCGCCAATGGCACCGTTGATTCCGGTTTTGTTCCTGGGACAGGCGCGGATGCGGCGGTTCACTCTGTGGTGGCATTGTCGGGAGGCAAAGCGCTGATCGGAGGGAACTTCCTTAACTACAACGGAAATGGGGTCGTTCGAATCGCCCGATTGAATGCGAACGGTTCACGAGACATCGGCTTTAATCCGGGAACGGGACCGAATGGATTGGTGAGAAAGGTGATTGCTCTGCCTGGAGGCAAGGTTTTGATTGGGGGCGACTTTACGAGCTATAACGGGACTGCGCGAGCGGGTTTGGCGCAGTTGAACAGCGATGGGACGCTGGACACAAGTTTTGATCCGGGAACTGGCGTGGTTGGCGGTTCACTCTTTGCAATGGTGAGGATGGACAATGAGAAGGTGATGATCGGTGGAGGTTTCAGTGATTACAATGGGACTCCAAGAGCGGGGATTGCACGAGTTAACAGTGATGGGAGTTTAGATGCGAGCTTTGATCCTGGAAGTGGGGTGAACGCACCGGTAAGGGCACTGGTGGTCTTAGCGGATAATAAGGTGGTTGTCGGGGGTGAATTCACCGAGATTCGAGGCTCAACAGTAGGGAGGATTGCGCGACTGGAAAGCAGTGGTGAATTGGATTTGACGTTCAGCATCGGGACTGGAGCGGATGAGACGATTTCCGCAATCTCGGTACTTTCGGACGGCAAGTTGGCGATTGGGGGATCCTTTTCGGTGTTTAGTGGGATTGAGCGGGGTTATCTGGTTCGGTTAACCGCGAGTGGGAGTTTTGACTCCACATTCAATCCTGGGTTTGTGGTGCAAGGTGGAGGATTCAAGCCGGTGGAGGCACCTGACAAGTTTGAGACGGTGGACAGCCGGCCTTCGCCTAGGAACGAGCCCGGGGTTGGAAATTACCGGGGAATTGTTGCTTCTGCCAAAGTTGGGGGGGATCCGAACAGTGCGACGCATGACTTCTTCCTTAACCTGGGTGACAACAGCGCGAATCTGGATTTGCAGAACAACGGGTTTACGGCGTTTGGTCGGATCACGGGAAGTGGTTTGGAAGTGATGGATGCGATTTCGGCTTTGCCTACGGGGAGTTACAGTGCCGTGGTGGATGGTGAGCCTGTGGCGGGAGGAGCGAATGGGTTGTTTGGCAATTTCCCGGTCTTGGCACCGGCTCCGACTTCCATGGACATCAGCAAGGCGATCAAGATCTTGGATGCGTTTGAGATTTCGCCGCTCACTTATTCTGTCACCAGCAATACGGCGAGTGGGGTGGTGGGAGCGACGGTGGTGAATGGGCAATTGCAGTTGACTGGAGTGAGTGAAGGAAGTGCGGATGTGACGGTGACGGCTACGGACCTGGATGGGAACACAGTGGCGCAAACCATGACGATTCAGGTAGTCACAGGACAGCAGGCTGTGGCGATTCAGACGCAGCCGCAGAGTCAGGCGGTGCCTGCCTTGACGGATGTGACTTTTTCAGTTGGGGCGACGGGGACTGGGTTGCAGTATCAGTGGCGTCTCAACGGGGTGGCAATGGCAGGCAAAACAGCGAGCAGTCTGCTGTTAGAAGATGTGGCGTCGGGGAATGCAGGTGTTTACGACGTGGTGGTGAGTAACGCGTCGAACACGTTGGTGAGTGCGTCGGCGACGTTGGTTTTGACGCAAGGAGCTGGTGTGGGGGTGCAACCGGTGCCGCGAATTGTTCCGACTGGACAACCTCTGAGCCTGACAGTGGGGGTCAACGGGGCGCCCGCGCCGAGCGTGACTTGGACTCGTGACAACCAGCCGTTAACGGCATCGGGTGCGGTCTTGACTGTGGCGAGTGCGAGCTTGGCAGATGCCGGCGTGTATCGAGCCACCGTTACGAATGCGACTGGGACGAACCAAACGGCAAATGTGCCAGTGGTGGTGGTTGACGGAACAGCACGGCGGTTGGTGGTGAAATCAGGTTCGAATCTCACCTTGAGTGTGGTGACACGACAGCCAGCTGGAACGGTATTGAGTTATCAGTGGAAGAACAAAGATGGTAACAATGTCTCGGGATCTCGCTTTTCCGGAATGACAACGTCGAGGCTGACGATCAAGGGTGTGAGCATCAATGATATTGGGGCTTACCGTTGTCAGGTATCCGGAACCGCCGTTGGAAGCGCGCTGAGTGGAGAGTTTGATGTGGTGGTGGGGTCAGCGCCTGAGGTCTCCAACTTTGTCTTGCCCGACGCTTTTGTGGCTCAGGATTATGAGTTTCAAGTGCCGGTGGATAACAGCAAGCCCAAGACGCCGACCCGATTTACAGCGACGGGGTTACCCTCGGGATTGGTGATTGATGCGGTGACGGGTCGAATCTCAGGCCGCCCGATCCGGCGCGGTACGCATACCGTATCGGTAGTGGCATCGAATCCTGCAGGTTCGAGTGCGCCAAAGACGTCCACTTTGAGGGTGATTCCAATGCCTTCGAATACGACTGGAGTTTACATCGGTCTTTTGGCGAGGCAGGCCCAGGTGAATCTTTCCTGCGGGGGACGGGTGGATTTGACGCTGTCCGATACGGGAGCGTATACTGGGAGAGTATTTTTGCCTGCCAAGACGCACTCGATTAGCGGCAAAGTCACGAGATCGGAAGCGGTGGTTTCCTCGGAGCGAACAATCTTGATGACAGGGGTTACGACGCTCAAGACGACGGGGCAGGCTGACCAAGTGTTTACGTTCATTGTCAACGCGAACTCGGGTGAGATATCGGGAGAGTTGGTCTTGAACAGTACCAATAAATCAGGTCTGACAGGATGGAAGAATTTTTGGAACTCGACGTATCGTCCGGCAAGTGCTGTCGGGCTGACGGGCACTTATCACTTTGCCATGGATATTCCTTCGGCGAGCGTGGGGAACGTGGCGGTGCCACAAGGGACGGGTTATGGTGCGCTGACCGTTTCCAATTCGGGAATTGCGACGATTAGTGGTCGGACCATTGACAATAAGACCGTGCTTTGCAGTGGGGCGATGGGGCCTGCGGGATCGTTCATGGTGTTTCAGCAGTTGTACAACAAAACGGGGAGCTTGCAGGGGCCATTGGCGATTGCGCAACGAGATGCGGATTTGGTAGGTGGGATTAGCCATTCGGAGATCGTGACCGTGCCTGGGTTTGCCTATGACCAATACAAGAAAGCGGCTCCGGGAACGAGGGACTATCCAGCAGGGATTGAGCCTGCGATTGCGTTGACGGTGTTGGGAGGGACGTATGTGAAGCCACCGATCAGTGCGAGGAATGCGGTGACGCGTTTGACCAAGGCGGGTGCGGCGGTGGATCCGGCATTCAATCAGAATATGCTGGCGGATAATGCGGTGCTAAAGATGGCGGCGCAGACAGATGGCAAGTTGGTGCTTGTGGGGGTATTCAGCCGATATGGTGGGGTTTCGCGCAATGGCGTTGTACGTGTGTCTGCGAATGGGGTGCTGGATGAGACATTCACACCGGGGACGGGAGCGAACGGGGCGGTTTTTGATTTGGCGATTCAGACGGATGGCAAAATCGTGATGGTGGGCGCGTTTACTCAATACAATGGGGTGGCGAGGAACCGGGTAGCGCGCTTGAATGCGGATGGGACGTTGGATACCACGTTCAATGTGGGGACTGGGCCGAATGCGACGGTGGAGTGTGTGGCTCTGCAGCGGATTGACACGGAAGGCACGGATGTCAGGGTGGTGATTGGCGGACAGTTTGGAACGGTGAGTGGGAGTTCTCGATCAGGAGTGGCGCGTCTTTTGGGGACAGGAGCGATCGA
>CANETF010000299.1 GCA_947440575.1 Verrucomicrobiaceae bacterium
GGCACCGCCACCGTCGCTCCCGATCTCGCCATCGAACTCCCCGTCGGCAATCCTCTCTTCCCCGGCCAATCCCTCGCCGAATTCGGCACCGTCGACCTCGGTGGCCAGCCCAAAGACCTGCAGTTCACCCTGCGCAACGCCGGCACCGCCCCCCTCACCGGCCTCACCCCTTCCTTCATCGGCACTCACACCGCCGACTTCCTCGTCCTCACTCCCATCCCCTCCACCCTCCAACCCGGACAAACCACCACCCTCACTGTCCGCTTCCTTCCCCAGGCTCCCGACGAACGTTTCGCCACCCTCCGCATCAACAGCAATGATCCCGACGACAACCCCTTCGAAGTCGACCTGACCGGCTTCGCCGCTGCCATCCCCGACATCGCCATCGAACAACCCGTCAACACCGTCCTCACCACCGGTGCCTCCACCATCGACTTCGGACCCGTCAATACCGGCCTCGACCCCGCCGAACTCACCTTCACCCTCCGCAACATCGGTAGTGGCCCCCTCAACGCCATCGCCGTCGAACTCGCCGGTGCCGACGCCACCGACTTCGGCACCGCCGCCTTCCCAGCCAACGCTCTCGACCCCGGTGAGCAATCCTCCTTCGTCATTCGCTACACGCCCGTCCCCAACAAAATCAGCAACGCCACCCTCATCGTTCGCAGCAACGACCCCAACGAAAACCCCTTCGAAATCGCCCTCAAAGGCACCGGCGTCGCCGTCTCCGACATCCGCCTCGATCAACCCGCCGGCAGCACCCTCGTCAGCGGCGTCTCCACCATCGGCTTCGGCACCGCCGCCGTCGATGAAACCCAAGTCGACAAGGTCTTCACCCTCAGCAACGAAGGCCCCGCCGAAATGCGCAACATCGTCATCTCCTTCTCCGGCACACACGGCTCCGACTTCACCGTCCCCATCCCTCCCAGCACCACCCTCGCCTCCGGCGACACCACCACCTTCACTGTCCGCTACGCGCCCCTCGGCGGCGGCAACCGTTCAGGCACCCTCTCCATCGCCTCCAATGACCCCGACGAAAACCCTTTCATGGTCAACCTGACCGGCTTCGCCACCGTCAAACCCGACCTCATCGTCGAGCATCCCGCCAACACCCCCCTCACCCACACCGTCTCCAACGTCTCCTTCGGCTCCGTCCCCGTCGCCAGCGGCAGCGCCCAGCGCCAGTTCACTCTCCGCAACATCGGCTCCGGCACCCTCAACAGCCTCGCCGTCTCCTTCCTCAGCGGCCAGATCAACGACTTCGTCCTCGCCTCCCAGCCTCCCTCCATCCTCGCTCCCGGACAATCCACCACCATCACCGTCACCTTCACACCCAGCGCTTCCGGCCTCCGCCAAACCACCCTCCGCGTCGCCAGCAACGACCCCACCGACAGCCCCTTCTCCTTCGCCCTCTCCGGCACCGGCGTCGTCCAGCCCGACATCACCCTCGAGCAACCCGTCGGCTCCTCCCTCACTTCCAACACCAGCACCCTCAACTTCGGCGACGTCCTCCCCGGCGGCCAACCCGCCACCCGGATCGTCACCCTCCGCAACGATGGCAATGGCCCCCTGTCCGGCATCACCCCTCAAATCACCGGCACCCACGCCTCCAACTTCACCCTCACCAATCCTCCTCCCGCCACCCTCGCCCCCGGACAATCCACCACCTTCACGCTCTCCTTCGCTCCCTCCGCCCACGGCACCCGCTCCGCCTCCCTCCAAATCGCCAGCAACGACCCTGACGAAAACCCCTTCTCCCTCGCTCTCACTGGCGTCGGCGCCGTCGTCCCCGACATCACCATCGAACAGCCAGCCAATACCAACCTCGCCTCCGGTTTCGGCCTCGTGACCTTAGGCTCCGCCCTCGTTCGCGACGCCTCCGTTGAACGTACCTTCACCCTCAAAAACAACGGCACCGCCGCCCTCACCGGCATCACCCCCAGCCTCACCGGCTCTGCCTCCGCCGACTTCCAAATCAACCAGCCTCCCCCCGCCACCCTCGCCATCGGCGGCACCACCACCTTCACCATTCGTTTCGCTCCGAACACCGGCGGCGACCGCGCCGCCACCCTTCAAATCGCCAGCAACGACCCCGACGAAAACCCCTTCTCTCTCACCCTCACCGGCTTCGGCGTCACCGTCCCGGACATCGCACTCGAAAGCCCCATCAATCAACCCCTCCCCCTCGGCTCCGCCTCCCTCAACTTCGGCACCGTCATCCTCAATCAAACCCCCGCCACTCAGGTCGTCACCATCCGCAACCCGGGCACCGGCACCCTCCAGATCAACAGCTCCGCCATCACCGGTCCCGCTGCCGACGACTTCACCTTCAGCCAGGCCCCTCCCAACGCCGTCGCCCCCGGTGCCTTCGCCTCCTTCACCATCCGCTTCGCTCCCTCTCTCAACGGCAACCGCCCCGCCACCCTCGTCCTCGCCAGCAACGACGCTGACACCCCCAGCTTCGCTGTCAGCCTCTCCGGCACCGGCCTCGCCCAGCCCGACATCGCCATCGAACAACCCACCGGCCAGAGCATCGACTCCGCCCAACACACCGCGAACCTGGGCACCGTCGTCCTCGGCGCCACGCCTTCGCAAACCTCAGTCCTGATGCGCAACATCGGCACCGCCCAGCTCAACAACCTCGCCGTCTCCATCACCGGCCCTCACGCGGGCGACTTCTCCGTCACCGGCTTCCGCGACACCCCCCTCAGCGTCGCTGAAACCTCCCAGTTCAGCATCCGCTTCCAACCCGCCGCCGCCGGCCCCCGCTCCGCCACCCTCTCCATCGCCAGCAACGATCCCGACGAAAACCCCTTCACCTTCGCCCTCACCGGCAACGGCCTCGCCCTGCCTTCTCTCCAAGTCGAAAACACCAGCGCCGAACCCCTCACCTCCGGCTCCGCTTCCCTCCTCTTCGGCTCCGTCTTCGTCGGCTCCAACCCAGGCGAAATCCTCCTCACCCTTCGCAACACCGGCACCGCCCCCCTCACCGGCCTCGCCTTCACGTTCGCAGGCAACGACCCCTTCGATTTCGCCACCACCCCACCGCCTTCTACCACCCTCGCCCCCGGCGCCACCGCCACCCTGACCCTCCACTTCGAACCCCTTACCCTCGGCACCCGCTCCGCTCAACTCAACATCGCCAGCAACGACCCCAACACCAACCCCTTCACCCTCCAAATCAGCGGCATCGCCCGCGACTACTTCACCGAGGTCTTCTCGCCCTCCCGTCCAAACAACACCGCCGGTGCCATCTACACTTTCCGTCCCGGTTTCGCTCTCCCTGAAACCTCCAACAACAGCCTCCCTCCCTTCGAAGTCGCCCCCGATCTCGCCACTGGCCTCGAAATCCCCGATGCCTACGCCGCCGCCGAACTCCTCAGCTCCCGCGAAATCCCCGATCCCCTGGACGCCTCTCGCATCCTCGTCGAACGCCTCGTCCGCACCACCCTCAAACACCCCCTCCTCATCGTCCAGGATCGCTACGAAGTCAGTGGCACCAAACGCCGCCGCGTCCTGCAAACCGCCGTCGTCGCCGACCACATCCTCGTGCAACCCAACACCGGCGTCCAACCCGCCACCCTCCTCTCCGCCCTCAACCTCCCCGGCGCCCAAATCCGCGCCCAACTCCCCGCCTCCCGCCTCTGGCTCGTCAGCTTCCCCTCCCCCTCCCTCACCAGCCTCCCTCTCGTCACCGCCGCCGCCCTCAACTCCGGCCACGTCTCCCTCGCCGAAACCGACCCTGTCGTCCAAGCCGCCGCCACCCCCAATGACCCCTCCTTCCCCTCCCAGTGGCACCTGAGCAACACCGGCCAATCCGGCGGCACCTCCGGCATCGACATCGACGTCACCACCGCCTGGGACACTCAAACCGGCTCCTCCTCCATCCTCGTTGGCGTCCTCGACTCCGGCATCGATCACACCCATCCCGATCTCGCCTCCAACATCTGGACCAACTCCGCCGAAATCCCCGGCAACAATCTCGACGACGACAACAACGGCTACATCGACGATGTCCGCGGCTGGAACTTCGTCTCCGGCACCCCGAACGCCTCCGATGACAACTCCCACGGCACCCATGTCGCCGGCACCCTCGCCGCCCGTGGCAACAACAACCTCGGCGGCTCCGGCGTCGCCTGGCGCGCCTCCCTTATCCCGCTCAAAATCCTCGACGCCAATGGCACCGGCTTCACCTCCGACGCCACCGAAGCCCTCGCCTATTCGAACACCCTCAACGTCAACCTCACCTGCAACGCCTGGGGCGGCAACGGCTTCTCTCAAGCCCTCCGCAACGCCGTCATCGCCGCCGGATCCGCCGACCGCCTCTTCATCGCCGCCGCTGGCAACAGCTCCCGCAACACCGACTCCACCCCCTTCTACCCCGCTTCCTACGACTCCGATAACGTCGTCTCCGTCACCGCTCTCAACGACAAAGGCCAGCTCTCCTGGTTCTCAAACACCGGCGTGAACAGTGTCCATCTCGCCGCTCCCGGCAGTAACATTTTAAGCACCATTCCCGGTGCTCTCCACGCCGCCCGCAGCGGCACCTCCTCCTCCGCAGCCCAGGTCGCCGGTGCCTGCGCTCTCCTCAAATCCGCCAACCCCGCTTGGTCCGCGACCCAAATCAAAACCGCCCTGCTCGGCTCCGTCAAACCTCTCCCGGCTCTCACCGACCGCCTCATCACCGGTGGCCGACTCTCCATCGCTCGTGCCTTCCAGGCCGCCACCTCGCTCATCGTCTCCCCCTCCCAAAGCGCCTCCATCACCGGCAAC
>CANETF010000300.1 GCA_947440575.1 Verrucomicrobiaceae bacterium
CACGTCAAACCACCCTCGGAATGACTCCCCTCTTCGACCGCCGCCACCTCCGCCTCCGGCCACCCGAAAGCCAAACCACCCACCACCGCTAACCCCGCCAACACCACCGCAATTAACCGCGTCCGCTTCGGCTTATGCGGCAGCGACCACCGCCCACAAATCCAGCACCCCAACGCCACCACCACCAACCCAAACAGCAGGAACAGCATCGGTTGCCCATCGATCATCCCCGTCAGCACCCAGACCAAAAACACCACCGTCCCAAACAACAAAAACGACATCCCCTGCTTGAAACTCTCCATCCAAGCCCCCGGCCTCGGCAGCGCCGCCACCAACGATGGCACCAGCGACAGCACCAAGAACGGACTCGCCAATCCAATCCCAATCATCGTGAACATCAGCATCGCCTGCACCCCCGGCAACGTCACCGTGTAACCCAGCGCCGACCCCAAAAATGGCGCCGAGCATGGCGTCGCCACCACCACCGCCAGCAACCCGGAGAAAAACGATCCGCTCAACCCATGCTTCGCCTGCAAGTTCGCCCCCACGCCCACTGCCGACGCCCCAATGTCAAACACCCCCGCCATGTTCAAAGCAAAGATCAAAAAGAACACCGCCAGCCCAAAGACAAACCCCGGCGACTGCAACTGAAAACCCCACGTCTTGCCCAGCGAAATCACCAACCCTCCCAGCGCCCAAAAACAAATCAAAATCCCCACCGTGTAAGCCAGACCGTGCATCAGCACCTGCCGCTTATCTCCCCCCGCCTGCTGAACCACACTCATGATCTTGATCCCCAGCACCGGAAACACGCACGGCATCACGTTCAAAATCAATCCCCCAATGAACGCAAACACCAGATAACCCAAAAACGACCGTTCCGCCTTCTTCACCGGTGCCACAAATGCCTCTGCCTTCGGCACCACCAACGCCGCCATCTTCGCAAACTCCCCCTCCAACTCCGCATTCATCACCACCGCCTCCCCCAAAGCCAACGTCATCGACGCCTCTGGCCGCTGCGGCATGCAATTCTTCGGATCACACGCCAGAGCATCCACCTTCACCTTCAACTCCGCACTCGTCCCCACCCCACCCTTCGGCGTCACCTTCACCGGCAAATACACCGTCCCGTCATACCCCACACTCTTCTTCCCATCGGTCGACGGCACCTCATGCGTCTCCGGCCACGGCAACTCCTCCACCGTCCACCCCTCCGGCAGCGTCCACTTCAACGCCGTCGGCTTCCCGATCACCTCCGGTGGCAGCACCTTCCCATACGTATGCCACTCCGGCGCATGCTCCAGCTTCACCGCCGCCCGAAACGGCACCCCGGAAACCCCCACTGTCACCTCCGCCACCAAAGTCGCTTTCACCGGCGAATCCTCCGGCAACGCCAGCCCAAGCGACTGCGCAGCTACCTCATCCCCCAGCCCAAACAGAGCCAAAGCCAGCATCATCCCCAACAGTAAAATCCGCTTCATCTTAAACTAAGACGTTCACAACCCACCCATTATTCCCCGCTCAGCCTTTCCTCACTCCGACTCCGTCGCCGGCAGCTTCGAATGACTGCCATCACAAAACGGCGGATTGTTGCTGTGCTTGCAGTTGCAAAGCCAAACCTTCTTCGCCTCGGTCAGCGTGAACTTCCGTGGCCCCAAGCCCGTCCCCTTGTGCGTTCCATCACACATCGGCTGATGCCCCGAAAGACCGCAGGCACACCACCAGTGATCCCCCGCTTCAAGTTCCACCGCGCAAGGTTTGACATCAAAAACTTTCGGAAGCGTGCTCATATCGCTGCCACCTTTATCTCCTAACCTCGCTTTGTCACCTTAAACTCACGCCCTTTGCTCCTCGACGCCCTCGGAGCCCGCAAACGACAGGTCACCACCACGCCACCCCCCACCCGCGATTTCACCTCCAACTCCGCCCCGATCAAGTTCGCCCGGTACTCCATCACCCGCATCCCGATCCCCGCTTTACCCGCCACCTTCGGCCCCTTGCCTTTTGCCTTTTTGATCCCCGACCCGTCATCTTCCACGCTCAATACACTCACTCCCACGCCCTCGGTCTTCAGCCGAATCCATATCGTCTTCGGATTGCCATGTCGCAGCGCATTGTTCACCGCCTCCTGCGCAATGCGATAGAGATGCGTCTGCGTGTCGTCATCTTCAATCATGATTCCCTCTTCAATCTCACACACACACGGCGTCCGATGATTCAGTCTCACCGTCTCTGCTAATAACTCCATCGACCCCTCCAGTCCCCGATACTTCACACTCATCGGCGATAGCCCATGCGACATCCGCCGCATCTCGGACACCCCGTCCTGAATCAATTTCCGTATCCTCGCCGCATCCTGCTTCGCCTCCCCATTCAATCCCTCTTCCAAAGCGTCAATCAGCGCCACCACTCCCGTCATCGTCTGCCCCACCCCGTCGTGCAAATCATGCCCCAGCCGCGCTTGCTCCCTCTCCACCACATTCAGCACCTCCTGCTGCAGTCGATTCCGCTCCGTCAAATCCGTGCCCGTCACAATGATCCGATCCGGTTTCCCGTCAGGTGTCCGCGTCATGGCACTCCTCACTTCAACCACCCGCCAGCTTCCACCGCGAGTCTTCAACCTCAATTCAATCGGCGGACTCTCCACCCCTGACAACACCACCTTAAACCGCTCTTTCGAACGCATCGCATCCTCCTTGTTCATCAATCCAATCTCCCACGGCGTCCGGTTCAATATCTCCCCCAAGGCATATCCAGACCCCTTTAAGAAGGACTCATTCACATGCTCGAACCGTCCCTTCGAATCCAACGATACCATGTACACACTCGTGTTGGCCACCAGCGCCCGATTGTACTCCAACTGCCTCCGGTAGTTGGCCTCCGCCAGCTTGCTCCCCGTGATATCCTGCAAAACAGCCACATGACGTAGCGGAGGTTCGCCCGGCTGCCAGAGCGGCGAAACCGTCAGGTTGACCCAGCAAATCTGTCCATCCCCTCGGATGTTCCGCTTCTCCATCGTAAAATTCGGAATCTCTCCCGCCACCAAGCGCTTCATCTGATCCAAATCCCCCCCCAAATCTTCCGGCAGCGTCAAGGCCATGAAATCCGTCTTCAGCATCGCTTCTCGCGTCAACCCGTTGATCTCGCACATCCGCTGATTGACGTCCAAAAATCGGCCCGTCGCCGTCTCCAACACCGCCACACCCACCGCCGCTTGTTGAAACACCGCCCGAAACTTCCCTTCACTCTCCCGCAAGGCCCGCTCCTCTTGCTCCCGCTCCAGCGCCACCGCCGCCAGCGACACCGCATTCATTACCGTCCCAATCTCCGCCCAGGTCGGCAAATGAGGCTCCCGATGGTAACAAGCCAATGACCCCAACGCCAAACCCGAACGACTCCGAATCGGCTCCGCCCAGCAAGCCACCATCCCCAACTTCGCCACCAACTCACGCCGATCCTTCCAACGTTCATCCAAACGTATGTCCTCCGTCACATCGCGTTCCCCGCGAAACACCGCCTCGCAGCTGCATTTCCCTCCCTCTCCAATCATCGCTCCATCCACCGCCTTCAAATACCATTCAGGCATTCTCGGACCTGCACGCACCTTCAATACCCCCGCGACATGATCCACCGCCATCACCTTGCAATACATCTCCGGATGCTCTGCCTCAACATGGCGCACGATCGCATCCAGCACCGAATCACAGGGCGCCCCCTCGGCAATCAACCTCAAATTCTCCGCCTCCCGCGCCTTCGCCGCTTTCGCTTCCGAGATGTCCGTGTGCGTTCCGATCGCCCGCAACGGCGCCCCCTTCCCATCCCGCGCAATCACCTTCCCCCGCGTCAAGATCCACTTCCACGACCCATCCTTGCACTTCATCCGAAACTCTTGCACGAACGACGCCTTCACCCCCTCAAAGTGCGCCTTCAACCCCGCCTTGGCATCCGCCAAATCATCTGGGTGCACCCGCGACTCCCATTCTTCTAACCCTCCCAAGATCTCTTCCGGCAGATACCCTAACATCCCCTTCCATCGATCCGAAAACTTCACCTCTCCTGTCGCTACGTTCCAATCCCACACCCCGTCCCCCGAACTCTCAATCGCAAACTTCCACCTCTCCCGGCTCTCCTTCAGAGCCAACTCCATCTCCACCCGCTCCGTGATGTCCCGACCCACCACCCGCGTCTCCAGGAGATTCCCCCGCTCGTCAAACATCCCCCGGTTCACAAACTGCATCCACCGCGGCCCCCCGGGGCCGATCTGCACCCGGTGCTCCACCATCACCACCGGATTCTCAGGCCGCAACTGCTGCAACTGCTTCTGAATGCGCTCCAAATCCTCCGCCTCGACCATCCCCCCCCATTTCTTCCCAATGAACTGACTCCGCTTCTTGCCAAACACCCGGCAAAAAACCTCATTCACAAACCCAAACGTTCCATCCGGCAGAATGCTGCAAATCGTCTCAATGTGATCATCAATCATCGCCGGACTGCCTCGTCCCAGCCCGTCGCGCTTGTTCTTCCCACCCTTCCCCGAACGCACACTAACCCCTTTGCCCTCAGCGCCGAGGTAAGTCCGTGAGTTCGTTGATCGCTCCATTCACCTCAAGTATGCACACCTTCGACAAACCTGTCAGTCACAAAACACGTGAATCGAGCAAACGCCACGCCCGCCTGCCCAGCAACAACGCCGCCACCGCCAAACCCACCGCCATCGCCAGCCACACCCCCGACGCCCCCCAACCCAGCTTTAACCCCCAA
>CANETF010000301.1 GCA_947440575.1 Verrucomicrobiaceae bacterium
ATTGTTTGGTTGTTGGTGGCGGTGGGGTTTGTGGTGGCTTTGCCGGCGCTTTGGGTTTTGGCGCGGGGGCTTTGGTCGGAGGGGGTGGGGCGGTTTCGGCGGGTGGCGGAGAGGGGGCTGATCAAGAGTTTTTTGGTGGGGCTGGGGCCGTTGGGGGTGGGGATTGTCTTGATTGCGGTGCTTTCGAAGGTGCCGAAGATGGGGGCGCTGGCGGCGCTGGTGGGTGGGCTGCTGATGATGTGGGGGTTGATCGGGGCGGGCGGGGTGGCGGCGCTGGTGGGGGAGCGGCTGTGGCCGAGCGCGGAGCCTTGGCGGCAGGTGAAGCATGGGGGACTGACGCTGGTGTGCTGCGCGCTGCTGCCTGTGGTGGGGTGGTTTGTGCTGCTGCCGCTGATGGCGGTGATCGGCGGGGGGATTCAGGTGCGGGCTTGGTTTTTGAAGGAGCCGATGGAGGGGCAGATCGGGTGATGCGATGAGGACCTTCAATCGGCGTGAGGTGTTGCGGGCGGCTGTTCTGGGGGCTGGGGGATTGGTGTCTTGTGATCGGGTGGTGACGGGGATGAACCGTGAGGTGTTCGGGGAGGGGGTGCCGGAGAGGTTGGTGCTGCCGGAGGGTGAGGGGGTGGATGCGGCGTTTCATTTGCTGTCGCGGGCGGGGTTTGGGCCGTGGCCGAGGGATGTGGAGCGGGTGAAAAAGATGGGGTGTGAGGCGTGGCTGGAGGAGCAGTTGGTGCCGGAGGGGATCGATGACACGGCGTGTGATTGGCGGGCGGAGCGGTTTGAGAGTGTTTATTTCAGCGCGGGGGAGGCGTATGAGTTTCGCAAGCCGGTGCTGAGGGATGAGTTGACGCGGCATGCGCTGTTGCGGGCGATTTACAGCAAGCGGCAGTTGTTCGAGGTGATGGTGGAGTTTTGGACGGATCATCTCAACATCGACTTGGAGAAGGGGGACTGCGTGTATTTGAAGCCGAGTGATGATCGGGAGGTGATTCGGAAGCATGCGCTGGGGAATTTTTATGAGTTGATTCGGGCGTCGGCGACGAGTCCGGCGATGCTGGTGTATCTGGATGGGAAGTCGAACCAGGTGCGGCGGGGCACGGAGGACAAGCCCAATGAAAATTATGCGCGGGAGCTGCTGGAGCTGCACACGCTGGGGGTGCATGGGGGTTACACGCAGGCGGATGTGTTGGAGGCGGCGCGGTGTCTGAGTGGGTGGACGTTTGATCGGAATCGGTTTTGGGCGATGGATGCGGGGGAGGCGTTTTTCAAGGCGGACTGGCATGATGAGGGGACGAAGCGGGTGCTGGGGGTGGTGATTCCCAAGGGTGGAGGGGAAAGGGATCTCGATAGGCTGGTGGAGATTGTTTGCGGGCATGCGAGCACGGCGCGGTTTGTGGCGATGAAGCTGTGCAAGCGGTTCGTGAGTGTAGAGCCGCCGGAGGGGCTGGTGGAGGCGGTGGCGGGGGCGTTCACGCGGACGCGAGGGGACATCAAGGCGATGCTGCGGGTGGTGTTTGGGTCGGAGGCGTTTGCGGCGAGCGGGGGGCAGTTGTTGAAGCGGCCGTTCAAGTTCATGGTGTCGGCGATGCGGGCGCTGGCGGCGGATACGCAGGCGGAGAAGGCGGTGCTGGAGCCGTTGCAGCGGATGGGACAGGGGTTGTTTCAGTATCCGACGCCGGACGGGTATCCGGATGAGGAGTTGCCGTGGATGGGGACGCTGATGTGGCGGTGGAATTTCGGGTTGGCGATGGCGGCGGGGAAGCAGGGCGGGGTGCGGGTGGAGTTGGGGCGCTTGAGGCGGGCGATGGGTGGGGAGGCTGGGGCGAGGGGGTGGTTTCGGTATTTGGCGGGGCGGGTGCCGACTGAGGCGGAGCTGGCGGCGGTGACGGGGGAGAGTGACGCGCAGACGGTGGGTTTGGTTTTGGCGAGCCCGGCCTTTCAGAGGTGTTGACCTGGGTGTTGCGATGCTGTTTACCTTTTCTTGCCATGATTCCCTTTAATTTCTCTTTTGGCTCCGGTGCGGTTGTTCAAATTCTCATCCTGGTGCTATGGCTGGTTTACATGGGGCTTTATTGGCGGGGGTTGGTGCTGATCATGAAGGCGGGAAAGTTTGATAGCACGGACAAGATGCTTTGGTTCCTGGTCATCACGATGGCGCCGGTGATTGGATTGATCACGTTTCATGCGATGTGTCCGCCGCACCTTCGTGATGCGGGGGCGGAGGACAAACCACCGGGTGATTCATGAAACGGCGCGCTTTTGTTTCGAAGCTGGCGCTGGCGGCGACGTCTGCTTTTGCGGGGGTGCCGAGGGAGGAGGGGCACACGCTGATTCATGTGTTTTTGCGCGGGGGGGCGGACACGCTGAATGTGTGGGTGCCGTTTGCGGATGACCGGTATTATCGGCTGAGGCCGGGGTTGGCGGTGGGGCGGGCGGAGGCGATTGCGGTTTCGGATCGGTATGCGCTGCATCCGGCGATGGTGGGTTTGGAGGCGGCTTACAAGGAGGGGCGATTGGGGGCGGTGCAGTCGGTGGGGGTGGACAACACGAGCGGGTCGCACTTTGAGTGTCAGGATCAAATGGAGCACGGGGACTCGATGCTGGGGACGCCGGCGGGGGGCGGCTGGCTGGGGCGGTTTTTGCGATTGAACGGGGGGGATGAGGTGTCGGCGCTGTCGGCGGTGGCGCTGGGGACGGTGCTGCCGGAGTCGCTGCGGGGGGCGCCGGCGGTGAGTGTGCTGGAGCGGATCGATGACATTGCGATCCGGGGCGCGAAGGGGGAGGATGCGGCGAAGGTGATGGGGGCGTTGAAGGCGATGTATGGGGCGGAGGTGACGTTGCTGGGGCGGCGGGGCGGGGAGACGCTGGATTTGTTTCAGCGGGTGGCGGCGCTGCAGGGCAAGGGGGAGGCGCCGGAGCATGGGGCGGTGTATCCGAAGGATCGGTTTGGCGAGGGGCTGCGGGAGGTGGCGCGGTTGATCAAGGCGCGAGTGGGGCTGCGGGTGGCGTGTGTGGATTTGGACGGCTGGGACACGCATTTTTTCCAGGGGAATGCGTCGGGGCAGCAGGCGGAACGGATTCGGATTCTGTCGGAGGGATTGGCGGCGCTGGATTTGGATTTGAAGGGGATGCGGGGGAGTTACACGGCGATGGTGACGACGGAGTTCGGGCGGCGGGTGTCTGAGAATGCGAGCCTGGGGACGGATCACGGGCGGGGGTTTGCGCTGATGGCGCTGGGGGACCGGGTGAAGGGCGGGCAGGTGCTGGGCGGGTGGCCGATCCAGGTGGAGGAGGAGGTCAATGTGAACACGCCGGGGCCGGGCGGGCTGCATGCGGAGACGGATTATCGGCGGGTGTTTGCGGAGGTGCTGCGGGGGTGTTTTCCGGGGGCGGAGGTGGGACGTGTTTTTCCGGGGGTGGAGTTGAGGTCGGTGGGGTTGATTTGAAGTTCTTGGTTCTCTGTTCTCTGTTCTCTGTTCTCGGTTTTTGGGTTGGGGGGAGTTTGGGGTTTTCGGAGATGGGGGATTGGGGTTAAGATGGGGGGATGGAGTTTGAAGTTTGTTTGGCGACGGCTGATGAGGATCTGGTTCAGTGTTTTCCGGCGATTCGGGAGCTGAGGCCGCATCTGGATTTGGAGGGTTTTATTGAGCGGGTGGGGCGTCAGAGGGAGGCGGGGTATCGGGTGGCGTTTGCGAGGGGTGCGTTGGGGGTGTTGGCGGTGGGCGGATATCGGGTGATGGAGAATTTGTCCTGGGGGCGGTTTTTGTTTGTGGATGATCTGGTGACGGTGAGTTCGCATCGAGGTGCGGGAGCGGGGAGTGTGCTGTTTGACTGGCTGGTGGCTGAGGCGCGGCGGGAGGGGTGCGCGCAGGTGCATTTGGAATCCGGGGTGCAGCGGTTTGGGGCGCATCGATTTTACCTGCACAAGGGGATGGACATCACGTGCCATCATTTTGCGCTTCAGCTGACGTAACAGGCTTCCTTTTTGGGAGGAGGGCTGGTTTAATGCACGGTATGAATTGGATTTTGTGCGGGCGGGAGCGGTTGGAGGCGATTCGGTCGATCTTTAACGAGGCGATCTTGAACTCGACGGCGCTGTATGATTATGAGCCGCGGTCGGTGGCGGTGATGGAGGCTTGGTTTGCGGCGAAGGAGGCGGCGGGGCTGCCGGTGATCGGGCTGGAGAATGCGGCGGGGGAGCTGATGGGGTTTGCGAGCTATGGGCCGTTCCGGGCGTTTCCGGCTTACAAGTACACGGTGGAGCACTCGGTGTATGTGGATGGGCGGTTTCGGGGTCGGGGGTTGGGGCGGATGCTTTTGGAGCGGGTGGTGGAGGCTGCGGAGGAGGCGGGGAACAAGACGATGATCGGGGTGATCGACGCGGAAAATGCGGCGAGCATCGCGCTGCATGAGCGGCTGGGGTTTGCGCTGTGCGGGGAGATCCGGCACGCGGGGTTCAAGTTTGGGCGCTGGCTGGATTTGGTGTTTTACCAGCGAGTGTTGAAGGGGCCGGAGAAGCCGGTGGATGGGTAGGGGTCAGTAATCAGTAATCAGTTGTGAGTAGTGAGTAGTGAGTAGTGAGTAGTGAGTAGTGAGTAGTGAGTAGTGGGCGCAGTCAATACATGGGTAACAGATTTGGTTCAATACATCGGTAACACTATTGGGTTAGTGGGTTACAGGTTTGGGGTGATTTGGGGTTTTGTTTGTGGGGTTGACTGGGTGAGGGGCTTGCCCCGGCCCTTTGGCCGCTGGAGCGG
>CANETF010000302.1 GCA_947440575.1 Verrucomicrobiaceae bacterium
GGGCAGAGGAGAAGGGAGACATCATTTGAGATGGGCTGATGATGTCGAAAGGTAGTATGGAAATTATTGTGGACAAGTTTAATTTTTATAATGCCAGTATTTCTCGGGGAATTGTTTTGAAAAATGAGATCATTCAGGTCGATTCCCACTTAGCTAGTCGTTTTTCGAGCAAAAAGGGGCCGAAAGGGATGAGTGAAGCAATTCCGAGAAGAAGGGGGCGAATGAACGGCCACCGATGGCGCTGCCAAGCTGCGAGGATGAGGGCGACGTAGGCCACGAAGAGGATGCCGTGAATCCAGCCCGTCCATTTGACGAATTCGGGTCGGCCAGCCACGTATTTGAGAGGCATAGCGACCCCGACGAGGATCAAAAACGAGAGGGCTTCAAGGCGGCCTACGAGGAGAAGAAGGGATGGTTTTTGCGGCATGGGTAAGCGGAAATGTTCGAATGAAGAGACGAATGAGGGGGAGGGAAATGCAAAAAAGGTGTGCTTTTGATGAAATCAAGACAGGACAAAACTAAATGTTCATGTAATGTCTCCGCTTGATCGGCGAACGCGTATCCGATAGCTCCATTTCCTGACCAATGACCAGTACACTCTCCGCCTTGGCTCCAGAACTCCCCGAAGTCTGCACAAAAGACATCGTTCAAAACCAGGCGGAAGCGCCCAAACAAGCTTCGAAAGCTGCGACACCTTTGAAGATGGCGGCGGCCGAAAAGACCTCCATCAGTGAGTGGAAGAAGATCGTGGCTCCATTCACGGTGCCGTCTCTGCCTCGGGCATTGTGGCAGGTGGCGAACACGTTAATTCCGTATGTGGGGATGTGGTTCATCATGAATTGGAGCCTATCGGTATCCTATTGGTTGACGCTGGCCTTGGCGATTCCAGCAGGGTTTCTCGTGGTTCGTTCGTTCATTATTTTTCATGACTGTGGTCATGGCTCGTTTTTCAAATCGAAGAAGGCGAATGACGTTCTTGGGTTCATTACGGGCATGCTGACGTTTACGCCTTACGGTCATTGGACGTGGCAGCATGCGGTGCACCACCAGACGTCCGGCGATTTGGATCGGCGCGGTGAAGGGGACATTTGGACTTTGACGGTGAATGAGTATTTGCAATCCTCGCCGATGCGCCGGTTTCTTTATCGCGTCCTGCGGAACCCCATCATCTTGTTTGTGGTGGCGCCGTTGATCATGTTTTTCGGCTATCAGCGTCTGTGCTCGCCTCATGCGAAAGGGAAAGACCGCAAGTCAGTTTATTTGATGAATTTTGCGCTGGCGTGCATGGTGGGCGGGATGATGTGGTTGCTGGGGTGGAAGCAGTATTTGATGATTCAAGTGCCCATCACGATGGTGGCGGGGATGGCAGGGATCTGGATGTTCTATGTTCAGCACCAGTTTGAAGATGTTTATTGGGAGCACCGGGACGAGTGGGATTACACGACAGCGGCGATTGAGGGCAGTTCGTTCTACAAGCTTCCCAAGATTCTCCAATGGTGCACTGGCAACATTGGGTTTCATCATGTACACCATCTGAGTTCGCGGATTCCGAACTACTACTTGGAAGCGTGCCACAATTCGCACCCGATGTTTTACAGCGTGAAGCCGATCACGTTCCTGTCGAGTTTGAAGTGCATGCACCTGCGCTTGTTTGATGAAGAGACCAAGCAGTTGATTGGTTATCGGCGGTTGAGAGAGATTCGGAAGGACCGCGAAGCTAAGCTTTCCTTGGAGGCTTAACGGATTGGTCTCGGTCAGACCGAGTGGTGAGGAGTGGAGGTGTGTTTATACCATGAAATAGTGGTGTAAGATTTATTGCGCATACGCACGGCGCGTTTTTAATTTGATTCACTTCCGACCATGACTTCAGACTTCAATCTTCCTCCGATGCGCAGTCCAATGGACCTTGAACGAGTCTTGGAGTTTGAGTTTGTTCGGGCGACTGAGAATGCGGCCATTGAAGCCATTCACTGGTTGGGGCGAGGCCAGAAGGAACGAGCGGATGCGGCGGCGTGCCGCGCGATTTACGGTGTGTTCGACATTCTTGATATCTGCGGGAAGGTCGTCATCGGAGAGGGAATCAAGGACAAGGCGCCGGGTATTTTTGTTGGTGAGAAACTGGGGACATGGAAAGAGGGATCGCCCCGGTTTGAGATCGCATTGGACCCGATTGATGGAACCTCAAATCTTGCCAAAGGACTGCCAAACAGCATCGCTGTCATTGCGGCAGCTCAGGTGCCGGAAGGGATGGCAGGGGTGATGAAAGAGATCCCGAGTTTTTACAGCCACAAACTGTGCTTTGGGCCTGCGGTGTTGGCGGCACTAGAAAAGGTGGGGCATCCGTGCATGTTGGATTGGCCTATAGCAAGGGTGGTGGATTTTGTCGGGGAGGCGCTTGGGAAGCGTCGTGAGGACGTGGTGGTTTGCACGATGGATCGTCCGAGGCATGGAGAGATCATTCAGGCGGTGCGCGATATTGGAGCGGCGCTGCGGATGGTGACGGACGGTGACATTGCCGCGGCGGTGGCACCGTGTTTGCCGGATTCGGGAGTGGATCTGTATGTGGGGATGGGAGGATCTCCTGAAGGCATTCTGGCGGCGGCGGCCTTGAAGTGCATGGGCGGGGACATGCAGATGCGGATGTGGTTTCACGATGAAGAGCACCGAGCGGAGGTGGCGAGTGTTGCGGATCCGGCGGACATGACGCGGGTATTTCGGAGCAATGATCTGGTGGTCGGAGAGAGCGCGTTGTTCTGTGCTACGGGCATTAGCGACAGTCCTTTGGTGCCAGGGGTGAACATCACCTCCCGCTATGTGGAGACGCACTCGATTTTGATGAGGGCACGAAGTGGAACGATACGGAGGATCCATGCTCAGCATCATTTGGATCGCAAGGTGGTGCCTCTGCGTGACATCAGTTGGGATGGCATCTGATCAATGGTGTTATGAGTGGGGGTATCCGCAGATTGCTGGTGCTGTGTGCGGCATTGCTGGTGGTGATTGTTTTGCCCTTTGTTGTCTGGGGGGAGTCTTTTGAGAAGGCGTTGAGTCTGGAAGGCTCGCGGGCGTGGATGGACGGATTTGGGGTATGGGCGTGGGCGGCGGGGTTGGCGCTTTTGGTGTCTGACGTGGTGCTGCCGATTCCGAGTACGGTGGTGATGTCGGCGCTGGGATGGATGTATGGTTGGTTTTGGGGTGGTGTTTTGAGTGTTGGAGGATCGGTGCTTTCGGGGTGTGTTGCGTATGGGCTGAGTCGATTTTTGGGACGCGGTGTCGCGGTTCGAATTGCTGGAGAGGAGGGATTGAAGAAGGCCGAGTCTTTGTTTGAGACGGGTGGTGGATGGCTGGTGGCGGTTTCGCGTTGGTTGCCGGTTTTGCCTGAGGCGGTGGCGTGTCTGGCGGGGCTATCGAAGATGCGGTGGAGGCCCTTCTGGGTGGCGCTGGTTTGTGGTTCGTTGCCACTCGGTTTTGCGTTTGCCGCGATTGGGCATCTCGGACATCAGAGTCCAGGCCTGGCTTTTGCCCTTAGCGGGTTGTTGCCGTTACTGATTTGGTGGGTGGCGCGGAAGTGGCGGGCCGTTCAGGCTCAATCGTCCAAGTAGGCCGAGAGGCTTTTGCGCAGCTCGTTGCGCGCGCGGAAAAGGAGGCTCTTCACTGCGGGAAGGGACATTTTGAGGATGTCGCAGAGTTGCTCATACGGCAGTTCCTGGTGACGGCGGAGTACGACCGCTAGACGTTGTTTCTCGGGGAGTGCGGCGATGGCCTGTTCGAGCGCTTTTTCGAGTTCGTCCTGTTGCGCTTGGACGTCAGGGCCGGGTGTTGTGTGGTTGGCGAACTGTCTGGGTTGATCATCCTCGGTTTCAGGTTCGAGAGAGACTTCTTTGCGGCGACTGCGGCGACGGGTTTCGTTGAAAACGAGATTTCGGGTGATTGTGTAGAGCCAGGTGGTGAATTTGGCGGTGGGTTCGTAGCGCGGGGCGCTTTTCCAGACGCGGACGAAGACTTGTTGGGCGATGTCGTGTGCATCGTCGACGTTCCCGAGCATTCTGGTTACGGTTCCGATGATGGCGCTTTGGTGGAGTTCGACGAGTTGCTCGAAGGCCTTGATGTTGCCGTCTTTGACTTGGAGCATGAGTTGAGTGCTGACATCCTCCGTCGCCACAAGATCCGTCTCTGCCTGAGGTGGCAGGGCGGGATGAATGGGTTGGGGATGCCGGATCGGTTCCGTCATGAACAAACGGGGGGAGAACGCAGGGAGAGTAGCGGCACTCATTGGGGGTGTAAACCTTCCCTGTCCGGGAGAGTTGCGGGAAAATTATCGGGTGCCTGAGCTTTGGCGCACTGCGTGCGCTCACAAGGAGGATTTTAGAGGGATCCAGAAGGAGCCGGAGGGGTCTTCGATTTGGATGCGGCGGGGTTGGATGGCCAGGATTTTGAAGGCATCGGAGGCGTTGGTGAAGCGAAACGTGTCCTTGGGATGGCCTTCGTAGTATTCGTCGCTGCCGACGATGTGAATGACGGCGCAGGGAGGGCCGAAGCGGGCGGGCCCTGTGGGAATGAGGGCGAGTTGGCGGTGGGTTTGAGTTTGCTGAATGAGGACGAGTCCGTCCAGCCAATCGGGGAAGGTGTGAGTGGCGCGGGTGCGGACCTCTTTGAGGGTCCAGCCGGTTTGGCCGATGGGATCGGTGGCTTCGAGGATGTGCTGGCGTGGTGGGGA
>CANETF010000303.1 GCA_947440575.1 Verrucomicrobiaceae bacterium
CCGCCCCTGCAATTGCCTGACCACTCATCCACGACTTTGTCTTATCTCCGACTCTCCCAAGGGCCCGAACCACTTGCGTCTCTTTCATTTGCCCCAGGACCTTTTTCAAATGTTGATCTGGCCGCCTCTGCACGTAGGCCTCAAGGTCACTTTGCAGAACCCTCACGATCTCACTCTGTTGCCCGCTCTTTCCACTCAAAATCTTGCGCGCATCCACAAGTGACATCTTCTCCAAGACTGACACCAATTCGTCAGCAGCTGGCAAAGCAGCTTCTTCGGCTCCACTCTTTTTCTCAGCAGGCCTCTTTGCTTCCTTTTGCTCTGCCCTGACCGTCTTATCCGTCTTCTTTGGCGACTGCTCCGCCTCTGGCGTCAATCCGAAAGCCTCCAAGGTCTTGCGCTGCAACCCATTGGCCACCTGCAATTGCTCGCGCGAAGCCCCTTTCAGCCTCTTCACAAAAGTGCTCGCCTCTAGGCTAGCAAGGATCTCGCTGAGCTGGTCCGTCACCTGAGCAAACTCCTTCAACAAATCGCGCTGTTCCCAAACACTCTTGCCCAGCTTCGCTTGGGCCGGTGTGTCAGCTGGCGAAGAATCCGGTTGCTCACCTGGCTTCTGAGGAGCCGCAGCTAGTGTATTGCTGGGAAGTCCTAGCTTTCCAGATCCCGGTGGTTTGGGCTTTGAATCCGCTGGCTTTGCCTTCGGATCAGGGATCGACTCGCTCTTGTCACTCAACTTGATTGAAGGCGCTGTTGGCTTCTCTTCTCCCGGCGGCTTGTCACCCGCAGTCGTTTCACCCGGCTTGCTCGGCAAACTCGGCCCTTGCGCCAGACTCGGAGCCGAAGGCTTGCTATTTGAATCCCCTTTCGAAGTTAGAGCCTGTTCAACACCGTTCCCTTTGTCCTTGGATGATGGATTCCCAGCTTTCCCTGCCAAATCCGTTTTACCTCCAGCTGTCGCATTCGATGACTGCTTCAAAAGTTCCGCCACACTCGGCATCCTTTTCGAGGCAATATTTTGCAAGCTTTTCAGCATGGTCGCCCATGACTCCAATCGCTCGGCATCAAACTCCGGATTGCGTGTTGCCTGCTCCACCAATCGTTTGCCCGCCTCATTCAAACTACCCAGTCGCGCCGCATTCGCCTGCTCAGCATTCGCTTGCTGCGCAATCTTCCGCCGATTCTGTGGCTGATCCAAATCAGCTGCACTCAGTTCCCTCAGTTCCTGATTGATCTGATGAAGTTGTTGCTCGCGTTCATAAGTCTCGCGGGCCACATCAAGCCACTTCCCCATCTGTTGCGTCAGCCAAAGCGCATGGTCCGTAGCGTTCAACACATGCAGAACAAACACGGCAGAATACGCCCTCTCCCGCCCATCCAAATAGTCCTCCGCCCACGCACGAATCTCCAGGCTCTGTGGAGCAATACCTTCTCTCACAGCGCAAAACGTCGCTCGCGTCTCCAAATCACGCATCTCCGGTGCCCCCGTTGCCACCACCTTTTCACCCTTAGCAGGCACCATTGCCACCCTCCCTTCACCCGAATCCAATGGCTGCCACGAAAGTCCCAACCTCCGGATCCCAAAATCATCCGAAGCATTCAAATCAAATGTCACCACTTCCGTGTCCAGCACCACCTGTTCCAAACTCTCACGGCGAGCCACGATTCTCGGACTCTCATCATCCACGGGTTGAACAGTCAGCTTCAAGGCCTCACGCGGACTCAACCCCAGCTCGTCTGTCCAATAAAACGCCATCTCTCTGACTTCCTTCGAAACCACCTCCATCGCACTGACCAACTTCCCATCCTTCACCTCCTGCTGCTTACCATCCAATGTCGCGCTAGCCAGATCTCGCACACTCTCAACCACAAACACCGCTTCACTCCCTGCCAACAAACTCACCGATCCTCCCCTCACCTCAATCTCAGGCATGGTCTTGTAATTCAAGTAGCCGGGCAGCTTTAACCTCGCCGTCAAACGCGTCAGTTCCGGCCGAGGCCGGGGCTGCATGGCAATGTCTCGTCTGACATCACCCACGCGCAATCTCACCACGGTGTCCTCCTTTTGCGGCGGCAGTGAAAAAACAAATCCCCCCTGTTCATCACGCTTCGTCTCAACCTCAGGTTGGTTCAGAACCAGCGCCCGAGCCTCGTCCGGTCTCCATCGGCTATCATCACTCAGCTTGACATTCAATGCGACTGACTCCGCATAGGGAACCACCCAAGGATCCGGTTGTTCCTCAATTCGAGCAAACGTGTAACGCTCAACAGCCCGCCACGGCATCGCCCAACGTTGCCCCGCATTGCGAGCTGCTTCATTCACGCCTAAAAACGCCCCCAAAACAAGAACCGCCAAAGTCCCGCACGCCCATGCCCAATGCTTGTGACGGGCCATCGGAACCGCCTGACTAAAATCCCTGTCTTTGATCGCCTCATCTGCTTGCGCCATCGCTGCCTGGACCAGACGTTCACTTCGGCCTCCCTCACCCGCCTCCATTCTCGCCAGTTCGACAATGCCCAGCAACTGATCTCCCAATCTTGGAAAGGTCCTCCGCAGCAACCGTGCAGCATCCTCCAATCGCCTCTGCCTCCACACCCAACGATACCACTTTAACGGCAACCCAATCACAATCCCCGCAACGCCACCGATCAGAATAACCCCGCGCAGCCACCCCGGCGTGTCCACAAAACGATCACAAACGAACACCACCGAAAACGATACCAGCAAACCAAACAAACCCGCTAACACCCCCTCGATCCCCTTAACCACCCAAACCCGATGTCGAAAATCCGCCAACTTGGCTGCAAGAAGAGGAGGAAGTGAATTCATCTCAGTAAGCGGCTCATCTCAGCCAGGCTCTTTTTTCAAATGAGATCGCCCAGCTACCGTGACAATAACGTCCAAACCAATCACCTAGCCAGCCTTTTTTCCAATCCCGCACGCCCCAGCCCACTCCACCGCTCTACTTCTCCCCCACCCTCACCCGCAACATCGGCGGCGCATTACGCGCATTCTCTTTGCTCGCAAACGCATGAACCAGACCATTGCGCGCTAATTCATTTGTCTCCCGACAGACAATCAACGTCACCAATCCATTGCTGTCGAGACGCAGAAACTCCGTCAAAGCTCGATCCTTCAATACAACTGCCCCACTCTGCCGTCCCTGTTCCACCCGGAAACTTCCCAGCAACCGGGCTTTGGCCATATCAGGCCTTGAATGACTCTCTTCCGATTCATTGTGCGCCGGAGCCATTTCCCAACTCACCAGACCCTCCTCCCAGCGATCCTCAGACTCATCCGTTAACCCGTAAACATCAAACGTCGCATCCGGCACCAGGGAGCCATACCCCAACTCGCTCGGTTCCAAGTGCAAAACCAACTCCGCCTCCTCCACTTTTCCCCCCAGCTTCGACAAATCAAAAGCCAGATACATCTTTCGCTCCAAAGACCGGTCCAGCGTGGTGTGCTTCACCCTCAAAAAGGTCTCCCCTCCCGTGACTCGTTGCTTCGCGTTGCTTTGGATCCACGAATCCTTACCCTCGCCAAACGCCGTCGTCACCACCTGCCACCCATCCCCCAAATCCGTCATCGCCGCAGCCGGCAGCCACCGCCCAGGCTCCGCCTGTTGGCGATCCGCATCAGGATTCAATTTCGATTGAGTCATCCCCCCATAATCGACCCGTTCCCCGCTGCGCAGCGCTTTCACTTCAGATTCACCTTTCCTGTTCACCTCCACCAAACCTTCAATCACCTGCACCAGACACTTCCCATCCTCGCTCGCGCTCACCCCGAACTTCGTCCCAAAATCCACCACCTTGGTATCCGCCGTCTGAATCGTAAATCCCTTCGCCTGAGGTGGCACCTCCGCCACCACCGTCCCCCTCTGCACCCGCGCCTCCATCGAAGAAACAATCTCCAAACTCACCGGCGCCTCCAACACCACTTCAGCCCCGCTGCTGAACAGCACCGTTGCCATTCCCTCCACCAGTTCCAAAGTCCCCGGCACTAAAGCCGATCCCTCCAGTGTCGGCAAAGCGCTGTTGCCCCACTTGCACGACTGAGCTTTCACCAGCGTCGCCACAGCGGCCGCAGGCACCTGAGTCGCCTGCCAAACACCCCATGAAAGCAAAGCCGCCACCCCCGCCGCCGCCGCATGCGACCACCGCAACACTCTCCACCCCTTCACTTCGACCTCCTTGATTAACGGCTCCGACTTCGACTGACTCTTCAACGATTCCCCGTCAAACCGAAGCTCCGTCTCCAACAAAATCGCCTCAGCCAGCCACCTCTTCGCCCCCTCACCTTTTCCCAGGCGTTCGTGAATTTCCTTCACCTCGGCCTCACTCGCCACCCCGTCCCGCAGCCGCTCCCAGCACTCCAAAAAATGCACCTTCTCGGATTCAGACATCTCATTGATCGGCTTCATGACAGGGCCTCCGTTTGTTTTTGCACACAAGACATCAGCGCCATCCGCACCCGGCTCAGCGCCCGATAAACGGCGGCCTCCGTTCGCTGAATCTGTTTCGCAATGTCCGCAATCTCCATCTCCTGGAAATACCTCAATTGAACCAGTTGGCGATGTTCCGCAGGCAGTCGCGCCACACAGGCTCTCACCGCCTCATGCCGGGCCGATCCTTCCTCAGCCAGTTGCGACACCGCC
>CANETF010000304.1 GCA_947440575.1 Verrucomicrobiaceae bacterium
GCTCACGGTCGCACCCTTCAGCACCCGCGTTGAACTCGCCTCCTTCGGCGCCTCAACGCCCTCGCCCGTCCCGGAGTAACCCGCTCCCACCAAGGCCTCGAACGCCTTCTTCGCCGTCGGCGTGTTCTTCGCCGTGATCGTCACCGTCTCCCCGTCCAACGCCGCCGTCGCTCCCTTCACGGATTCAATCGCCTTCGCAATCCCCTTCGCACAACCGCCGCAGCAATTGTGCACCCCGTTGACCGTAATCGTCGCGTCCGCCAAAACCGATCCACTCAACGCCACCACCACACCCAAAATCAAAAAAGAAGTTTTCATAGACCCTCATAACGCACCACCCGCCATCACCTTTGCTCAAAATCGCATCTTCGGACCGCTTCTCGGAAGGATGGTCATTTTGATCCGGCGAGCGCAGCGGCCTCAGTGGCAAGGAAGTCGCGCAGCCCGCTATTCAATCAATAACGGGCAAGCGATTGACGCAGCCAATGAGGCCGCTCCGCCGCCGGGCAAGGTGACAAGGATTTCGAGAATCGGTCTACCTCACCAACACCTCTTTCTCCTCCGCATCCATCTCCGCCTCCCAGTCCGCCAATCGCTTCTTCAAATCCATCACCACCTCTGGATGCGTGAAATTCAAGTTCGTCCGCTCCCCCTCGTCGCTCTCCAAATCAAACAGCAAATCCATCGTGTTGCCATCATTCACATACTTCCAATTCCCCCTGCGAATCGCCTTCATCGTCCGGTTTGACCGCTGCATCCTCCAACAAAAATCCCTCTCCTCCACAGCCCCCTGACCCGACACCAGCGGCATCAAATCCACCCCATCAAACGGCTTGTCCTTCGGCATCTCCCCTCCCGCCGCCGTCAAAAACGTCGCACTCAAATCCATCGTAATCCCCGGCACACTCGACCGCCCCCCCGCCTCAATCTTCCCCGGCCACCGCATCAGACACGGCACCCGAATCCCCCCCCTCCCACAGCGTCGCCTTGTGATGAAACAGTGGCGCATTGCTCGCCCAGCGCTCCCCCCCATTGTCACTCGAAAAAACCACCAGCGTCTTGTCCGCCACCCCCGCCGCCTCCAATTCCTTCAAAATCATCCCCACCCCCGCATCCACCCGCTCCAGCATCGCCTTGTAAATCGCCCGACTCCCCTTCAGCATCGACTCCTTCGTTACCATCGGCGTCTCCGGCGCATCCGGCGCCTGAAACGGAGCATGCACCGCCAAATGCGGCACATACAAAAAGAACGGCTTCTCCCCGCCTGCATGTTTCTTCACAAAAGCCGCCGCCCGCTCATTCACCAAATCCGTGAAATACCGCCCCTTCAAATCCACCTCCTTCAACCCGTCCCGAATCCCCACCGTCCCGTCATAATACCGGTGCCGATAGTAATCCACATGCCCCAGAAGCTCCCCAAAAAACTCATCAAACCCACGCTTCACCGGGTTGTACTCATCCTTGAACCCCAGGTGCCACTTCCCAAACGCCCCCGTCACATACCCCGCCTCCCGCATCCGATCCGCCACCGTCACCTCCCCCAACGGCAGCCCCAACCCATGCATGTCCGGCTCCGGCACCCACTCCCCCTTCACCTTCTTCATCTGCTCCACCTGATACCCAAACGCAAACTCGATCCCCACCCGCTGCTGCCATCTCCCCAGCATGAACCCCGCCCGCGTCGGCGTGCACACCGGCGCATTCGAATAAAAATCCGTCATGATGACCCCCTCCTTCGCGATCCGGTCAATGTTCGGCGTCGCAATGTCCCGGCAGCCCATGCACCCCAGATCCCCATACCCCAAATCATCCGCCAGAATGAACACCACATTCGGCCGCTCAGCCGCAAACACCGCCGCTGTCATCAGCATCCCAACAAAAACCCCAAGTTGCACCGTCATCCCCCCACCCTATTCCCACCCCACCCCCCTTGCCAATCCCAAACCACAACCACCAACAGAGAACCGAGAACCGAGAACCGAGAACAGCGAACTCACTTCCCCCCCGTCATAAACCCCCGCCCCACCAACGTCTCCACATACCCCCCCGGCGTGAACCCCGCCTCCGCCATCAACTCCGCGTACTCCCCCACACTGTAGCACTTCCCATGCGTCGAGTGCATCAGCAGACACGAATACTCCGCCACATGAATCGGCCCGTCCTTCGCCTCATTGATGAACGCATCATGAATGATCAGCAGCCCACCCACCGGCAGCGCCGCATACGACACCCTCAGCAGCTCCCGCACCTCCTTCACACCCCAATCATGCAGCACATTGGAAAACAAATGCACATCACAGCCCGCCGGTAACCCGTCAAACATGTTCCCCACCGCCACCTCCACCCGATCCGCCACCCCACGCTCCTCGATCAACTTCCGCGCAATCCGATCCACCGGCGCCTGGTCCAACACCACACACCGCACCCCCTCATGCCTCGCCGCGATCCCGCACGCGTAAATTCCCGACCCCGCCCCAATGTCCAGCACCCGCTTCCTCCCCCCCAAATCCAACTTCGCCGCCAACCCCTGCGCCAGATAAATCCCGCGACAATCCATCGCCGCCGTGAACTTCCGCGCAAACCCCTCCTCCTCCATCGCCTTGTGCCAGTCAAACGCCGCCTTGTCGCCCGACCACCCCGCCGGCTTGTCCGACTTCAGCACCTCCAGAAAATCCCGCGCAATCGGCCGCTCATGCAGCGACGCATAATACGGTCCCAAATGCCACACCGACCCCGCGCATAGATGCTCCTTCGCCAACTCCGTCACCTCCAGCACCGCCCCGTTCCGCCGCACCCAGCCATTCGCCACAAACAGCGTCACCATCACATCCACCGGCCGCGCAGCAAAACCAAAATACTCCCCCACCTCCGCTTGCGTTGACGGATGCGCCTCCAGCCAGGAAAAAAAATCCAGTTTCAACGCCGCCGTAATCAAATCCACCGCATACAAACCATCCCGGTATCGGTAAATCGAAATCGGATTCGTCGCAGGCGCTTGGGTCAGGTCAAAACTCATCCTCCCCTACTCTCCCAATCCGTTCGCCATTGCAATACCCATCCTGTTTGAAAAGCCCTTCCCCTTTCGACGTTCCCTCCCCATGCTCCGCTTCCTCCTCACCCTTCTCGTCACCACCACCCTGCTCCCCGCCGCCGAACCCGACGGCAAACTCCGCATCGTCGTTTTCGGAGCCCACCCCGACGATGCCGAATACAAAGCCGGCGGCTCCGCCATCAAATGGGCCAAACTCGGCCACCACGTCAAACTCTGCTCCGTCACCAATGGCGACATCGGCCACTGGCGCAACGCCGGCGGCGAACTCGCCCAGCGCCGCAACGCCGAAGCCAAAGCCTGCGCGGCCAAATGGGGTGTCACCTCCCAGGTGCTCGACATCCACGACGGCGAGCTCCTTCCCTCCCTCGAAAACCGCAAACTCATCACCAAAGTCATCCGCGAATGGAATGCCGACCTCGTCATCTCCCATCGGCCCTGGGACTACCATCCCGACCACCGCTATGTCGGCGTCTTGGTCCAGGATGCCGCCTTCATGGTCACCGTCCCCTTCTTCTGCCCCGACGTCCCCTTCATGAAGAAAAACCCCGTCTTCATGTATTCCAGCGACGGCTTTCAAAAACCCTACCCCTTCACCCCCAGCATCGCCGTCGCGATCTCTGAAGAAGAGATGGCCCAAAAAATCGACGGCCTTCACGAACTCACCTCCCAAGCTTATGAAGGCGGAGCCAGCGGCAGCGCCGAGCACGTCGAAAAAAATGTCCCTCCTGCCGACAACGAACCCGCGCGCCGCGCCTGGCTCCAGCGCCGTTGGCATCTCCGGCAAAGCGGCGAAGCCAATCGCTACCGCGCCGAAGTGATCAAATGGTATGGTGACACCCGCAGCCAGGCGGTCAAATTCGCCGAAACCTTCGAACTCTGCGAATACGGCCGCCGCCCCTCCGAATCCGAACTCAAAGACCTCTTCCCCTTCTTCGACTGAACACCGGAGCTCACGTCCCCTACCGCTTCGCCTCCAGCCACAGCACATGCGCCCCCGGATTCTGCTGATCCGGCGCCAACCGTCCCCCCACCTTCACCGCCAGCGACCGCAGCAACGGCACCGCATGGGACCGAATCACCCCCTGCCCGCTCCCCGCCCCATACCCGTGAATGATCTTCACCCCCTTGTGTCCCCCCATCACCCCTCTGTCCACCGCCCGCAAAATCTTCTCCCGCGCTACCTCCCACGTCTCCCCCGAGTGCGCCACATCCACCTCCAGCACCCCCTGCAAAGCCTTCCCCTTCAGCCCCTCCCCACACTTCGGACACACACTCATCCGCCCCAGATCCACCGGAAACTCACACGTCGGGCAGCAAACATCCTTCCTCATCACCCCCAAACCTCGCATACCTCCCCACCCAAAGCGAGCCCCGCATCTCACAAAAAGCCCCCCATCTCCCTGTAGTCGGGGGCATTGACCCCGTTCCCCCTGTAGCCGGGGGCATTGACCCCGTTCCCCCTGTAGCCGGGGGCATTGACCCCGTTCCCCTCAACATTCGTGTCCATTCGCGCCATTCGTGGTTCAAAATTCCCCTTGGCCTCGCCAAAACAAAACGCCCCCTGAACCATCGTCCAGAGGGCGTCA
>CANETF010000305.1 GCA_947440575.1 Verrucomicrobiaceae bacterium
CGCCCACGTACCAATCTTGGTGTGCCCCCACACCCATCTTGGTACACCCTCGCACCCACCTCGGTGTGCCCCCACACCCATCTTGGTACACGCACACCCCCACCATGGTCTGCCCAAGCACCCACTTCGCGCCACCCAAGATCGTCCCAAGCACAACCCTTCAACGACTCTCCCAAAAACTCACCCCGCCTCCTCCCCGCCCCTTCGTCCCCATGAGCGGTCCAATCCCCCAGATTCGTGCCCATTCGTGGTCCAATCCCCCCTTTCAACCAAGAACCAAGAACCAAGAACTGCGAACCGAGAACTATTCAAGCTGCAACCGCGCCAGCGTCGCATACAAACTCCCCGCATTCGCCACCAACTCCTCGTGCGTCCCCCGCTCCACCACCGTCCCCGCTGACAACACCAAAATCTGGTCACACCGCCGCACCGTCGACAAACGATGCGCAATGATGATCGACGTCCGATTCTCCATCAGTTTGTCCAACGCCCCCTGCACCAGCCGCTCACTCTCCGCATCCAGACTGCTCGTCGCCTCATCCAAAATCAAAATCGCCGGGTCCGCCAGAATCGCCCGCGCAATCGCAATCCGCTGCCGCTGCCCCCCCGAAAGCTGCGTCCCCCGGTCCCCCACCTGCGTCTCATATCCATTCGGAAGTTTCTCGATGAACTCATGCGCATTCGCCTGCCGTGCCGCCTCCCGAATCTCCTCATCGCTCGCCCCCGGACGCCCATACGCAATGTTCTCCCGGATGCTGTCCCCAAACAGCAGCACCTCCTGCGGCACCAGCGCCAGATTCTTCCTCAGCGTCTGCAGCGGCATCGCCCCCGCAGGCTTCCCATCAAACAAAATCCGACCCTTCGTCGGCTCGTAAAACCGGAACAACAGCGAAACCGTCGTCGTCTTCCCAGATCCACTCGGCCCCACCAGCGCCACCCGCTGCCCCGCCTTCATCGCCAGATTAAAATCCTGCAGCACCAGCGCATCCGGCCGCGTCGGATACGAAAACGACACCCCCTCCATCGCAATGTCCCCCTGCAACCGCTCCACCGCGACATCCGTCGCCGTCTCCTCACACTCATCCGCCAAAATCTCCCGCACCCGCTCCGTCGCCCCCAGCGTCCGCTGGATCTGCGTGATCAACTCCGACATCTGCATGAACGACGCCCCGATCAGCCCCGAGAAAATCCCAAAATTCGCCAACCGCCGGTGATCCATCTCCCCGCTCGCCACCATCTTCGCCGCAAACCACGTCACCGCCACCAGCGCCACACTGAAACAAAAAATGATGAACGCAATGAACGACGCCCTCGGCAAAGCCGCCTTGATCGCAGCCCCCAGATAACTCCCCAACCGCCTGTCATACCGCGCAATCTCATACGCCTCATTGCAAAACGCCTTCACACTGATGATCCCCTGCAAACTCTCATCCACCACCACCTGCGACGCCGCCAAATCATCCTGCGCCTTACGCGTCAGCTTCCGAATCCGCGTCCCAAACACCGCAATCAAAACCAGCACCACCGGAATCGTCGCCATCATGAACAGCGCCAGCTTCACCGACAAAAAGAACACCACCACCGTCCCCCCCACCAAAATCACCGAATGCCGGATCGCCTGCGGAATCGTCACCACCAGCGTCTCCCGCATCGACTCCACATCATTCGCCAACCGCGACGCCAGCTCCCCCACCCGCCGCGCCCCCAGCGTCGCCATCGGCAGCCGAATGATCCGGCTGAACGTCTCCCGCCTCAGCGACGCCAGCGCCCGCTCGGACGCTTTCGCAAACAGCAAAATCCGCCAAAACGCAATGAACGCCTGCAGCGCCACCAACACCACCAAAAACACCGCCGACCGGTTCGACCGATCGATCAACTCCTGCCCCTTCGCCCCATTCAAAGCATACCCGATCCAATCCCCCAGCTCCCGAAAAAAGATCAGCATCATCCCCGCCGTCGCCACCAGCGCCACCATCGCCGCAATGAACACCCCACGGTGCGGCTTCAGATACTTCCAGAAGAAAGCCGCATCACGCCAAGCCGCTTTATCCCACAACTTTTTTCCCGGTCTGTCTTGATCCATAAAATGTCAGTTCCCTTACGCCCGATTCGATCCCCGCGCTCTCCTTTTTAATACAACGACACCGTCCACCGCAGCGTCGGCTCCGCCGTCAACTCCAGCGCCGCGCATCCCTCCGCATCATCCCGATGCCGATTAAACAACAAATGGTACTGCCCGTCCCCGCCAAATCCCCCCGCACTCACCCCCGGCACCGGCTCCTGCCAAAACGAAAACGTCGCATTGATCCCCAACTCACTGTTCCCATTCCCCAGCGCCCACTCATGCAGATACAAATACGACCGCGGCAAACTGATCGTCACCCGCCGTGACCCCTCACTCCCGCTCGACACCACCGCCTTCACCTGCGCCTCATCAAACACCGCCGCATACCCCGTCCCAAACGCCCACGGCGGAATCGCCCCCACCGTCGCCGGCCCATCCGCCGCCTTCCCGTTGATCCGCAAAGTATCCGTCACCCCGCGGTTCAACCGCTTCCCATACGAACGCGCATCCAGATTCACCGTCGCCGCCCAGCTCATCCCCGTCGCCGGATCATCCTTCAAATCCACCCCCCTCAAATCAAACGTCAAAAACAGCATCTCATTGTCCGCATCCGCCTTCAGCGTCACCGACCGCCCCCGCGCCCCCAGCCCCGGCGTCATTGGCGACTGCTTCGCATCGCTCAACCGCATCGACACCGGCTCCTTCAACCCAAAATTCTGCGTCAAATCCACCCCCCGATCAAACCTCAGCACCTTCCCATCCACCGTGATGAGCACACTCAAATCCGACTTCTGATTGAACGGCTGCCCCTCATGCGAAACCGGCAGCTTGAACTTCAGCGGCAGCTCCATCTGCCCCCCCGCCTCCAGCTTGAAATCCCCCTTCAACTCCTGCCCCATCCACGCCGCCTGCCAGTCCCCGGCAATCGCCGCCCTGCTCGTATTCGTCAACAGATTCGCCGGCAAATACGCCTTCTCCTGATTGAACAACGTCTCCACCTTCCACAGCAGCACCACCGGCTTCAAAGTCGCCCGCACATCCTCGATCCGCACCAACTCCCCCATGCTCACCATCAACGGCATGCGCAGCATCGGCTCATGACTCGGCATCGGGTTCACCCCACCGCCCTCATCACGGCTCGCATAGTGAATCAGCATCTCCTTCACCTCCCCCGGCGCCAACTCCATCTCCGCCGTCGCATCCGTCGGCTTCCACGCCGCCGTCACCAACGGCAAAATCACCGTCCTCGCCTTCGCCTTCCCCCCATTCTTCACCGTCACCTTCATCTCCATCGTCTTCCCATCCACCATCAAGAGCTCACCCTTGCCCATCTCCCACGGCACCACCGTCCGCCCATCGATCAACTCCCGGAAAATCTGCCGCCCCAGCTTCTCATGCAGCGCCGGACGCGGGTGCACCCAGTCCACCGCCTTCGTGTGATCAAAATACCGCCGATAATTCTCCACCACACTCGCAAACACCCCCGCCGGTCCCTGCGCATCCTCCGGCACCTTCACCAGATTCGTCAAATCCCCCAGATCCACAAAAAACGCCCCACTATCCTCCGCTACCTCCCTCAACGTATCGCAATACGCCCGCGTCTTCGCCAATTCCACCTCAGCAGGATCCCCCACAATCAGTGTCGGACCCAGCAAAATCACCTCCCCGCCCGACGCCCGCACCGTCGCCACCACATCCTGAAACGCCTTCGCATACACCCCCAGGTCCAGCCCCGTCGTCGCATCATTGATCCCAAAACTCACCAGCACCAAATCCGGCGGCGTCTCCAACCCATACGTCGACAGCGCCTGCATCGCATGAATGCTCAGCTTCCCCCCGCGACCCAGATTCCGCAGCGTGATCTCCTTCCCCCGGTGCGGCATGTCCTTCTCCTCCTTACCCTTCGACGGCTTGACCAACCGCACCCCACCCGTGTAAAAAAACTGCCTCGCCAACTGCTCCGAAAACCGCGCCGGATACCCCTTGATCCAATTCTGATCGTCCTCGTCATACCCAAACATCTCCACGATCGAATCCCCCATCGCCACCACATGAAACGGCTTCCGCTGCGACAGCTTCTGGAACGCCTTCGGCAGCTTCGCCTTAAAACTCGCCATCTGCTCCGGTGTCAGATCAAAACTCAAATCCCGCTCAAAATTCACCCCCTCCTTCACCCCCTCCGCCGCCCCCGGCACTACCGGCACCACCTCAGGCGCCTTCCCCTTCTCTTGTGCCACCATCACCCCACCACTCATCCATCCCCAGCCAATAGCCCAAGCCATCGCCAAAACGCGACCCATTCGTCCTTTTGTAGCAATCTCAACCCGCATAAGCCGCCTATCTCAGCCGAAACCCACCACATTTCCAGCCCTTATTTACCCCCTCTTCCATCCCATCAGCAATCCTGTCCATCCTGTCAAATCCTGCCATCCTGTCCAAAAACCCCCTCCCGCTCCCCGAATCTCCAATTGATCTCCCCCCACCTCCTCGCCACCATTCCACCCACCATGCCCCTCGACCTCCTCTCCCTCGGTGAAGTCCTCCTC
>CANETF010000306.1 GCA_947440575.1 Verrucomicrobiaceae bacterium
CTCCGAGGAACAGGGCAGACTCGAAGATGCAGCACGACGAGTACGTGAGCGGGTTCAGAGCAGTCAGGTGCAGGCCGCAGCGAAACCGAAGGCGGCTGTCGTCCCTGGGGTGGGCGGGCCTGTGAATGCCGAGGCCGGCAAGACCCGCGTGGCGCCGGGGCTGTTTGCTTCCGCGGTCAATCTGATCATGGGCCGGTCAGCCAATGAACTCATCTTGGATGAGAGCAAGAAGCAAACGGCCAAACTTGATTCAATCGATCGGAAGTTGGGCGAGATGAACCGCAACCTGGAGAAGCCGCCTCCGCAGCGGGCGGTAGTTGCCGCGCCAGTGATGCCATTCGACACCGTGGCCCGGTTTGCATGAGTAACCCTTTCCAGATGCTGGGTCTGTCCGGCAGCCGCGATGAGCGTGGGCTGATCTCCTTGGCCATCCCGTGGAACTGCGGAACGCTCTCTGAAACGCTTTCGATTGGTGGCACCTTCCCCTTCGGTCTGCCCGAGGTGGGACGCGCTATCAGCCAGCTCGATGACGGGTCCTACCAGGTCACGATTAACTTCCAGGGCATCGAAGACGCGGAAGGCCAGGCCGACAGTTTCGAGTTCGACTCCAGCTTTCGTGAGGAGCCCATCGAGAGCCATCCATCCATTGACCAGATCAAGCGGCAGTACGGCGGTAACCTGAACAGCGATGGCCGAATCAGCTTTCCAGAGAAGCTCCCTGGAGGATCTTCCGGAAGTGGCGGTTTGAATGGCAGGCGCACGGGAACTGGTGATAAGAACCCGATGTTTGGTGTTACCACTTACTTGGTGCTCAACGCTGTCTTTCGCCACACTTACCTGAGGCGGACCATTCCCAACGACCTGCTCAATCGGGTGGGCACCACGCGCAGCAGTCTGCCCGAAGGGTTTCCAACGCCTCCCGGCCGAAACTGGCTCGTCATGCCGCCCAAAGTGGGCAAGCGCGGCAACGTCTATGAAATCTCCGAGGAATGGATGCTCAGCAAGCCGGGACAACTTTGGCCGGAAGCCATCTATGGACTTATCGAACGATGAACTTACGCGATCTCCATGTTCGAAAGGGCGATCCAGTGATGCCTGCCTGGAACAAGCTGCTGGAATGGGCGAAGCAGTTTCGCCTGCTCACCGGTCGGGGCGTGCGACTGACCCGGACACCCAACGGCACGTTTATCGTGGCCGAGCAACGTGGCACGCCCTGGGATCATCCGTTCAAGGTCATGGTCAGCTCTACCGAGGCGACGGTGTTGCTTGGAACTCTCAGTAACCAAGTGCCGACGATCTCAGGTAAGCGTCTCGACGAGGAGCCGGCACCAACGCTCAAATTGCTCGGAGGTCCAAACCGTGACCTGCGTTCCTGGATCTGCCTCGATGTGCAGGTGGATGAAACGACCGGTGCGATTGATCCCGAGAACCCAAAGGCCGTGATCATCACTCATGCCAGAGAGCCTGAGTCCCGTGAATCGGGAAGACACGCGCTGGCGATACTCATCTGGAATCCAGATCGAAGCACGATCCGACGCGTCCACCAGATCACCCACTTCAACCTGCAGCACCGCTTCATCAAGGCGCAGGCTGGCAAGCCGTCACGTCACCTGTTCTGGCCCGCATGAACGCTATCCCCGCCACCGCCTGGAATCGGCTTGTTGATTTACTGGCCCGCAACCAAATTCTGGGCAGCACGGTGTTGCGTTCCGGGACTTGGCGGCATCCGTGGGAGGTGACTCCGACTTGGGATGGTGATCGGCAGCAGTGGACGACGCGCATTGAGCCTGGTTTCGTCAACGGCCTGGATGCAACGATCAGCCTGCCTTACCGCGACGCCCCTGATGAAACCAAGCAGCGCTTGATTGACCAGAAGCGGGATGCTGATGCCGCCGTGGATTGCTGGCTGACGGAGGAACCGCAACTGCCGCTTACGGCTTGGCGAGCCATTGGAATCGATGCGGACCCTGGGGCCACTTCGACGGGTGATGATGGCACATTGACGGTCAGCTTTGAAGCGGTGCCTGAGTTCTTCAAATCGCTAGGCGTGGGAGAACCCCCGAACCTCAGTTCGCAGATCACCGATCTGGGAATCCTGCAACGGATCAGCGGCGAACTGGATGCGCTTGCAGAAAACCGACTGCTTCGCGCCACTGAGCTGGTCCTCTACCAGGATCGTTTCGCAACGAGCACGCAGTGGGAAATGGGGGCTGGGTTTGATGGCACCAATGCCCAGTTTAGCGTCATCTACAAAATTCCGCCCAACATGCGGGAGCGGGCTTACATCCGCGCGATGCCGCGCTGGCAGGAGGTTGGATCAACGCCCATGCAGGATCGGCTCTTGGGGGATTGGACGGATAACCCATTCGACGCGCGGCATCTGGCCACGGTGTATTGGGTATCCCCACCCGAATCTCCCCATGGCAGTGTGCCGGATGGCACCTGGACGGCCTACGTGCGCAATCGTCTGTTCTGGAATCTCAACCACGCCAGCAGCGTTTTGGAGCCGGCGCTCAAGCGCGAGAACCTGGTGCTAAACACAGGGCTTGCCGCGGGTCTTCTGGACAGCATTGGCAATCGGATTCTGGCGGTCATCAACGACCAGAACGCGGCCATCGCGGAGTTTCTCAATCGGAACACGTTAGAGGGGAGGTTTTGGAGTACATGAGCGAGGACGGCTACGGATTGGATAAGGCGGCCCGATTGGCCGCACAGGAAGCGGAAGAGGTTGAACCGCACATGCGTCTGGAACCGGAATTTCCGTTTGAGGTGGTGGCTTTTGATTTGGAGTTTTGGACCGATGAATGAGATTTCATTTACACCCGCTTTGGATGCAAGCAGGGGTTGACCTGTGATATTGTATGGCTAAAAATGTCACATGCCTCTTCTGAGCATCACTGGCCACTTTGATGGGTCACATGTTTTGTTGGACGAAAACATCGTCCTTCAACAAAACGCTCGTGTGATCGTTACCGTCCTTGACGACTCGGACAAGGATCGTCAGGATTTTCTTCATTTAGCAGCAAGTGGCCTCGCCTTGGCTTATGGTCCCGATGAAGTTGAGTATTCCGTCGATGACATTAAGCGATGAAGGCTGGTCAGATTGTTTTGGCGCGGATTCAGCAGGCTGATGGACAAAAGAAAACGCGTCCTGTGCTGGTGCTTTGCCGGATGCCACCTTTTTTCTGATTGCTTGGTGTGCGCGCTCAGTTCGATTCTTCATCACGAGTGCGTTGGTTTTGACGAAATCATTGATGGCACGGACAATGACTTCTCAGGGAGTGGATTAAAGGTTCCCTCACTAATTCGGTTGGGACTTGTGGCGACGATTCCCGCTGAGGCTGTTCTTGGAGAGCTTGGGATTATTTCCGAAGAACGACTGATTAGGTTGAGAGCGAAGCTCGCAAGACACATCGAGTCGGGACATTGGTGACACGTATGCCAGAGCATCTGCCGTATGCAGGCGCTCCGCCCGCATCGTCTCCGAGCATGAGCTTGTCGGTTTATTGACACGCCAGCCGGTGCATCTGGCTCATGCAGGCGCTTCTCTATTGCAACCTCTCTACCCGCACGGTTTCCGAGCAACTCTCCGGCTCAGCTTTCAACTGGCCCAAGGTGGTGGCGGGGGATCATCTGACCCTCAGTCTGCGATTCGCTGAGAAGATCGATGGTCAAGCCATTGAAGTTTCGCGTGTGGTGCGGCGACTGCGAGCCTCGGTCGGTCGCCTTGACACTAGGCCGGAGCAGGGGAGTTATCGGCTCAAACTGGGCAGTGCGGCGGCCCAAGATGGCGTCAATCTGACCACGTCCATTCCTTGGAATGCCACCGCCGCACAAATGGCATCGGCATTCAATACGGTTTCTGCGTTGGTCGCAGCCTATGGAGCCGCCACCGTGGAGTTGGTGGATGGCAGCTACTTGATTCGCTTTGCCTCGGCCGCGACCGCAATCCCTCTAAGCGTCGTGGAAAACTCCCTGCTGCCCATCAGCTTCGCCCGGGTCATCCCCATCCTGTTCGACGGCAAGTGGGTGCATGAGCTGAGGCTCATCCAGGCAGGAGCCGCCTTCACCACGGCCTTTGACCGTATCGTTCCACCTGCGCCGACGATCACCGCTCTGCAAAACGGAGGAGCCGATGGCGACATCCAGTGGAACGAGATCCAGCGCTTGTATGTGCCGCCTGATTTCCGTGGCACCTACCAGCTGCGGCGCGGGTTCAAGAAGAGCAGCCTGCTTTCCCGTGAGGAAGGTGCAGAGCAAATCGCCGCTGCCATCGAAGCCCTCGCCGACGAGGACGGAACCTTTGTGGTCACGAACCCCACTGGGAACACCGCCCACATCGAATTCACGGGCAGCATGGAGGGCACGAATCAGGCGTTGTTGGAGGTCACCGTGTTTGATGCCCCGGAGGGGGACGTTACCTTCACGCTCAGCCTCAACACCCCCGAACTGCGTTCTTTGATGCGGGAGGCGGATTCCAAGACAGGCGAACTCAAATTGCCCTTCGAGGTGGAGGTGACCTTCGAGGATGAAAACGATGAGGACATCCTGCATCCAGTGGCAGTGATTCGTGCTGAGCTGACCCTGGTCAACGA
>CANETF010000307.1 GCA_947440575.1 Verrucomicrobiaceae bacterium
CTCGACACTGGAATTCGGCGCGATGACTTCGGTGTAAGCGGCGGCGATCGGGGTTTCCACCCATGCCGCCTGATTGTCGAGGGTCCGGCGGGTGATCGGCACCCCGGCGGTGATGAGCTCCTGACCCGAACCCGATGGCGGGCTGTTGGAGGCGACGGGCGCGATCTGCAGGGTCATCACGGCGGCGGTTCGGTTCATCACGCGGGCCGTGATCACCGAGCTGCGCCGGCCAAAGGCGAAACCTTCATTGTTGGAAAGACTGATCTGCACCGGGGCATAGAAATTCCCCACCACCTCGGAAGAGAACCAATAGGCTTGGTCGCGGTTCACCCGCTCCGATGCGGTGGAAAAGATCTGCAGCGGATTGCCCGGCCCCAGATCGCCGCCGACGTATTTGAAGATCTTGGCATTCGCGGCAATCGCCGTTGGAAAGGTGGCGAAGTAGCTCGAGAAAGTCGGGAAATTTCCCGCCGCCTTGCTGCTAGGGAAGCCAAGGAAATTCGCGCCGCTGCGCACCCACGTGTTGCTGGGCGGCATCGGCCGCTGGGGGACCGCGACAGTCACGGCAGCTGAGCACTTCACCAGATAGGCCGACTGGCCGGTCAAACTGATCAGCGAATTCCCCGTCGCACCGCGCACCCACTTGCTCCATTCCGGCGTGCCGTTGCTGGGAAGCAGTGGCGTGCTGGTGAACCCGACTTGGTCGGGATTTGGATTCCAACGCCAGACTTCCAGCACCTCGGACTTTGAGGCGAAGAGCACATCTGGCGTGGTGTAGCTGGCATCACCATGCAGGTAGATCGAGTTCCACCCGCTGTTGAGCGTGTAAGTGGTACTCTGCCACTGAGCGTGGGCCGTGGCAGCGATGAACAAAGAGGCGAAGGCGAGGAGAAGGGATTTCATCGGACGGTGAGGCGGTAGAATTCTGCGGCGCTCGAACGCGGCGCGGTGAAGGCGGAGATGATGCCAACATCGGTGGCCTGGTAGGCGGTGTTTCCAGTCCCAATAGCGCCGACAGCGAAGGGCACCCGCGTCCAGGTCTTCATGTCGAGCGAGCTCTCAATGGTGTAAACCTTACCGGTGATACCATAGAACTCTAAGCGCACGCTCTGCGGCAGCTTCTCCGTGATCGTTAGACCAAATCTCTCCGTGTTATCGCCCGCAAAGGTGCCGGCGATGTATTCGAGTAGGTTGCTCTGCCCGTCCTGGTCGAAGTCGCCATTCATGTCGAGCAGACTGAGATCCCAATTGCCGTTCTCATCCGGGTAGAGCCCGGCCTGATAGAGCTGCCATGCTTCCCAGCTGTCGGGCAGACCGTCCTTGTCCTTGTCTTCCCCAATCGTCAAATCCAGTTTCACGCGCTCGCCCCCCTTCCCTGCCGTGAGATTTCCTGAAACTTCGATCGGATAGAACATCTCGCCATTCATCGCGACGACGACGCTGAACAACCCGCCGGACGCCACGGCCTTGTTCGTGTAAAAAACCGTGCCGCTGCGCGCATGGTCAAGCCGGATGTTCAGCTCGTAGCTCTTGTCGATGAAAATCGACGTTATCGGCGTGCGGCCAATCTCCACTCCGCCCTTGAGCAGAATCACCTCCGCGCCTTCCGCCGTCACCGTCTGGCCAACCTGATCCCGGACCATGCCGTGAAGCGTGTAGTAGGGAGCAGGAGGAAAAGCGTTAAGTTCACAGGACCAAATAAAGCCAAGGATCAAGGTGCAGGATAGAATTCTCATTTTCATTTTCAGGCATCGTTAAAACACAAAGCCCTCAGCCTGGGCGCCCACCAACAACTCGTGACCTGTTTCGCTAACACTTCGGAATCACTAGGCGGCAAAAGGGCCGCCCTGAGGCGGGGAGCCGACGGGTTCAGGACCGCGCTTTCGGCTCTAGTTCGAACCCCCGCCTCGCTCTTCCGCTGAGACCGGCCTGCCAGGTTCCCAATTGAGTGGCCCGAGGCAATCACTCGGAAGCTGCCCCGCAAAACCTTAGTCACGACTTTCCGGGCCGCCACAACTCCAATGGGCAGGACTGAGCCCGAATGGGAAGGTAGCGAATGGGCCACTTCCAGTCGAGGTAATCGGTCTAAGCTGACGCATTGGCTCGTGTTCTTCAAAGGGCTTCATATCATGCCAAAAGACGGCGTCGATCGATACTTCCTTAACATTCTATTTTGAATAAATCGACATTTAGTCTAGCCTATTCCTGAAAGTCGTCTTGAGACGCCGAAATAGTCGACCGTGGCAGCCGAACTACCCAAAGGGTGATGCTGGCACATGAAAGCGGTCGCAGGCTAAAAACCCGAATGCCGCGATTCGAAGTGACTCAGGCGTACCATCCTAGCGCCTAACTGTCCCTGTGTTAGAAAGGGACCAGGCAAGAGACACGGTGCCTTGAAACCAATATCCGGGTAGCGAATCGGCCGAGCCTCCAACGCGGTGTTCGCGTTCAAATTCCCGCCCCCTATCTGCGCGCGTTGGCACCCCGGTTGACATCAATCGACCGCACAGAGTTCGGCATTACCCTACTGGCCCCAAAATCCATCTGCCTCACAGACCACACAACCGCCGAAACCGCAAACAACGCCACGATCAGCCCCACAACGCCCACTGCCATCGCAACAATCCGCAATCGCCGCTCCTGCCATCGCCTCTGTTGCCGCGTCGTTTCGAGATCAGAAATCCCAAGCTGCGCGCACCACCAATTACGCCACCCACGCGGATCCCGAGCCATGGTGATCGCCCAAACGGCGACAACCAAAGCGGCAAAAGCGGTAATGGTCTCAGTTGGCGGCAAGGCCGCGATAGTGACTTATTTTGAAACTGTTTCAAGTTCCTGTTTCATAAAATATCACGATTCGATGCATCATCCCTCTTTCCTCACTTCTCCATCACGATAAGCAAATCCTTGCTCTCCACTGTCTCGCCCACCTTGGCTGCAATCTCCAAGACCGTCCCGGCCTTCGGCGCAGCTACGGCCGCAAACATCTTCATCGCCTCAAGGGTCAGCAGCGTTTCACCCTCCTTCACCTTCTGCCCAACCGTCACCGCAATGCTCGCCACCATCCCGGGCATCGGCGCCCCTACCTGACTCATGTCAGCCGGATCCGCCTTCGTGCGCGTCACAAGATTGGTCGCGATCTTCTTATCCACCACGTGCGTGTGCCGCGGGTAGCCATTCAGATCAAAGATCGCCGTCCGCACGCCGTTCGAATCCGGCTCCGTCAAGTTCAGCGACTGAATAAACAGCGTCTTGCCCGCTTCCAGATCCACATGAATCTCCTCCTTGTCTTGCAGCCCGTAATAATAAGCAGGAGTTGGCAAGACCGACACATCCCCGTGCTTCTTCCTGAAATCCGCAAACTTCAAGAACACATCCGGATACATCAGGTAACTCCACACATCATCATCAGTCGGCTTCTTCCGCAACTTGGTCTCCAGTTCGGCACGCACCTCATCCAAATCAATCTTCGGTGCCTGCTCTCCCGGACGCCCACTGATCCTTTTGCCGTCCTTGCCCACAATCGCTTCCGCCAAAGCGTCCCACTTCGCCCGCGAATCCGCCGCCTTGGCCGCTTCCATCCCGTAAAACGGCTCGCCCAGCCAGCCTTCAAACATGCTCGTCACATCCTTGCTCCACTTCGCTCCAACAAGATTGAAGATGTCACCGGGCTTCACTCCACGCGCCACACACTCGATGGCCAAATCACCCACCACCTTGCTCGATGGAGTCACCTTCACAATGTCACCACACAACTGATTCACCTCAGCATATGCACGGGCAATCTCAGGCCAGCGCGCCGACATTCCCATCCCGGTCGCTTGCTCCTTCAAGTTGGTATACTGCCCTCCCGGCATCTCATGCAGATACACCTCTGCCGTCCCATAGGGTTCGCTCGTGTCGAAAGGTTTGTAGAAATCGCGCACCGCCGCCCAGTAATCGCTGAACTCTTGCAGCGCATCCGTATCCAACCCGGTATCCCGCTCGCTGTGTTGCATCGCCGCTACAATCGAATTCAAATTCGGTTGGCTTGTGCCTCCCGACAAAGATGAGATCGCCGCATCCGCCACATCCACCCCCGCCAGCGCCGCCTCGATGATGCTCGATGCATTCATCCCGCTGGTGTCGTGCGTGTGAAAGTGAATCGGCAAATCCACCTCATCCCGCAAGGCCTTCACCAGCTTTTGCGCTGCCAATGGACGACACAACCCTGCCATGTCCTTGATCGCCAGCATGTGCGCCCCCATCTGTTCCAACTCCTTCGCCAGCCGCACATAATACTTCAGGTCATACTTGTCCCGCTTCGGATCCAGAATATTCCCCGTGTAACAAAGGGTTCCTTCACAGATCGACGACGTGTCTTCACGCACCGCCTCCATCGCCACTTTCAAATTGGGCAGGTAATTGAGGCTGTCAAAAATACGGAAGATATCCATCCCGCTCTCCGCAGAGTGTTTCACAAAACCCTTCACCACATTGTCTGGGTAGTTGCTGTATCCCACCGCGTTCGACCCTCGAAACAACATTTGAAGCAGGATATTCGGGACCTTCTCCCGCAACTGCCTCAACCGATCCCAGGGATC
>CANETF010000308.1 GCA_947440575.1 Verrucomicrobiaceae bacterium
CGCACCTCAACCTTTCGCGGCCTGCTCTTCTATCGCTTGTTGCAGCAGGCCGTAAACTTGGAACCTGTAAGAGGGAAGGATCTGATCGGCGGCAAACTTTTGGGAAACATAACTGATAGCCCCTAGGGGAGTAAAGTGCATACCCAGATTTCAGTATTGCGGCGATTACGCAGGATTTGCCCAGGAGTATCTCCAGGAAAATCGGCCCGGATTTGTGGCGCTTTTCATGAACGGCTGTAGTGGCGATCAGAATCCGTATCCGCGCCGTGGCGGAGTGGTGCCTGGATTGACGGCTCTTGATTTGGCGAAGATGCACGGGCGAAGTCTGTCGAATGCGGTTGAAGTGGCGATGCAGGTCCCGAAGAGGGTGGTGGAAGGTCCGATTCGAGCGGCGTATGAGAAAGTATCTCTGGATTACGCGCCTGAGAAAAAGCGAGCACCGCATTTGTACCCTGTTCAGGTGGCGAGGTTTGGAGAAGCATTGACGGTGGTGGCTCTGGGTAGCGAGACAACAGTCGATTACTCCATTCGCTTAAAAAAGGAGCTTAGCCAAGATTCGGCGACGTGGGTGGCGGGGTATTCCAATGATTACACCGGGTATGTGCCGAGTCTTCGGGTGTTGAAGGAAGGCGGCTATGAGGCCCAGGCGGGTTGGGCGGAGGATGTGGAGGAGCGGATCGTCAAGAAAGTTCATGAGTTGGTGGATAAGACGCAACAGTGAACTGACCCGAGGGGCGCCTCAGAGAGGTTGTGCCCAGTGACTTCCGATTGTATGGGCTGGTTGCTCCGCGATGGGGAAACGACACCATGAATCCGCAGTTTGTTTTGGTTTCCAAGTGGTTGATGGTTTTTGGGTTTCTGGTCGCGGTCGAATGCCCTGCCCTCATCCTAATGCAACCTCCTGTCGCCGAGAAACGCCCCCATCACGCCGAGTATCATGGCATCACGCTGGAGGATCCCTGGCATTGGCTGAGGGACGATGATTATCCTGAGGTCGATGACGCGGATGTGCTGGCGTATTTGAAAGCGGAGAATGCGTATTTCGAGGCGCAGATGGCTCCGCAGAAAGACTTGGTGGAGACGGTGTTTCAGGAGATGAAGGGTCGGGTGCAGGAAGAGGAAAGCAGTGTTCCGCAGAAGGATGGGGCGTGGGTGTATTGGGAGAAGTTTGACTCGGGCACGCAGTATCGGCGGCACTATCGACGTCCGGTGGGTGGGGGAGCTGAGAGTTTGATTTTGGATGAGAATCGACTGGCAGAGGGCAAGGACTACTTTCAGCTGAATGAGTTGTCGGTGAGTCCGGATGGGCGGCTGATGGCTTATGCTTATGACGACAATGGGTCGGAGCGATTTACGATTCATGTGCGGGATTTGGAGACGGGCGAGGAGTTGACGGACATCATTCCAGGAACGCTTTCGAGCATTGTTTGGGCGGCTGACAGCAAGGGCTTTGTGTATGGCATTGCGAACAAGAACTGGCGGGTGGACAACGTGCATTATCATCGGTTGGGAGAGGATCCCAAGAAGGCCAAGCGATTGTATAAGGAGCGGGATATTGGCTTCAGTGTGGACGTCGATCTAAGTGCTCAGCGAGATTGGATCATCATTGGAACCGGGGATCAGGTGACGAGTGAGATTCGGTTGGTGCCGACGAGCAACCCTTTGGCGGAGCCGATTTTGATCAGTCCGCGTCGAGCGGGCCGCAACTACGTGGTCGATGTGCGTGATGGGCAGTTGTTTGTTTTAACCAATGATGAGCATGTTAACTTTCGTGTCGCCAAGGCCTCTTTGGAGAAGCCTGCGGAGTGGGAGACATTGATTGCCGGATCGGATCGGCATTACCTAACGAGCTTGGTTTTATTCAAAGATTTCTATGTGATCGAAGGGCGCATTGATGGGTTAGATCAGATTGAGATTCGTGATTATGGTGATGTGCTCAAGGTTGATCGAATCGAATTTCCAGAGAGCAGTTATGCGACAGAATTGGATGAGAATCCGGAGTATGAGGTGAGCCGATTGCGCATTGAGTATGAGTCGATGGTGACGCCATTGACGGTGTATGATTATCATGTGGAGGAGAAGCGGCTGGAGGTTTTGAAGGTGCAGGAGATTCCCTCGGGTTACGATGCGAGTCGGTATGAGACGGAGCGCCTTTACATCACGGCGCGTGATGGAGTGCAGGTGCCGGTTTCGATTTTGTATCAGAAGGGGTTCAAGAAGGACGGGAGCCAGCCATTGCATCTCTATGGTTACGGGGCGTATGGCCTAGCGACACCTCCCGGGTTTAGTGCAAATCGATTGTCGTTGGTGGATCGTGGTTTTGCGTATGCGATTGCGCACATTCGCGGTGGAGATGATCAGGGCTATCAATGGTATTTGGATGGAAAGCTGACCAAGCGGAGCAATACGTTCAATGATTTCGTGGATGTGGCCAAGGGGCTGATCGAAGCCGGGTATGTGGCTGAGGGTCGGCTGACGGCATCGGGAGGTTCAGCGGGGGGGGAGTTGATGGGGGCGGTCGTCAATCAGGCTCCAGCGCTTTTTGGTGCGGTGGTGGCACACGTACCTTTTGTCGATGTACTGAACACCATGCTGGATGATTCGCTGCCGCTGACGCCGGGTGAGTGGCCGGAGTGGGGGAACCCGATCATCGACAAGGCGGCGTTTGAATTGATTCGAAGCTACAGCCCGTATGACAACATCACGGCGCAGGCTTATCCGCCGATGCTGGTGACTGGGGGATTGAACGATCCGCGGGTTACTTACTGGGAGCCGGCGAAGATGGTGGCCAAGTTACGCGCGTTGAAAACGGACTCCAATCTGCTGCTATTGAAGATCAACATGGATGCCGGGCATGGGGGCAAGTCGGGACGCTACGATCATTTGCGGGAGAACGCCGAGGAGGCCGCCTTCATTTTGTGGCAGATGGGCGTCGTGAATTGAGATTGATTCACGCGCAACGAGCGGTTTGGCTTTCGAGGGAGTTCTTGAAATCGGTGTAGGCGTCTGCGAGACCGGATGGCAGTGGGATTTGAGCTTTCCAGCCGAGAGCGTTCATTTTTGCCACGTCGAGGAGTTTGCGGGGGGTGCCGTCGGGTTTGGAGGTGTCGAAGGTGAGTTTGCCGGTGAAGCCGACGGTGGTTTTGACGAGTTCGGCGAGTTCGCGGATGGAGACATCATGGCCGCAGCCGAGGTTGATCCAGTCAGTGGGATTGGTGGACTCCATGAGGTGGAGGCAGCCGGCGGCGAGGTCGTCGACGTGGAGGAACTCGCGTCGGGGAGAGCCTGTGCCCCAAACGACGACCTCTTCCCTGCCCTGTTGTTTGGCTTCATGGAAGCGGCGGAGGAGGGCGGGGATGACGTGGGAGTTTTCGGCGTGGTAGTTGTCGCCCGGGCCGTAGAGGTTGGTGGGCATGGCGGAGTGGAAGAGGACCCCGTGTTGGGCGCGGTAGTGCTGGCAGAGTTTGAGGCCGGCGATTTTGGCGATGGCGTAGGCTTCATTGGTGGACTCGAGGGGACTGGAGAGGAGGCAGTCTTCGGGCATGGGTTGGGGGGCCTGGCGGGGGTAGATGCAGGAGCTGCCGAGGAAGAGAACCCGCTTCACACCGTGCGTGAAGGCCGCGTGCACCAAGTTGGCGGCAATCATGAGATTCTCGTAGATGAAGTCGGCGGGGTAGGTGCTGTTGGCGTGGATGCCACCGACTTTGGCGGCGGCAATCACCATGGCATCGGGACGGGTGTTGGCGATGAAGGCGTTCACGGCGGCCTGGGAAAGCAAGTCCAGTTCCTGGCGAGAGGCGCTAATGAGCTTTACGTCGGGGTGGCGGGCGGTGATGGCGCGAACCAGGGCACCACCGACCATACCTCGGTGACCTGCGATGAAAATGGATTGAGCTTCGGAGAGTCGCATGCGCATGAGATGTAGCAGGAACCCTTTGACTTGCATCTGGAAAAGGCGTTGCCGCCTTTCGTTCATCGCTTTAGTCTGGGAGCCAATCTGTTTTCATGTCCAACAAACGCATACTCGTCACCGGCGGCGCCGGCTTTATTGGTTCCAATCTTGTGCACTACCTTTTGGGGTCGGCTGGGGATGACTTGGGGATAACGGTGGAGAAGGTGGTGAATTTGGACAAGTTGACCTATGCGGGCAATCTTTCGAATCTCGCCGCGCTGACTGGAGACTCTCGGCATGTGTTTGTGAAGGGAGACATCCTGGATCGTGATTTGGTGGGTCAGCTTTTGGCGGAGCATGATATCAATGCGGTGATGCATTTGGCGGCGGAGTCGCATGTGGACCGGAGCATTGATGGGCCGGAGGAGTTCATCATGACGAATTTTGTTGGAACGTTCAGGTTGTTGGAGGCAGCGAAGGCGCATCATCAAGGAAGGTTGACAGATGGGCGGGATGATTTCAGGTTTTTGCATGTGTCCACTGATGAGGTATTTGGTTCGCTCTCGGCGACAGATCCGGCATTCAGTGAGACGACGCCGTATGCGCCGAACAGTCCTTACTCGGCCAGCAAGGCGGGCAGTGATCA
>CANETF010000309.1 GCA_947440575.1 Verrucomicrobiaceae bacterium
CAGATGGTGCTGACATCGGCGACGTATGACGCGCTGAATAAGAATCGGTTCGCGATCTTGCAGGCGTTGACGCGGTTGAGGCAGATTTGCTGTCATCCGTCGCTGGTGGGTGCGGGGGATGATGACGGGGCGAAGTTGACGGCGGTGTTGGAGTTGATTGAGGAACTGCACGCGGAGGGACACAAGGTGCTGCTGTTTAGCCAGTTTGTGCGGATGCTGACGATTTTGAGGGAGCGACTGGAGGGGATGAAGATTCCGTGTCACTGGCTGACGGGGGCGACGAATGATCGGGCGTCGGTAGTGAAGGCGTTTCAGGAGGACGAGAATGCGTCGGTGTTCCTGCTGTCGTTGAAAGCGGGTGGGTCGGGCTTGAACCTGACGGCGGCGAGTTATGTGATTTTGTATGATCCGTGGTGGAATCCGGCCGTGGAAGCGCAGGCGATTGACCGGGCGCACCGGATCGGGCAGACGCAGCCGGTGATGGCGTATCGGATGATCACGAAGGGGACGATTGAAGAGAAAATTTTGACGTTGCAGCAGAAGAAGCAGTTGATGTCGGCGAATATTCTCGGGGAGGAAGGCTTCTCGAAATCGCTGGGTCGGGATGACTTTGCGTATTTGTTTGATTTGGAGCGTGAGGAGGCGGCGTGGCAGGAGGAGTTGAGAGGGACGGATTTGAAATAGAGGAACCTTGACTTTAGGGGGCGGCTTGGCATTTGATCCGCTCTCCTTTTTCCCGATGCACCTGTCTTCTCATCTGATGTCCGCTCCTTTGCTGTATGAAGTTCGTGAGTCTGAGATTCACAACACAGGGATTTTTGCTGCTGCCGACATGGAGCCCAACACTCGGATCGTCGAGTATGTGGGGGAGAAGATCACGAAGAAGGAGTCTGCGAGGCGGGGGATTGAGTTGATGGAAAAGGCGAAGGAGACGGGGGACGCGGCGGTGTATATTTTCACGTTGAACAAGCGCTATGATTTGGATGGGGCGAAGGGGGAGAATCCGGCGCGATACATCAATCATTCGTGTGACCCGAATTGTGAGGCGTTCATCGAGAGGGGGCGGATTTTCATTTACTCGAAGAAGGCGATCAAGAAGGGGGACGAGTTGACCTACAACTATGGGTTTGATCTGGATACCTGGGAGGATCACCCGTGTTTGTGTGGTTCGGAGAATTGCGTGGGGTTCATTGTGGATGAGAGTCATTGGCCGAAGCTGCGGCGGATTTTGAAGAGGCATGCGGCGAGCCGGCAGAAGTGGCTGGAGGGGGAGGCTGCGAAGGCGGCGAAACCGGTCAAGAAGGCGCGCAAGGCGGCAAAGATCTGATTGCCGGGGAGACGGCAAGATTTTTATGGTCATTGTATTCCGGGTGGAATATTGTCTTGGAGTCGTGTTTGGTCAGGGCATTCTGAGGTTCAGAAGCGTGGACTGAATTCGAGTTCATTTTGTGCCGATCCCTTGTTTTTGATTTATGAAAGCTGCCAAGATCCTGATAGCGACGGTTGGTTTGTGGGCGGGTGAGACGGAGGGGCAGGTGGCGAGGATTGTGGGTGGGGGCACGACGACGCTGGGGGCTTATCCTTACATGACGGCGTTGATTGAAAAGGGCGCGACGCCATCTGCGAGTCAGTTTTGTGGTGCGGCGCTGGTGGCACCGCAGTGGGTGTTGACGGCGGGGCACTGTTTGGAGGGAACACCTGCTTCGACTTTGGAGGTGTGGATTGGAGGTCGGGATTTGAGGAACGCGGCGGAGGGGATTCGGGTGGGAGTGAGCCAGGTGATCACGCATCCGAGTTTCGGTGAGAACGCTCAGGGGGCACTGGTGTATGATTTTTGTTTGTTGAAGTTGGCCCGGCCGGTGACGGAGCGGGCGGTGCTTCCTTTGGTTGAAGCGGTGTCCCAGGTGGCGCCTGGGATTAGCAGTCGGGTTTTGGGCTGGGGAACCACTTCTGAGGGTGGATCGAGTTCGGCGATATTGAAATCGGTGGATTTGCCATTGGTGAGTTTGAGTGTGGCGGGCGGGTCAGGGGCTGGGCTGGGGGTATCGCATTTGGCGGCAGGGTTTGCGGCGGGAGGTGCGGACTCGTGCCAGGGAGATAGCGGGGGGCCGCTGATGGTTCGAAATGCGGGGGGTGCGTGGGTGCACGCTGGGACGGTGAGTTACGGGGACGGCTGCGCGCGTGCCGGGGCGTACGGGATTTATGGGAACACGCTGACAGTGAAGACTTGGATTCAGGGTTACATTGGAGGTGTGACACCGACGGTGGATGATCATGGGAACACCGTTGCGACCGCTTCGAATCTTGGATTGGGATCGACGGCTGGGGGGAATTTGGAAAAGGGAGACGACTTGGATCTGTTCAAGGTGGTGGTGACGGGACCTGGGACGCTGACGGTGAATTCGACGGGAAGCACGGATGTGGTGGGAACGCTGCTGAGTGGCAGTGGGTCGGCGCTGGTAACGGACGACAATGGCGCGGGAGGGGTGAATTTTCGGCTGGTGAGGGCGATCACCGCGGCTGGCACTTTTTACGTGAGGGTGGAAGGGAAGACGACGAGCACGACGGGGACTTATGGGGTTACGACGGCCTTTTTGCCGACAAAGGAAGCGGCGGGTGACATTGTGTTGCGTCAGGGGACGGCGACTTTGGCGATGAACGGGACGCTGGGTTTTGGAGCGGTCAAGGTAAGCGGAGCGGTGGTCACGAAGACGGTGACGGTGGCTAATACCGGGCAGGGAGCTCTTTCGATTCAGGGAGTGAGGCTGTTGGGAGCGAGTGCGAGCAGTTTCCGGATTGACACGCAGCCAGCGGGGACGATTGCGGCGGGTAAGACGACGTCGTTTCGAGTGAGTTGTGCGGCGGTTGCTGCCGGAGCATTGCAGGCCGTGTTGGAAGTGGTGAGCGACGACCCGGATGAGAGTCCGTATCGGGTGAATTTGACGGCGACTTCAACGGGGTCGGTGGGAGACGATCATGGGAACACCATCGCCACGGCGACCCGGGTTTTGGTTCCGGGGTCGATGGCAGGAAACATTCAATCGGGGACAGACCTGGATTACTTTGCCTTCACGCTGGCGACGGCCGCGACGGTGACGATCCAAACGACGGGGAACTTGGACAGTTATGGCACGCTTTATTCATCGAGCGGCAGTGTATTGACTGAGGCTGACGACACGGGATCGAACTTGAACTTCACGATCACGCGTTCGCTGGCAGCGGGGACTTACTATGTGGCAGTCGAGGGGTATGACTCATCTTCGACTGGAGCGTTCACGCTGGTGCTTTCGAGGTGAGTTCCGGGTTTCGAGTGAATGAAGGCGTTGCCGCTGAAGGTTTGGATTGGCTTGGGTGTGGTGGTGGCTGTGGTGCTGGGGGTAAAGTTGGGCGGGCCGGGTGAGGGGGCGGTGGTGCGTGAGACGGGGGAGCTAGATCAGGATGCGGTGGTGGTCGAAGTGGAGGGGCGGCTCAGGGAGAAGGTGAGCGAGTTGAGCGGGCCTGATGTGGGGGCGTTGATTGAGAAGTGGGAGACGTCTGGCACGCTTGAGGAGTGGGAGGTGTGTGCGGCGGGTCTGGCTGAAGCGGACAGTGTGGAGTCGGTGGGCGCATTGATTCAGGGGATTTTTGAGACGGCAGACTGGGGGGCACGCGGCAAGCTGGCAGAGCATTTGAGGGCGGTGTCGAACCCGGAAGTGTTGCAGGTGCTATTGGGGGCTTTGAAGATGGATTTTGGCCGGGGAAGTCCCGTGGTAGGAGAGATTTGTGATGCGATCAGCCGGATGGCGCAGCCTGACACGGTCGCGGCATTGGAGGCGTTGCATTGGGGGGCCAGCGGGCAGGGGGTGGAGAGTCACCTGGTTTTGAGGGCCGTGGCGGGGATCCGGAATCCGGCGGCGCGGAGGGCGTTGGGGAAGTTGGCAAGAAACGAGACGGTGGCGGAGGGTTTGAGGTTGGCGGCGGGGGAAGCGTTGGCGGCCATTGAAGCTGGGAACCGCTGAAGCGCTTGGGCGGGCGCGGGCGAGTGGGGGGGTTAGAGCCGTTTAAGCAAAACTGTAGCCGCTTCTTTGGGGCGGCGAAGGCGGATCTGGGTCGTTGTCAGCTTGGGACGTATGCACCCATATGCCCCGGCGCTGCCAACGGTCCATCTCCACCTCCGGCGCTCCCAAATCAACGGCCACCTCTTTTCTTAAAATGCTCTAAAGGTGGGGTGCGAGGCGAGTGGGGAGCTGGGTTGGCTCGAATCTGGCCCCTTTTTGAGCTGGAAATGCGAGGATTTTCGGTTGCATTCCGGGAATCGAGACCCATACTGCCCGCCCTCCGCGAGACAGACACTATCGCCGTTGGTCTTTGAGCCTGCCCTTCTTTTTGGAGGGAGCGGGGACTCGCCTCAAAGGTAACCCGGCCCAAAAACACATCCTATGCCCATCCGTTTAGCTCGATTCGAAATGCCTAACCGACTTGTGAAAGTCGAGGCGACTGCAACAGACACGTATGCCCAATTTGTGGCGGAACCTTTTGA
>CANETF010000310.1 GCA_947440575.1 Verrucomicrobiaceae bacterium
GACCAACCCTTCTACATCTGGGGCTGGGCCAAACCCGGCGACGCCGTCACCGTCTCCATCGCCGATCAAACCGCCACCACCACCGCCGTCTCCGATGGCGCCTGGCGCGTCCGCCTCGGCAAACTCGCCGCCAGCGACAAGCCCCAACAACTCATCATCAAGGGCCGCTCTACTGTCACCGTCAACGATGTCCTCGTCGGCGAAGTCTGGCTCGCCTCCGGCCAGTCCAACATGGCCTTCCTCTTCAACAAAGGCGCCTACCCTCCCACCGAATCCGCCGCCGCCAACCTCCCCTCCATCCGCATGTTCACCGTCAACCAAAAAGCCACCCGCATCCCCCAGTCCGACTGCCAGGGCGAATGGATCGTCGCCTCCCCTGACACCGTCCAAGCCTTCTCCGCCGTCGCCTGGTTCTTCGGCCAGGACCTCCACCAAAAACTCAAAACCCCCGTCGGCATGATCAACTCCTCCTGGGGCGGCACCGACATCGCCGCCTGGACCAGCGAACCCCCCCAGCTCCAAATCCCCGCCCTCAAAACCAACATCGATGCCTGGCTCAAAAAAGCCGCCACCTTCGACGAAACCGCCGCCAAAGCCGCCCACACCAAACGCCTCGCCGCCTGGAAAGAAGCCGCCGCCAAAGCCAAAACCGCCGGCACCGAAGCTCCCCGCGCCCCCCGCTACGAACCCCACCCCGACGCCTACCAAAACCGTCCCGCCAACCTCTACAACGGCATGATCGCCCCCCTCCTCCCCTACACCCTTCGCGGCGCCATCTGGTATCAGGGCGAGCACAACTGTGCCACCCTCGAAAAAGCCTCCCTCTACAGCACCCAGCTCCCCCTCCTCATCAAAGACTGGCGCACCCAGTGGCGCACCAACTTCCCCTTCGCCTGGGTCCAACTCCCCGGCTACGAACCCGCCAGCTTCCGCCCTCTCGTCCGCGAAGCCATGCTCAAATCCCTCGCCGTCCCGAACACCGGCATGGCCATCACCGTCGATGTCGGCGAAGCCAAAGACAACCATCCCAAAGACAAAAAATCCGTCGGCCAGCGCCTCGCCCTCTGGGCCCAGGCCCGCGTCTACCGCCAAAAAGTCCCCGCCCTCTCCGGTCCGCTCCCCCTCAGCCACGAGATCAAAGGCAACCAGATCCTGATCAAATTCGACCACGCCCAAACCGGCCTCAAAGCCCACGGCGACACAGTTGAAGGTTTCCTCATCGCCGGCGCCGACCAGCAATGGAAACCCGCCACCGCCGAAATCGTCGGCCGCGACGTCATCGTCTCCCACCCCGACATCCCCCAACCCGCCGCCGTCCGCTACGGCTGGGCCAGCAACCCCAACGGCAACCTCTTCAACACCGCCGGCCTCCCCGCCTCCCCCTTCCGTACCGACACCTGGGAACCCACCGCCAACTAGCTATTCGCCCCCCACCCAAGGAGTGACGGCTTCTAGCCGTCACCCATCCCCAGCGTCCCCACTACTCCCCCATTCGTCCCGTAGGCGCGTTCGCCAGAACGCGATCCCCCCATTCGTGCCCTTCGTGTAATTCGTGGTTTCCCCCCTCACTCCGACCTCAACCCCACCGTATTCACCGCAATCACCCGATACGTCCCCCCCTTCCCCGCCTCCGCTCCCCGATCCACAAACACCATCTCCACCAGCGGATTCGCCGGCGTGTCGCTATACTGCAAGCCCTGAAAAATCGGCCGCCCAAACGGATTCACCGCCTTCTCCGGCACCCGCCCGATCTCCTTCCCATCGCGCTCGATCACAAAGTGCGCCAGCCCGCTCTCAAAGTCCGCCTCCGCCTCCCACATCACCCGGTTCCCCTCCACCCGCACCTTCGTCGGCGCCGGCGGCGGCGTTCCGTCCGCCAGCTTCGTGTCCTTCACATACTGCATCCACGCCTTCGCCACCGCCTCGTTCGGCAGCCAAATCGCCCCCTTCTTGTCCCCCTTAAAGTCCCCCTCCGCCACCGCCTCCGTCCCCAGCAGCTGCGCCAAATAAGCCCCCTCCACCGGCATCGCCCGCAGCGCCCCACCACTCGTCTTCGGCAGCCGCGCCTTCAAACACGCATCCAGCCATAGCATCGCCAAATACCGCTGATTCCCGCACTCATGCGCCGTCAGCGGATCCACCGCCACCCCGATCAACCCGCCCCGCGACCGCACTGCCCCAAAAAACGCCTCGTTTGACGGCCACACCCCCGCAAACTTCCCCTTCTTGTCCGTCACCCCCTCCTTCGTCCCCGGATTGCACATCATCGGCACCCCCAGCGCCGCCTCCGGCACTTCATGCGTCTTGATGGTCGCCCGATCCGGATTCGCCACCAGCAACGGCACCCCCGACCGCAACCACGCCGCCGCCACCCGCTCCGGATGCAGCAGCGTCATCCCCCCCGCCCAGTGCCCGCCCCCGCTGTGCCCCCACAACGCCCACGGCACCGTCGCCAACTCCGGATGCCCCGACGCCTTGCCCAAATCCTTCAAACACCGCTCAAACGCCGCCCCCGACCCATTTCTCGGATCACACCACATCTGGCACTCCGCCTTGTCCGGCTGCTCATACGACGGCGCCAGCAGCGCGCAATCATGCCGCCTCGCCAGCGCCTGCCAGTGCAAATCAAACGCCCCCGTAAGCCCCGACTTGCACGACCCCTCCCCACACCCGTGCTGATGCACAATCACCCCCCGCAACGCCTTCACCCCCGGCGGCACCCAGATCGTGTAATTCACCGGATACATCAACTCCCCCGCCACTTTCGACCCCTCATACCGCACCCGATAATAAGGCGCCTCCGCCTCCGGAAACACATCATAAGGCGCCTTCTGCGCCGACACCGAACCAACCAGAACCCAAAAAACAAAAGCAACGAAACGCATGATCACTAAATGGTAGGAAGAACAAACGCAGCCGACCCCCGTTTCAATCAGTACTCCGAAATTCGAAGTGCCCCCAACTTCGCCGAGCTTAGACCGGTTCTCGAAAAGATTGTCATTTTGATCCGGCGAGCGCAGCGACCTCAGTGGCAAGGAAGTCGCGCAGCCCGCTATTCAATCAATAACGGGCAAGCGGCTGACGCCGCCAATGAGGCCGCTCCGCCGCCGGGCAAGGTGACAAGCATTTCGAGAGCTGGTCTAGGCTCCGCCTGCCTGCAACTGAAAGAGTTGCGGTGAAAAAGCCCCCTATTCCCCGCAAAACTTGAGGGGAATATTGCCTTTGCGGTGAAAACCTGCCATATTCACCGCAAAAAGAGCAGCGATGATGGAATACATCCACGAACTGGCAGACTGGCCGAAACTGACCTGGGACGAGGCAAAGCTTTCGGCTTTGCTGGCGGACGTCCGGCACCGTCAGGGACGTCTGCTGGGCAGGATGGAGGGTCTGGGGTTCCTGTTTCGGTCGGAGGCGCAGCTATCCACTCTGACGGCTGACGTGGTTCAATCCAGCGCGATCGAGGGCGAGAAGCTGGATGCTGATGAAGTCCGCTCATCCATCGCACGCCGTCTCGGACTGGAACAGGCGGGGGCAGTCCTGGCCGGCCGGGATGTGGAGGGCATCGTGGAGATGATGCTGGACGCCACCCAGCACTACACGCAGAAGCTAACCAGGGAACGCCTCTTCGGCTGGCATGCGGCGTTGTTTCCGGCAGGCAGAAGCGGCATGAACCGAATCACCGTGGGTGCATGGCGTCCGGCGGCGGTCGGTGCCATGCAAGTGGTGTCGGGTCCGATGGGTCGCGAGAGGGTACATTTTGAAGCACCTTCAGCGGAAAAGCTCGAACCGGAAATGAACGCTTTCCTGGAATGGTTCGAGGCACCCAACGCCATGGATCCTGTGATCAAGGCTGGAGTGGCCCATTTTTGGTTTGTGACGATCCATCCGTTTGAGGATGGAAACGGGCGCATTGGGCGTGCGATTGCGGATCTCCAACTGGCGAGGGCAGACGGAACGGCAGAACGATTCTACAGCCTGTCGTCACAGATCGAGACCGAGAGGAAGGAATACTACCTTCAGTTGGAACGTGGACAGCGAAACGGGCTCGACGTGACGGGCTGGCTCGAATGGTTTCTCGGGTGTCTCGGACGTGCCACCACAAAAGCGGATGAAACGCTCTCGGGTGTTTTGCAAAAGGCACGGTTTTGGGAGAAGCTGAACCAACAGACGGTGAACGAGCGGCAACGCAAGGTCATCAACAAGTGGCTGAATGGATTTGAGGGGAAACTGACTTCCTCAAAGTATGCGAAGATCGCCAAATGTTCCGAAGACACCGCGCTTCGCGATATTCGTGCCCTAGTGGAACGTGGCGCGTTGATCAAGAACGAAGCAGGAGGACGCAGCACCAGCTACACACTAGCCATTTAGACCCAATGCCGCTAAGCAAAAGGGGCAAGCAGTGGAAAAGAGTGCTGTACAAATGAACTTCTAGGTCAACTAGAAGAAGATGGCACGACCATCGAAAGCATTGACCAGAGGGCATTTATTGAGTCAACGAATCCGTGACAAGTTA
>CANETF010000311.1 GCA_947440575.1 Verrucomicrobiaceae bacterium
CGCCAGCCTCACATAATACTTCAGGTCATACTTGTCCCGCTTCGGATCCAGAATATTCCCCGTGTAACAAAGCGTTCCTTCACAGATCGACGACGTGTCCTCACGCACCGCCTCCATCGCCACCTTCAAATTGGGCAGGTAATTGAGGCTGTCGAAAATTCGGAAGATATCCATCCCGCTCTCCGCGGAGTGTTTCACAAAACCCTTCACCACATTGTCGGGGTAGTTGCTGTATCCCACCGCGTTCGATCCTCGAAACAGCATCTGAAGCAGGATATTCGGAACCTTCTCCCGAAGCTGCCTCAATCGATCCCAGGGATCCTCGCGCAGAAACCGCATCGTCACATCAAAGGTCGCTCCACCCCACATCTCGAGTGAAAAGAGATTCGGCGTCCGCCTCGCCACCGCGCTCGCCACCGCCAGCATGTCATACGTCCGCATCCGCGTCGCCAACAGCGACTGATGCGCATCACGCATGGTCGTGTCCGTGATCAACAAGGCCTTCTGACCCCTCACCCATTCTTTGCAAAACCTCTCCGGCCCCATCTCCGTCAGCTTTTGTTTCGTGCCTTCCGCCGGAATCTGCCGATGGTCAAATCGCGGGATCGGAGGTGTCGCAAACGTCTTCCCAGGCAAATGTCCCTTCGCAAACGGATTCCCATTCACTCGCACTTCAGCCAGGTAATTCACCAACTTAGTCGCACGATCCTTCCGCGCGGTGAACTTCAGCAAGTCGGGATTGTTATCAATGAACCGCGTCGTCGCCTGTCCACTCCGAAACTCAGGATGTGCCGCCACATTCAGCAAAAACGGAATGTTCGTCTTCACACCCCGAATGCGGAACTCATGCAAACTCCGCGCCATCCGGTCCAACGCCTGCTGAAAAGTCCGACCATACACGGTCAACTTCACCAGCATCGAATCATAATACGGCGTGACCACCGCATTCGTCGCACCCAACGCCCCATCCAAGCGGACACCAAATCCACCCGCACTGCGATAGGTCAGGATCTTCCCGAAATCCGGTGTGAAGCCGTTCTCCGGATCTTCCGTCGTGATGCGGCACTCGATTGCAAAACCCGACTTGTCGATCTTCTCTTGAACCGGCAGACCCAGAGGCTCCTCATGCAACGAGTGCCCCTCCGCGATCAGAATCTGTGAGCGCACGATATCGATGCTCGTGATCTCCTCCGTCACAGTATGCTCCACCTGAATCCGTGGATTCATCTCAATGAAAAACCACTCGCCCGTCTCGTAATCCACCAGAAACTCAACCGTTCCAGCGTGCGTGTATCCCACCGCCTCAGCAAGCTTCAGCGCCGCTTGGCAAAGCCCATCCACCACCTTCTGATCCAATCCATAGCTGGGCGCCTGCTCAATCACTTTTTGATGCCGACGCTGCACTGAGCAATCGCGCTCATGAAGGTGCAAAACATGACCATGCTTGTCTGCCAGAATCTGCACCTCAATGTGCTTCGCCTTCCCGACAAACCGCTCCAAAAACACCGCCCCATTCCCAAACGCCCTCTCCGCCTCGGTCTGCGCCTCCTCCAACAACGCCTCCAAATCCGCCTCCTCGCGGACCACCCGCATCCCACGCCCACCACCGCCAAACGCCGCCTTGATGATCAACGGAAAACCCACCTTGCGCGCAATCTCAAGCGCCTCTTTCCGATCCGATACCGCCTCATCTGTTCCCTCCAAAATAGGCACCTGCAACTGCCTTGCCACCTCGCGCGCAGCCGTCTTGTCACCCATCCGCTCCAGCACTTCCGGCTCCGGCCCAATAAAAGTAATGCCCGCCTCCGCGCACGCTCGCGCGAACTGCGGATTTTCCGACAAGAAACCATACCCTGGATGGATCGCATCCACTCCCTTCTCCTTGGCCAATCGGACAATCCCTTCAATATCAAGATAAGCCCCCACAGGACCCTTCTCTTTGTTCAATTCATAAGCCTCATCCGCTTTGAATCGGTGCGGACAAAATCGATCCTCCTGCGCGTAGATCCCAACCGTCCGAATCCCCAACTCCGACGCCGCTCGCATGACTCGAATGGCAATCTCTGAACGATTCGCAACGAGCAGTTTCTTGAACGGCTTGATTTTAACCAACGGATTGGCTTTGGCTGATTTGGGCATGGTGGTAGGGAGGATTGGTCTGAATCGCCAACCGAATGGCGGCCCAAATCTTCGAACGCCGCCCACCCAAATGCAAGATCACTTTCAATCAACGATCTCCCCGCCCCCTCCACCGATCCGCTCCTGAGCACCTCAAACCTTATGGCTCATCCTCTCGCCCTGACATCTCACTTTGGCCACTTTCCTGCCTCACCACCGCCTTAACCTCCCGCGCTTCGTCCGCATAGCCCCCCGAAAAATGCCGACTCAGAAGCATCGGAGACTCTTCCACAGCTCCTTCAGCATCCATCCCCATAATCAAGATCGCCTCAGTGCCAAAAGCCGCGTTTGGATCTGCTTGGATATCGCTCGACAACCCGCTTTCACTTGCAGCCAACTCAACTCCTTCAGGTCCTTCAACCGTCTTCGGAATCAAAACCAATCCCAAACCCAACACCAGCGCCGCCGCCACTCCTGCAAGAGCCCACTTCGGCGCAGCACGATTCTCCCAATAGGTCGTCCACCGTTCCCAAAGCAATCCTCTCGCACTCTGCTTCAACATCTCCGAGCGCTGCCTCTCCTTGAAATCAGCCAAAAAAACCTCAACGAACTCATCATTGGGAATCTGATTCCGTCGCAACCGGAGCAGCTGCTGCACCGGTGTCAGTTCTTGAGGATCTTCAGAAGGCATGTCGATAAAGTTATTTGATGAAGTCTTCGAGGTAGTTCTGCAATTGACGATGCGCGTAAAACAAACGTGATCTTACAGTTCCCTCTGAAACTCCCAAAATTTGACTGATCTCGGAATGTTGCAGACCCTGGATGTCATAAAGAGTCACCACTGTCCGGTGATCTTCAGACAGGCGCATCATAGCCTCGTTCAATCTTTTTTGCAATTCGTGAACGTGCACATCCCTCATCGTTCCACCATTCGCCGTAGTCACTTTGATGAACTCGGGATCATTCTCTATCCCTGTATCTACATCGTCAAGACTCACCTTATGGTAACGCCCTCGCTTCTTCAGAAAGTTCAGCGTCATGTTCACCGAAATCGAATAGATCCAAGTGTAGAATGATGACCTACCCATGAATCGCTTCAATGACCGATAGGCTTTGGCAAAGACATCCTGCAGCAAATCCGCCGTATCCTCTCGGTTGGACGTCATGTTGTAGATCATCCCATAGAGCTTTGGCGTATATCGCCTCACCAACTCGTCAAACGCTCGTGTGTTCCCCTCTTGGGCCAATGACACCAACTCAATGTCGGTCGAAGATTCGTAGTTGGCCCTGGGTTCACTCATTCAATTGAAATTCCTCCGGCCTCGAAACACTCTCAGCCAAAGGATTGACCTATAGGGAAACATTTCTTTGCACCTACGACAAGCGTTTCTTCAACTTCCTCTTTCTCACTTGTGCTCACCCAACCAGCAGCTATAGAACCAGCGTCAGGGGCCGTGGATGGCGAGCTCGCGAACCCCGCCAGGTCCTGACGGAAGCAACGGCAGCATGCCTTGTCATGCCGCGGTCCCCTGGCATTTATTCCTTTCCCTGCTTCCGCACGCTCCACTCATGGACGACGCCGCCCTCCTTATCGACCTCTACAGCGACGACCACTTCATGCGTGAAGCGCTCAGGCAAGCCCGCCGCGCCGCCGCCCAAGACGAAGTGCCCATCGGCGCCATCATCGTCCACGACCGCCAAATCATCGCCCGTTCCTGGAACCAGGTCGAAACCCTCAAAGATGCCACCGCCCACGCCGAGATGCTCGCCCTCACCCAAGCCCAAAGCGTCTTCGGCGACTGGCGCCTCACCGACTGCGATCTCTACGTCACGAAAGAACCCTGCCCCATGTGCGCAGGAGCCATCGTCCACACTCGCATCCGCCGCGTCATTTTCGGTTGCCCAGATGTCAAAGGCGGCGCCGCCGGCGGCTTCTGGAATCTCCTCCAAACCGACAACCTCAATCACCGTTGCGAGGTCAGTTCCGGCATTCTTGGCGATGACTGCGTCGCTATTCTCAAAGATTTCTTCGCCCAAGCCCGCCGACGCAAGGCCGACGGCACCCATCACCAAAAGGGACTCGGCATCACGCCCCCGCTATTCGACGGCCCTTAACCTCGGCTAAGCCACCCGGTATTTTCCTCAATAAACGGCTTCGTTTGCCCGTTTGTATTCTATAGCCCATGGCCATCCTTCTTCGACTCATCCTCTTGCTCCTGCTTCTAGCGTTGCCTTCCCTCTCTGAAGCGGGAGTCTCCTTCAACAAGGACATCCGCCCCATCCTGGCGGACGCCTGCTTCCACTGCCACGGCCCCGACCCCGGCACCCGCAAAGCCAGCCTGCGCCTCGA
>CANETF010000312.1 GCA_947440575.1 Verrucomicrobiaceae bacterium
AATACGCCAGGGAAAACCCTCACCCCGAAGTCCGCGCCCTCGTGCTAGGCTACCTGCGCGAGTTCGAGGCCGAGGGCGACCCCTACTCGCGCGACATCCTCGCCGCCGGTGGCTGGGAGTGAAGTTCTGCTTTTCAGAAGCCACCATCCTCCCTATCTCCCCACGGAATGGGCAAGCCCAATCAGCTTCACCCCCATCACGTTCCCTACCGCCGCCGCTGCATCCAAAGCGCCGCCAAACTCAGCATCAACAAACTCATCACCCCAGGCTCCGGAGTTGACCCCGCATTGCCCGTGATGCTCACCGCGTTCTGACTCACCCCCTGCGGAATCGGCAAAGGCTGCGTCACCGGTACCGCCGTCTTCGCCAACAACTCCGGCTGTGGCCTCTCATCCACCGCCAAAAACGACGTGTACTCCGTCAGCAGCCCATACCTCAGCCCCAACGCCGTCACCTCGCCCCGAGTCCTCTCCTTGTCTCGATCACTCAAGCCCGCGTAATCTCCCAACTCACGCACCCGCTCCCGAGCCCAATAGCTCCTTAGCGCCGGATTCCCCATGGCACCAGCCTTCGACGCCTCGCCCGCCACATCGATCCACGCCTCATACGACCGCCCCGCCGCCATCCCGCTCACCTTGATCCGCCCCCGCGGCTCCCCCTTCCACTTGCCCGCCACCATCACCGGCCTGTCCGCATACACATCCGGCACCACCATCGGCTGCACCTCCTCCACCACAAAGCCCTCATACGCCACCCGCACCTGGGTCAAGACCGGCGCACTCACATACCCCAAAAACCGCTTCGCCTCCGCCCGCGCTGCCGACTCGTTCAACACCACAAACGGTTCCCCACCACCGATGTGCGCCAGCCCCTCCAGCAAATGCCGGTTCACACTCGACCCGATCCCAAACGTGAAAAACGCCGCCTCACCCAGTCGCTCCCGCATCAAATCAAACGCCTCTCCCTCCACACTCACATACCCATCCGTCACCAGCACCACACACCGCGCCATCCCCTCCTCACGCGGCAGCGCCAACGCCCGTTTCAACGCTGGCAGCAACTCCGTCCCACCATTCCCCCGCTGATTCGTCACCAAATCCAACGCCCTCCGCACCGCAGCCGCATCCGCCCTCACCGACCGCTCCGCCATCAACTCGCTCCCGCTCGCAAACGTCATCACATTGAACCGATCCTCATCCCGCAAACCCCCCACCAAATCCGCCATCAACAACTGCGCCGTCCGAATCGGAAACCCGTCCATCGACCCCGACACATCCACAATAAAAACATACTCTCGCGCAGGGATCAGCTCTGGAGTTACCCTCGCCGGCGGCTGCACATTCAGCAAAAAGAAGTTCTCCTCCTGTCCCTTCTCCAACAGCAAGCCCGTCGCCACCTTCGCATCCGCCAATTGATATCGCACCACCACATCCCGATCCGCCGCCGCTCCAGTCTTCAACTTCACCACCGCCGTCGTCGCATGACTGAATTTGACCTCTGCCTCATGACTCGCGCAGGTCAGACTCTGCACCGCCATCCCCGCATTCAAGCTCAGCTCAAACTCAAACGCCATCGGCGTCGACGTGCCCTCCTTCAAAAACGGATTCCCCACCCAAGCCTCCTTCTTCCCACCCGCCCCCGCATACCTCGGCCCCACCACCGTCGGGAACACAAACTCATAAACTCGCTCCGTCGGCCTCAGCACCTCCGTGTAAGTCAGCCGCACCTCCACCTCCGCCCCCGGCGCGATGTTCGCCACACTCATCTGGAACACATTCGGCCGCTCCTGCTCCAGTAATGTCGCCTGCTTCTTCTCCGCCTTCGCTTTCTCATAGCCCGCCCGAGCCGCCCCCTTCTCCTGGATCTGCGCCCGGATCACTCGCTCCCCAATCCGCATCTCCAGCCCCTGCACCGCCGCCCGCGTCGAACCCGGAAACACATACACCGCCTCCAGCGGCACCTCCGCCTCATTCGCATACACCTGCACCATCTCCACCTCCGCGATGATCCCCGATACCTTCGCCTTTACCCCCGTGCGCTTCACCGGAAACGCATCCACCCGCCCCCCATCCACACCTTCCACCGTAAAATACGGCGCCTCTGTCCGATCCCATTCCCCCGGCAGTAACACCGGACCCTCCCGCTCCCGCGTCACCGCCCGCGCCTCATCCAACTTCGTCATCCAGACCAATCCCAGCGCCAGCAGCATGATCAGCCAACCCTGAATCCCAGTCTTTCCCGTCGTGTATCGAGTGTGTGTCTTCATCGTCGTGCGACAGCCTTTCGCCATCGCCCCCATTCAACCCCACCCCCATGAGAACCCGATGAAGCCAAGATGAAAACTCTGTGAAATCCCTATCCACCTTTCGGCCCGCCTGATTGCAACGATGCCTCAAAAAAGCAAAAGCGCTTCAATCTCCTGATGCTGCCCAAAGACCGCTTCAATCCTCCAGTAAGCGCCCCACATCCAACCACTCACTATGAATCTCCACCCTCCCCAATCATCTCCAAAAACATCTCCTCCAGTTTCATCCCATTCCGCTCCTGCTGACTCCTCAACTCCTCCATCGTCCCCAGCGCAATCAATTTCCCCTCCTTCAAAATCCCAATCCGATCCGCCAACTCCTCGGCAATATTAAGCAAGTGCGTGCTCATCAGCACCGTCGCCCCCGCCAAACTCCTCGCCTTCAACTCCGCCTTCACTGTCCTCGCGTGAATCGGATCCAGCCCCACCATCGGCTCATCAATCACCACCACCTTCGGATCATGCAGCAGCGCCGAAGCAATCGCCAATCGTTGCCGCGTCCCGTGGCTCAGATTCTCCACCCGCTTCCCCGCATACTCATGCAGCCCGAACTTCGTGAACAACGATTCCGTCTTCACCGCCGCATCGCGCCGATCCATCGTAAACAGCTCCGCAATGAACTCCATGAACTCCGCCGCTGACAGCTTCTCATAAAACTGCGCCACATCAGGCACATATCCCAGCACCGCCTTCGCCAGCAGCGGATCCTTCGAAATGTCGTGCCCGCAAATGCGCACCACCCCCGAGTCCGGCTTCATCAACCCCGTCAAAATCTTGATCGCCGTCGTCTTCCCCGCCCCATTCGGCCCCAAAAACGCAAACAACTCCCCCGGCTGGATCGTCAGACTCAGGCCATCCAATGCCTTCAAGTCCCCATAATGCATCGTCAGATTCTCAAGTTCAATCACGCAGCGTCAGTGTCCAAAGTTTCGCCTCTCAACGTTCCACCAAATCCGGCTCCAGTCCATGGATCAACGGTTCCTTCAAAGAAAATCCATGCGGCAGATCCACCCGTGCCAATTCGCCCACCTCTGTAAACAGCGCCTGCACATCATAGGTCTCAAACACCTTCATCCGAACCACAAAACAACGCCTGCCACGCCCCGCCAAATCCATCACCCCTTCACGCGCCTCCACCGTCACCTGCGGCGCTCCCCCGCCCGGCTTCACCAAACCAAACATCCCCCCAAACATCCCCATCTGTTCGCTCATCCCCACCAGAGCCATCGCCCCCTTCGTATCCATGATAATCTTATTCCCCTGCCGCACCTCCATCGCTGGCAAATCCTGCCCCTTCTTCCACCGCAGCATCACCGTCCGCTCCGTCTCCGCCGCGGTCAGGTCCATCTGCAAGGCCTCCAGTTCCTGACCATCCCGCAAATCCGCCTCCAACCGCCATCCTGCCCCCATCCGCCGCGGCGCTCCCTCACCTCCATCCATGTCCAACCCGCCACTCACCGTCATCCGATACAACGGCTCATCAATGCCCGCCTGATTCGTCCGCACCACGTGAAAACTCGCATGCCCCAACCGCTCCGCATGCTGATACAAATGCAACGTGTTGCTGTGCGCCGTTGCCTGATTCAAAAACAAATCCAACACCATCTTAACCGGCACTTCCGCCAGCACCGACTGATCGGGAAAATAGACCGTCCGCATCAGCAGACCCGTCATCACAGCCCAAAACAAAAGCAAAACTGCCGTCAGCACCCTCCAAAGCATCCCCCAATTATCCACCCTCCCCCACCCATTGCAATCCCCACTCCACCTCCTTCGCGATATCGCCCTCATTCACCTCCCCTGACCTCTCACCCGCCCCCCAACTTCACCCGCACCTCCTCACCACTCTTCACCTCCACCGGCACCTTCTCCGGCTCCCTCAGCAATCCCAGCAACATCGTCCCCAACACATAAATCAATCCCGCCCCCACCCCACCCGCCAAAGCCAGCATGTGCCGCTGCCCCGGATTCCGCTTGCCCACCATCACCCAAAATCGAAAACACATCAGCAGCCAAAGCACCGCCATCAAAGCCACGCCAAATTCGCCCGTCATCATCCCCCACTTTCCCCCA
>CANETF010000313.1 GCA_947440575.1 Verrucomicrobiaceae bacterium
GGGGGGGGGGGGGGGGGGGGGGGGGGGGGGGGGGGGGGGGGGGGGGGGGGGGGGGGGGGGGGGGGGGGGGGGGGGGGGGGGGGGGGAGGGGGGAGTGATTAGTCATCAGTAATCAGTGGTCAGTGAGTCCGGAAGCGGTGGAACGGGAAACTTGGGGTTAGCTGGTGGGTGGGGTTGGGGGAGTTGCTTGGGCGATGGCTTCGAGGTAGTGGTCTTCGAGCTGGGTGATTTGGGCGGTGGCGCCGAAGTTGGTGCGGACGGAGGTGGCGGCGTTGGTGCCGAGTTGGTGCCGGAGGTCGGGGTCGTTGAGTATTTGGAGGATGGCTTGGGCGAGTTCGGCGGGGGAGCGTTCGGGGACGAGGAGGCCGTCGGTGCCGGAGGTGACGGCTTCGGGGATGCCGCCGTGGGTGGTGGCGACGACGGGGAGGCCGGTGGCCATGGCTTCGAGCATGGAGTTGGGGATGCCTTCCTGGTCGGCTTCGGGAGTGAGTTCGCTGGGGTGGAGGAAGAGGTGGGCGGACTGGTATTCCTGCTCGAGTTGCTCGGGTTTGAGCCAGCCTTTGAATTCGACGTTTTCGGTCAGGCCGAGAGCGGCGGCGCGGGTGCGGATTGCTTCGGTTTGGGGGCCGTCGCCGCAGAGGATGTAGCGCAGGTTGGGATGGGTTTTGACGACGGTTTGGAGGGCGTCGAGGGTGGTGAGGATGCCTTTTTTGGGGATGAGGCGGCAGGCTTGGACGAGGCGCCAGTGGCCGTCGGGCGGAGTGGGGCGCTGAGCGATGTTGAGGTGGTCTAGGGGGATGGGGGTGCGGTTGAGGCGGAGTTTTTCGGGGGGGCAGCCGAGGGAGTGGAGGCGGTCGAGGAGGGATTGGCTGCGGGCGAGGACGAGCTGGGCGGTGGCGAAGACTTCGCGGAGTTGGTCGAGGTAACCGGGTTGGTCGAGAAATTTGGCGGCGTCGACGCCATGGAAGGAGACGATCCACGGGCCGCCCCAGTCTTTGAGCATGCCGAGGAAGCGGACGGCTTTGTGGCCGTAGTAGATGTGAACGAGGTCAGGGGAGTCGGTGCGGAGGCGCTCGGGCATGTCATAGGGGTGGCAGGGGCCGACGTATTTGTTGATGCGGATGGGCGGGGGCCACTGGCGGATGACGTATTTGTACCAGAAGCGGAGAAGGAAGTTGCCTTTGGTGCGGTGGTGAAGCTTGGTCATTTTGGTGACGGCTTCGAAGGGGAAGAGGGAGCGATTTTCGATGGTTTGGGCGTAGACAAGGGTGCGGATGCGGGTGAGGCCGATGATTTGGCGGTAGATGCTGCGCATCTCGGGCTTCAGGTAGGTGCCGCAGACGCTGATGACGAAGGGTCGGGGGTCCGGGGGTGGGGTGTCGATGGAGGAGGAGTCGGCCATGTGGCGGGAGATTGAGGGGGATGGTAGGACAGGGTGTGGGGGATGTCTATGGTGGGTGGAGAATGAGGTTGGAGACGATTTCTTGTTTTCAGAGGGGCGATCTTGGGCATGGTGTGGGTTCTGCGGTGAGAGGCGCCTGTAGCTCAACGGTTAGAGCAGGGAACTCATAATTCCTTGGTTCTCGGTTCGAATCCGGGCGGGCGCACCATCGGATGCGGGCATGAAAAAGCCCAATCCACCGGGATGCGGCAGATTGGGCTGGAGTTGGATTTTGGAGGCTTAAGCGGAGTGGGCGGCGGTGTTTTCTTCCGCTTCGCTGGACTCGTCGTTCTGGCCTTGATCGTTGTCGCGGCTGGAGGCGGGTTTGGCACCGCTGATTTGCAGGGGGCGGCCCATGAAGTCTTTGCCGTGGAGTTCGGCAACGGCGCGACGGGCTTCTTCGATAGTGCCCATGGTGACGAAGGCGAAGCCTTTGGAGCGCTGGGTGCGGTTGTTGACGACGACTTCGGCATTCTTGACATCGCCGACGCCGTTGAAGAGTTCGAACAGGTCGCTTTCGGCGGCGTCGTAGGAGAGATTGCCGATGTAGAGGCGATCTGAGACAACGGAGGAGAGGTCGGCGGGGCCGGGTTGACGGCGTGGGCGGTCGACGCGCTCACCGCGGTCGTCGCGTTCGCCTCTTTCACTGCGATCACCACGATCCCGGGAACGATCCCGGTCGCGTTCGCCGCCTCTGGAGGAGACGATGGTGACGTTGGAGGTGGGTTCGCGGCGTGAGCCGGAGGCGGATTTGGCTTTGGGTTTGCCGAGCAGGCCGAAGGTCAGAAGGGAGAGGATCTTCTGGAAGGTGGTCTGTTTGGGGGCGCGGTTGGGGCGGAAGGAGCTTCCGCGGTTGCCGTCACGATTGCCGGTGCGGTTTCCGCCGCGGTTTTGCTGATCACCACCTGGACGGCGGCGGTTCCTGCGGCGCCGGTCGTCGGAGCCCTGAGGGGAGTAGTTGTCTGACATGGGATTCAATGATGTTTAGTGTCTGGTTTGCGTTGACACACCGGCCATGGGTAGGATTCAATCGCGGGCTGGGAGCGCTAACGGGCGTCTCCGGGATGACCGGAAGCCCGCGCCTCGAATAACGTGTACCTGCCTGGTCACGCTCCCATGCGGTGTGGCAGCTGGTCTGTTGCGGCGCCACGGGAAGGCTTTGGCGGGTCGAGAAGCCGAAGGCCGCACGTCCAAAGTCGAGTGGATAAGGGGGCGCGATCCTGTCCGCCGCGACCTGGGAGGGTGCGGGAAGGAGAAGCTCAAACTCTGAGGTTTGGCACATGCCTGGGAAGCGCGTCACGAGATTTGCCGCAAGGTGGCTGAGGGTTTTCCACAGCTGACTGGCTGACTCTCACTATAAAAGGGGGAGGGGGATGGGTCAACAGGCAATGCGTGGTGATCATCCGACTTGCATGGCCGGGGGGCTGGGACTAGAAAAAGGCACTTATGGGAAAACTTCAGGACAAGGTTGCAGTGGTCACCGGTGGTGGCCGGGGTATTGGCAAGGCCGTGGCGTTGAGCTTTGCTGCCGAGGGAGCCAAGGTGGCGGTGGTGAGCCGAACCGAGGCGAATGCTCAGTCGGTGGCCGATTTGATCAATGCGGAGCATCCGAGGGCCGCGCGGGCGTATGCGGTGGATGTGGCGGACAGCGTGGCGACGGGGGAGATGGGGAAGCAGGTGCTGGCGGATTTTGGGCATGTGGATATTCTGGTGAATAACGCGGGGGTGACACGGGACGGGTTGTTGCTGCGGATGAGTGACGAGGACTGGGATGTGGTGTTGAACACGAATTTGAAGGGAGCATTCAATCTGGTGAAGGCGTTTCAGCGGAGTTTGCTGAAACGGGGTGGGGCGCGGATTATCAATGTGGCGTCGGTGATCGGGCTGATCGGCAATGCGGGGCAGGCGAACTATGCGGCTAGCAAGGCGGGGTTGATCGGGTTTACGAAGTCGGTGGCGCGGGAGTTTGCGGGGCGGTCGGTGACGGTGAATGCGATTGCGCCGGGGTTCATTGAGACGGACATGACGGATGTGCTCAATGATCAGTTGAAGGAAGGGGTTCTGAGCAAGATTCCGCTGGGGAGTTTTGGGCAGGCTCAAGATATTGCCGCGGCGGCGTTGTTTTTGGCGAGCGACGATGCGCGCTACATCACCGGGCAGGTGCTGGCGGTGGATGGCGGGATGGTGATGTAGACCGATTCTCGAAATGCTTGTCACCTTGCCCAGCGGCGGAGCGGCCTCATTGGCGGCGTCAGCCGCTTGCCCGCTATTGACTTAATAGCGGGCTGCGCGACTTCCTTGCCACTGAGACCGCTGCGCTCGCCGGATCAAAATGACACTCTTTTCGAGAAACGGTCTAATTTTCCGAAGCGCCGGAATCAGAGCTTGATGTGGAAGTGGTCGGTCGGTTTGACGGACTGGACGAACGCGCCGAGGAGGTTGATGATGTGTTCGACGTCGCGCAGGTCGCAGGTTTCGACGACGGAGTGCATGTAGCGAAGAGGGAGGGAGACGAGGGCGGAGGGGATGCCTTCTCTCTGGTTGAAGATGACGTCGGTGTCGGTGCCGGTGAAGCGGGAAGAGGATTCGTGTTGGAGGGGGATTTTGGCTTTTTCGGCGACGGCCATGAGTCTTTTGGCGACTTCGGGGTGATTGGCGCTGCCGTGAGTGAGGCTGGGGCCGGAGGCGAGTTTGACTTCGCCATGTTTGCGGTGGTTCACGTCGGGGGTATCGGTGGCGTGGGTGACGTCGAGGACGATGGCGATGGCGGGCATGAGGCGATGGGCGACCATGCGTGCGCCGTGGCCGCCGATTTCCTCCTGGACGGCGTTGACGCCGATGACTGTCGAAGAGGGACGGGTTTTGGCTTTGGCGAGGCGAGCGAGGACCTGGGTGATGATGTAGCCGCCGATGCGGTTATCGAGGGCGCGGCCCA
>CANETF010000314.1 GCA_947440575.1 Verrucomicrobiaceae bacterium
CATGGCATTCAGCTGCTGATCAACGATGCCATTGAAATCGATGGCTTTCGATTCTACGGCTCGCCCTATACGCCCACGTTTCTCAACTGGCATTTCATGCGCGACCGCGGCGATCACATTCGCACCGAATGGGAAAAGATCCCCAACGGAGCCGATGTCGTCATTACCCACGGTCCCGCTTACGGACACGGAGACCTAGCTCCTCCATGGAAAGGCGAGTCACCTCGCCATGTCGGCTGTTTCGAGTTGCTTAGTCGCCTGCACGCCATCCGTCCCCGTCTTCATGTTTTCGGCCACATCCACGATGGCTACGGAGTGACAATCTCGGACGAGATTGCTGGCGCAACGTTTGTGAACGCCTCTGTCTGCACAGAAGCCTACAATCCGGTCAATCGGCCCCACCGTTTCGTTCTGAGAGGTTAATACTCAGCCTCCTGAGTGAAGCACATTCAGCACTTCATCAATCGCCCTGCGGCTCTCCTCCTGGATCGCCGTGGCATCCAGGCCGGAGAGGATGGGCGGCAGTTCGTTCTCGAACTTGTTGCGGAGCAGTTCCTTGGCCCGCCCCACCAGCCGGGTCCAGGTCTGGCGCACCTCCTCAATGCTCACGTAGTCGCCCTTCTTGACCGCTAGGCGCAGTTCCCGCTCCTCCACCTCGGCCAGCAGCTTGCGGGCGCGCAGAGCGGTTTCTTCGTCGGTAGCGGTCGCGTCGCTTTTGAGGTCATGGCGTTGCATGAACTCCCGCCAGGCGGCCACGTCATGAAAGCCATTGGCAGCCGGCTTGGGGGCATCGGATTTGCGCCGCCAGTTCTGGATCGTCCGCCTTGTCACCCCCAGGATCCGGGCGAGATCGACAAAGTTCTCGGCCACGGTGGCCTGGGTAGGACCGGATAAGGCCGCCATGCTTTGGAGCATGGCGCGTTCGGAGCGACTCAAGTTGCCGCCGCGCTGAACGCGTTGGGCGAGGTTGGCGATGTCGCGGGTGAGGAGTTTGCGGGCGATGTCAGGCGAGAGGTCCATGGCCCGGAGGCACTGTCAACCGGGTGGGAAATGTCCCAGCTCATTGACACCGCTCCGTTGGTGCATGGAAGACCATACTCCCACCCGCCTTGTCCGCTATACCACCACGCTTGCCTGGAGGCTGGGGGTGACCCGCCGCACCATCAATAGATGGCTGAAGCTTCCCGGAGCACCGCAAAAGATCAACGGTCGCTGGGATGTGTGGGACTGGATTGACTTTATCACTGCGCAGGGGCTCTATTCAGGCCAGATGGATCGTTGCTGCGTTGCCCTGAATGTGGCAGGCTTAATCAACGACAGGCTCCCTGAGCGTGTGACCCGCTTGACTGAGCGGATCCTGCTGGAGTTGATCGAGCACCTTTTGCCTTACGATCGCAATACCCGGCGCGAGTTCCACTCGTCGGCACCCAACACAGGATCGCAAGCCGCGGAGAGGCCAAGGGCGATGCGCATCGAAGAGATAAACCCCTGGAATCTGCCAGCCACTAGGTAGAGACGAAGCGACTTGCGGCGCTCGACTTCGAGCACGCCCACCTGAACGCGTCGGAAGGGCATTTCAGCAAACACTGAAATGCGGGAACGCGATCACAGCGTTGGGTAGCAACGATGGGTATCACCATTTTCGGAGTTGGACCGGCCGATGGGCAGCCGACGGTTGGAAGTGGTAGAAAAGGCTCCAGATTCGCCGCAATTCGCCGTGTTTTCCCACAGGATTTCCCACCTAAAGTCTGCGGGGTTTTGGCCCCCAAGAATTGCCGATAGTTGCGGCTAGTTGCTGGATAATGAGGGCTGTATGCCGATTCGGGAAGCGGGCTGGGACGCCTCGCGTGACAGCGAAAGGGGCAAAAAGTGGGAAACGAAAAAACAGTCCTCTCATGGAATTTGAGTGGGGGGACGCATACCCAAGGTCACAGACAAGCAAGGAAAGAGATTCCCTTGCACGCACCAGAATCTCTCGGCATCGATCTGCAAACTTTGCGGGGCAAGCAGGGAACTTTGTAGCGAATCCAACTCAATGCTCAGGTTGCCCGTGTCAACTCGCGGGATTAGATGAAGCTCATCAAGGTTACATACCGGCCCATCTATGGCGGTGAGGCCAGCTTCCAATGGCAAGACGCCCACCACAGCAACGAATCCTCTTGGACGCTCAAGTAAGTCTCTCTCGATGATGACCGCATCCTCGTCCTTGATGCCGATTGAATCTAAATGAACCAAAACAAGCGCAAGAAAACCCAACGTGGAAAAATATTGACACGGCGAGCCGGAGAGCTATGCGTCGAAATTTATGATATATATTGAGCCTTTCTTATGCCGGCCTACAACGACAACGCAATTTGTATCATCAACTATCTCATGTGCCAAAGATACCCAGACAGGCTTTCACGGCAAATGGATGTTGGGCTTGTCGTCGGATGATGCTTCCGATTTTACAAGATTATTTTGATCCAATTAGGTAGGTAATCAAAATGCACCCCAGACAGCTCTATCCAGTTCCATTCAAGGCACAATTAGGACGCTGCCAAATTATATCCTTACCCCACAATATAATCGTTCATCGCTCTCTGATTATGAGAATACTACCTCTTTGCGCGTTCGGGTTTCTGCTGGCGCTCATGCCTGGAGCATCCGCCCAGGAGCTACTGCCTTCGGCCTCCGAACAGACGATTTTTCTCTGGCGCGGCCTGCCGGAGCCACTGGTTGCGTCCGCCGGGGATGATGACGAGGAGCGCACGCGTCTGGTTCAGGCCCTGAATCGCTTCGCTGCACGCTCGGAGCCGGATGATTTTTCCGCGTTGGAGGCCTTCCTCAAAGAGCAGCCCGATTCGCCGTGGCGGGTGGCCGTCGCCACGAATCTCGGACTGTTTCAATATCGCACTGGCTACTTCTCGCGCTGCATTGACTCCTATAAAAAGGCATGGGACATGGGCAAGGAGCACACCGAGCCCAAAGTGCGTGCCCTGGCGGATCTCGCGGGTGGAGAGTATGTGAAGATGCTCTCCAGGCTGGGCCGGATGGAAGAGATCCGTGCTTTTCTCGCAGAGGTGAAGGATCGCACGTTCGAGGGCCCCGCTACGGAGCGCGTCTCTGCAGCTCGGCAGGGGCTTGCACAGATGGAGCAGCGGCCGGAAATGTCCTTCCGCTGCGGGCCGCTGGCGCTGGCTAGCATTCTCAGCAGCCAGGGAAAGCCCGAGCTGGCAGCGCAGACGCTAGAATTGGAATCCACCATCCAAGGCACCTCCCTAGCCCAGGTGGCGGCACTCGCGCGGAAACTCGGGCTGGATTATCAGGTCGCACGCCGTTCGCCCGGAGCATCCGTCATCTTCCCGAGCGTGATTCATTGGAAGGTTGGTCATTACGCCGCCCTTCTCGACACGGAGGCCGGCCGCTATCACAGCAAGGACCCGACCTTTGAAAATGACACCTGGCATACACCCCGCTGCTTGGATGAGCAGGCCAGCGGCTATTTCTTGATACCTGCCGGTCCTCTTCCCAGCGGCTGGGAGGCGGTCGGCGAAGCCGAGGCCGCGCAGGTCTTTGGAAAAGGCGTGACCAGTGGGAACGACGAAGATCGGACTGGTTCAGGCGATCACAAGAGTGGAGGTGGAGGTGGAGGTGGAGGTGGTGGCGGTCCTGGTGGTCCGGGGCCCCGCTGCAGCGCTGGCATGGCTGTTTACAGCTTTCACACCTTGGTGGTCAGCCTGAATATCGAGGATACTCCCGTGGGTTACCAGCCACCCTATGGTTATCCGGTCTATTTCACAGCCACCTACAATCAGCGGGAAGCAGGGCAACCGGCCAACTTTGCATACTCGAATCTGGGTAAAAAATGGACCCACAACTGGCTCAGTTATGTCACGGATGATCCAGCCGTTCCGAGTTCGGTATCTCTCGCGACGGGTGGCGGGGGCACGCAGCGCTTCGGCGGCTACAACAGCACGACCCAATCCTTAGCCCCACAGGTGGCGTCCCGGTCCGTGATGAGGCGCATTTCATCAACACCCATCGTTTACGAATTGGAGTATCCCGATGGATCTAAAGACCGTTTTGCCACTTCGGACGGCAGTTCCACAGCACCTCGTAAGATTTTTCTGACCCAGCGACTCGATCCGTATGGGAATGCGCTCACACTTGCCTACGACGGGCAGCGGCGCCTCACCAGCATCACTGATGCCATCGGACAATCGACCACCTTCAGTTATGAGTCATCCGATCCCTATTTGATCACTAAAGTAACCGATCCCTTCGGCCGTTTCGCCATTTTCAGTTATGCTCCTTCGGGCCGTCTGGTCTCGATTCAGGATGTGTTGGGGTTGC
>CANETF010000315.1 GCA_947440575.1 Verrucomicrobiaceae bacterium
AGCTGTCCCTCAACACGCACGCCTTCCTCATACTAGCATCATCAAGCGGCAAGACCAATGCCCGGCGATACATCGCTTCAATCACTCGGCGAATCTGTTTGGAGTCAAATCCCCACTTCCGAATCAAATTAAAACAGACCTCGTTCACCACCTGGGTGCTCACTACAATCCCTGGAGCCTGCAAAGCACTCAAAGCGCGTTGTCTCTTTCCGGCATCCGGGCCTTTGACGATGGCATAAAGCCAAATGTTCGAGTCAATGAAGCGCATGGATACCTTCAACGGTCATTGTAGATCTCGTCCCGCTCAAGAAATTCCCCTGGGGGAAGCGGCTGCACCATCAATTCATCAAAGATGTCGTCATCTTTGCCATCCACCGCTTTCTCATCCTTCCACACAATCACATGCACTTTGTCGCCCGAGAGCCCGCTCAGAGCGGCCGGAAGCCGAATCATTCCGTCTTTGACACACTCTTCAAAGGCATAGGCACTCATAACGAATGCTAGTTTGCCTCGACTTCACATGGCTTGCAATGCCCATTTGCCGACTCTAGACCAGTTCTCGAAACGACAGTCAGTTTGATCCGATGAGCGCAGCGCCTTTAGGGGCAAGGTGACAAGATTTTTGATAATCGGTCTAAGTTTGACTTCCCACCTTCAGCCGCCACGCCTCCCTCACAAACCACCCCGCCCAAACCCCGCTCCCCAGCCCCACCAAGCCATACACACCCAGAGCCGCCCAAAACGAAACCGGCTCCTCCTCCCGCTTCAACACCCGTCGATGCGAAGCATGCTTGGAAGGCATCTTGGTTTCGCCCTGGCTGATCCCCTGCGCCACCAACCAGCCCATCCCAACAGAAACCCCCATCAAAATCAAAATCACCGCCGCCATCGCCGCCCCTTGCTGCCAAGTCACCTTCTCCCTCCCCCCATGCGCCTCCACAACAGACGGTCCAGCCACGACCGGCCCGCTCGCGCTACCCCACGTCTGATACTCATAATCCGGCTCGCGGAACACACTCTTCACCCGCGCCACGATCTCTTCCCGCCGCTCCCGCGCCCATTCCGGATAACCCCGCCACACCTCCGGTGACGCAAAATAAATCACGTGGTGTGCCCGCCCCATCAGCATCTCACCATCGATCTCCAGGCGCTGCCACACCCCGACCACCTTCTCCTCATAGAACATCAGGTCACGCCCCCGATGCCCCACCCGCCAACCTCGCGCCTCCTCTCCTGGAGTCGCCACAACCTCGTCTTCCTTGGCAGGCACCAACGTCGGCAACGCAGGCGGTCTCGTCACTACAAACTCCGCCCTGACCCTTCCCGAAATCAGCCACCCCACCAGACCCGCACAAACCAGTGCCGCCGGCAGCGCATACGGACTCACCCCCGCCCCCATCTCCGTCACCTTCACCCCGCTCTCCGTGGTGTAAACCTTCGTCTCGCGCGGCCCTTTCATCATCGCCCACCCTCGATCCATCCCCGCCACCACCAGCAACCCGATCGTCACAACCAATGCCCACCGCCATCGCTTAAACAAACCCCATCCTGTCACCATCAACACCAACGGCCCCAACACCACCACACACGAATCCCAAAAAACCGCATTCGCCGTCCCATAACTCTTCGCCAGAAACATCAACGCCGTGATCACACTGATCGGCAGCCCAATCAAACCAACCAACATCATCGCCCAGGCAAGCAACGTCACAAAGATCGAACGCCTTCGCGTCTCATGTTGAGTTCGGGGAACCGTTTCCATCCCCACCCCTAACGCAATCCACCTCCACTGCCAATCCGACCAAAGTCCTATCCCATCATCTCCTCAAGCCAGAATCTCCTTCACCACATTCCCAAACACATCCGTCAAACGGAAGTCCCGACCCGCATAACGATAAGTGAGCGTTTCATGATTGAAGCCCAACAAATGCAGAATCGTCGCATGCAGGTCGTGAACGTGAACCTTCCCCTCCGCAATGCTCAACCCAATGTCATCCGTGGTCCCGTGCACATGCCCGCCTTTCACTCCCCCGCCCGCCATCCAAACCGTAAACCCGTCCGTGTGATGGTCCCGCCCCACCTTCGGCGTCAGCGGCAGTTGCGCCGTCGGTGTCCTTCCCATTTCACCACCCCAAATCACCAGCGTATCTTTGAGCATGTCCCGATCCTTCAAATCCTGCAACAACGCCCCGATCGCCTGGTCACTCTCCCCCGCCAAACGACGGTGCGCCTCCTCAATGCTCGCGTGACTGTCCCACGGCTGACCCGCCCCGTGATACACCTGCACATACCTCACCCCCCGCTCCGCCAATCGCCGCGCCATCAACATATGCCGCCCCTGCAGCGTGTCCCCATACATCGCTCGCGTCGTCTCTGATTCCTGCGTCACATCAAAGGCATCCGTCGCCTCCGTCTGCATCCGAAACGCAAGCTCAAGCGACTGAATCCGCGCCTCAAGTTGCGGATCACCAGCTCGCTCCTGACGGTGAATCTCATTGAGCTCCTGAATTAACCCCAACTGCTTGCGCTGCTGGCCAGGCAAAATGAAATCATTCCTCAAATTCGCGATCAATTGATCCGGATTCGTCTCCTTCGTATCCACATGCGTCCCCTGATAAATGCCCGGCAAAAAAGCACTCCGCCAGTTCGCACTCTGCGCCGTCGGCAACCCGCTCGGACACATCACCACATACCCCGGCAAGCTCTGATTCTCCGTGCCCAATCCATACAGCGCCCACGATCCCACACTCGGACGCGGCAGCGTGAAATTGCCCGTGTTCATCATCATGAGCCCCGGCTCATGATTGGGCACATCGCTGAACATCGACCGAATCACACAAAGATCATCCGCATGCTTCGCCACATGCGGAAACAACTCACTGATCTCCATCCCACTCTGGCCATGCTGCTTGAACTCAAACGGAGAACCCAACGCCGCCCCGCCAAGTCGCTTGTCTTTGCCAAGCTCCGCCTTCCCCGGCAGCGCCTTGCCATGAAACTTCTTCAACAACGGCTTCGGATCAAACGTGTCGATCTGCGAAGGCCCCCCATTCATGAACAAGTGAATGACGCGCTTCGCCTTGCCTGGAAATTGCGGCGCCCGCGGAGCCAGCGGTGAAAGATTCGCCGCCGCTTCAGCCGCCGCCGCGCTCGCCAAACCCATGTCGCTCAACAAACCGCCCAAGGCCAGACTGCCCATCCCAAACCCGGCCCGCATCAACGTTTGGCGGCGTGACAACGGCAGGGAACTCCCCTTCAGGGCTCGAGAAAAGGCATCAGACATAGTACAGGAAAGTGGGGTTCGCATAAGATCTCAATCGACAAACAGAAACTCGTTGGTCATCAAGAGTGCGTGGGCCATTTGCTCCAACGGTTGCAGCTTCGGTGGCGGCGGTCCTTTGAAATCCGCCTGCGCATCCCACACCGTCTGCATATCCGTCGGCGCCTCCTCCGCCTTGACCAGCAATTGAATCACCGGCGACCACCGGTAGCCATCCGACGTCGGCCCTTCCCGACAGTCGACCGTGAAGTCCAGCACCTCCCCCCGCGTCAACTTCACCTTCGCCACTTCGGTCTTCGCCGCCGCCCCATCCGCAATCCATTCTCCAACCAGCCCCGTCCTGGACGACAAGATCCTCGCCCGCACTCCATCACCCTTGTTTTGCCGATTCACAGTCACCTCGCCATCAATCGAAAACTCCCCATCATACGGCGCCACCCAGCGCCGGATCGCGGCATGCTTCAAATCACTCCCAGGATGTCCCCCGCTGGCAGAAACACTCGCAAAACCAATTTGAGAATGCGGATACTCCCGCCCCCCCTGATATCGCTTGGTCTGCGGATCAAAGTGCGCCAATCGCGTAAAACTCTCCATCCGTGGAGCAGCCGGATCCGCACTCCCAAACCCATAACTCCACGAGCCTTGCATCCCCTCGTTGCGCAGGCCCGACGTCTCCTTCATGAACACGCGGGACAACACCGACTCCGCCTGCTTCGGCGCCCGCAAAAACACCCTCTGATATAGCCACTCCACCGCCGCCCCGGCTGGATTTCCCGGATTCGCATTCGCAACCGCTTGCGCGCCTTTTGCCAACACTCTCGCCTGCCCAACGATGAACGCGTCGTTGAGCGCAAACAAGGCCTGCTGAGGCACCAGCGTCTCCGACCGCTCCGTCGTCGCAATGTCCGGCGACGGAAAATCAAACGTCGTGAACAGCGGATCAAGATTCACCCGGTCCACAAAGCCGTAAACCGTCCGCCGACTGCTGAACGGCTCTGTCGAAAGATTCACCGAACGCCCCCCCATCTCCAAATCAATCTGCCC
>CANETF010000316.1 GCA_947440575.1 Verrucomicrobiaceae bacterium
AGAAGTCCGACTGGCTCCTTTTCGGGGCCAGCGGCAAGCTGCGGTGGCAAGGCGGCGTTCTATGGGGCAGCATTGCCTTGCCTCTATGTTCCCTTTTCGACTCTCCCTGGTCTTAGTTTGTCTCGCCTCTCTCGTCGGCGCCGCTGAACCCCAGTGGTTCAAAGGCAACACCCACACCCACTCCCTGTGGAGCGATGGCGATGACTTCCCCGAAATGATCACCGGCTGGTATGTCAAAAACGGCTACCAATTCCTCGGGCTGTCGGATCACAACACCCTCGCCAGAGGTGAGCGCTGGCTCACCGAAGAAGCCGTCGAGAAAAAGCGCAAAAGCATCGGCCGCAAGGTCATGGACAAATACCGCGACCGCTTCGGCCCCGAATGGGTCCAAACCCGCACCAGCCCCGACGGCAAACCCGAAGTCAAACTCCGCACCTTCGAAGAGTTCCGACCCATGTTCGAAAAACCCGGCCAGTTCCTCCTCATCGAATCCGAGGAAGTCTCCGCCGGCATGCAAAAAGTGCCCATCCACATCAACGCCATCAACGTCGCGGAAGCCATCGAACCCATCAAAGACCTTGCCACCGTCCGCGAAGTCGTCCGCGCCAACATGCAGGCCATCGCCGAGCACGCCCTCAAGCACGGCCGCCCCGTCATGGCCCACCTGAACCACCCCAACTTCCGCTGGGCCCTCACCGCCGAAGACCTCGCCCATGTCGTCGAAGACAAATTCTTCGAAGTCTACAATGGCCACCCCATCGTCTACAACGACGGCCACCCCGACCGCGCCGAATCCTCCATGGATCGCCTCTGGGACGTCGCCAACACCATCCGCATCGCCGAACTGAAAGCCGCCCCCCTCTTCGGCATGGGCACCGACGACGCCCACAACTACCACGGCGCCGATGCCTCGCCAGGTCGCGGCTGGGTCATGGTCCGCGCCGAAAAACTCGACCCCAACGCCATCGTCGAAGCCATGCAACGTGGCGACTTCTACGCCTCCTCCGGCGTCACCTTGAACGACGTCCGCTTCGACAAGGCCTCCAAAACCCTCCAAATCACCATCGCCCCCGAACCCGGCGTCACCTACACCACGCAATTTATCGGCACCCGCAAAGGCTACGACCGCGCCGTCGAAAAAGTCCCCACCCCGGAGGGCGACAACGTCCCCTTCCGCCTCCGCTACTCCAAAGACGTCGGCGCCATCCTCGCCACCAGCGACTCCCTCACCCCCAGCTACACCCTCACCGGAGACGAACTCTACGTCCGCGCCCTCATCACCTCCAGCCAAGCCCCCCAAAACCCCCTCGAACCCACCCAAAAAGCCAAAGCCTGGACCCAACCCGTCGGCTGGTAAGCCGCCTGAAAAATCAGCCCCTTCCCATTCCCAGCACCGTCTCCAACACCCGCCCACACTCCGCAATCATCGCCGACTCGAGCTCAAGCCGATTGACCTCTCGAACAAGTTCACCGCCATCCAGATACCCAGCGCGAATCAGAGCCACCAGGGTATTGATATCCTTCATCCCACGATCCGCAGCACGCCTCCCAAATCGCTTCTCAAGGCGCGAACTGGCCGTCGCAATCACCTTGGAAACCGCCATATCCATCGGATGCAGCGCAAACACCCGATCAAACCCCGGCATCGGCACCAAACGCTCACGCCAACCCTTCGGAAACCCCTCCGCCATCCGCAAATCCACAAAGTCTCCGTAATAGCCGTTGGCAATGTGATAACTCTGCTCCTTCCCAAGCTCTGCCAAAAGAGCAGCACGAAAGGCCTTGTCGTCGGGATCTAGAAAGAAATCAGCGTCAATCGTCGTCTCGACTCCAATCCGATCAGGTTCCTCTTCCGGGTAGGAAGCCAGCAACGAGGAAGAGCCAAAAAGAAGAATGCGGCGGTCCGTCACCTGCCGCGTGACCTCGTCGAGCAATAACTTTAGTGACTTGATGTCCATGACAACCTTTTCAACTCCTCCTTCGTCAAGATGCCCGGAAAGGGAGAAAAACCCTTCCACATCATCGACTCCCATTCCTCATCACGGAGAATGAAAAGAAGCTTGTCCATCCCTTCTTGGGACCTCTGCGCCTCCTGGATCATGCTTCGCCAGCCCTCCAACCGCTTCACCGCACTGTGCCCCTGCCCAAGCCATCGAGCAATGTTCGCCAGCGGAATCTCCAGCAGCGTCGGATCCGCCTCAATCTTGTCCGCCATCAACCGGTAACGCTCGGCTGAAACTTCATCCCCAGTGCGCTCGCGCGGAGTAGATGCTGGAACCGTGTTCGACATGCCCAAATCTGCCACACCGCCCCATCTTCGCCAAGCTGCAATTTGTCCGCCCTCAAAACCCAGGTTCAACCTGACTCAACCCTCCCCCTTAACCATCTTCCGCAACCCCGGCAGGTTTACGCAGTAGATCAGCACCGCAATCATGTGCGCCTCAAAATTCAGGTTCATCAGGCGGCTGATGCTCAGGTGCAGCGCAATGATCGCCACCCCTCCGATGAACGCCCAGCGCCGATTGATCAGTATCACAAAGCCCAGCAGCTCAATCACCAGCCCTGCCCCAAAAACGATCCGGGCCACCCAAGGATACTCAAACAAAAACGCGGTCACATCCTGCAACCACTGCGGTGGCAGCTCAAGCGTGTCATAAAAATGCGAGTAGTGCGTCTTCAATAACTGCACCGCCAGCAGCGGCGCCTTCTGAATCCACAACCCGTCCGAGTTCACCACCTTGACCACCCCGCACACCACATAACTCGCCGCAATCACCGTCAATACCGCGAACACCGCCTGCCGATGCCGCTGCAAATCGGGCCGGGCCAGCACCGTCCAGTTGCGCCCCATGTCCGTCCGCCGTGGCCACGCATAAACCGCCACTTGCGCCAGCCCCATCATCGTCACCATCTGCCAACTGTGATTGATCGCCCCCTGGGAGTTCAACAACGTGCCAATCACCGTCGCAAAGAACGCCATTGGCAGCAGGCCCAGCGCCGGAAACAACCCAATCACATAAAGCACCAGGAAGGCCATCACACCATACTGCGTCAAATCACCGGGCGGATGATGCCCCAGCCAGGTCAGATCCACAAACCGCGCCAGACCGTTCGGAAACTTCTGCTCCGTGTAAGGCGCCGTCTCCCACTTGATGTTCACAAACGCCAGCACCGCAAAAGCAGCTCGCATCACGAACATCTCGAACGGACCCCATTCCAAAGGCCGGGGCTGCCACCATTTCGATGCGGAGGAACGTGCGATCATGGCGTTGGAAGCGTCGATTCAGCCAATTTTTCAGGCGCCTCTCCCCCGTCGGGCTTCACACCCGCACGAAAAGTGCGGACCTGGAAGCGCAAAGCCGTGGTTCCAGGCGGGACCGCCTTCGAAATAAGACGCGGCACCAGCATGTCCAGCACCGCCTTGCCCGCCCGGGCGCGCTCCTCGGCAGTCGCTTGTTCAGAGTCCCTCCCCGTTTGACTCGTGATGCTGCCCAGCTCCTTCTTGTACATCTTCTTGGAGGTGCCCGAACTCGTCTTGAACAAGGCCTTCATCGCCAGTGGCTTGTCATTCTGATCCGTCACAAAAGTCACATCCGCCTCCTCACTGATGTTGGAATACATCGGGAAATTCGAAAACGGAAACTGCTCGCGAATCAAGTACAACGCCAGCACCAGGACCAGCATCGCCGGAAACGGAATCCGGGACCACAGGGTCATCAAAGGTTGGCGGGGCGTCGCGTCCATTCCCCGTACCGAGCCCTTCTGGCTGCCCTTTGCAAGCCTGCCTTTGGATTGGCAAACTCTTGCGCAATATCTGAGAGGTTGTTTGACAGCGCTTTCCGCTGGAGGAAGCATCGTTCCATCAAACGAGATCGCAAACTGCTCAATCAATGGCCGCTCTACTACTGGCGGCGATTGCCCATGATTTGGGCGGCCAATCGCTTCCAGTGGGCCCGTGTGCGCGAAATCCCGCCCGATGCCCTCAAACAAGCCCTGGCGATGGGCTACCTGCGCTGGTCACGTTCCCTGGCGCGCTACGCCAAAGGCGCTGACATCGTCGATGTCGGTTGTGGCATGGGACTGCACGGGGTCGGCTTCCTTGCCGAGGGTGCCAACTCATACGTCGGCATCGACCCCGAAGTGAAGCCCCGCTCCTCCATCATGAAGGACCTCCACAACGGCAAACGCATCGACTGCGGCTGGACCCCCGAGGCACTCATGGCCCGCATGAGCCGGTTCGAAATGATCCGCGG
>CANETF010000317.1 GCA_947440575.1 Verrucomicrobiaceae bacterium
CGCCTGCCGAGCGGCTCAGACACTCCGCAACTCACCCTGCCGCTTCGATGTCACCCCAAGTGCTGAGACTCCGTCACTCCCGCGAAGCGGCTTCGTTCAACAAAACGGATGCAGGCAACGGCTCGAAGGCTATCTGTCGTGTCATCGACGCTTCCCGCTCGCCGTCGCCTGATCCGAGGCGTTCGATGAGAAATGAAAGAAGACCCCTATCAGTGCCCCAAGTGCGGATCCAAGAATGTTTCCGTTCAGAATTTCGCACAGACGGTGCGAACCGTGAACTCCATAGGAGAGGCTACACGATTCCAAGGATTCAACCCTTCCTACGACGCTGTTTGCCGTGACTGCGACCTTAGGGTTCATGTCGAGGATTATCCTCCCGGTATGGAGCCTGAATGAATGCCTCGATTACAAGACCTCCGACTTCTACTCCGGGGTGGTTGGCGACTGCCGCCTCCACGAGAGCACCCTCTTTTTGTAGCCCCAGAACGTCAGTTCCGTGCTCGCCTATAACATATCCGCACGCAGGCTCTCCGCCCGCCACGTATTTGAAGCAATAGATGTATTTCATGATTTCATTTGATCACCGATCAGACCCCACTTGCTGGCAGGGGTCGCCAATAAACAAAGACTCGAACAAGACGCTCCATGCAACCCGCCGGAGCGTCTTTCTTACAATCGGTGTCTCGCGTCGGCGGGTGCATGAGCTAGGCGTTCGGCCAAGAAACTCACTGAAAGATGAATATCGCACCCATTGCTGTCGCTGTTTTTGCGTTCCTCACGCGAGTCGTTGTAGCTGGAGAAGGCACTCCGAAAGAGCAGGTGACGAGGCTCTATCACAGCATCTCCGAAGGCAAGACTGAAGAGGGGTTTAGCCAGTTGTTTGCGGAGAGCCTTACGGCCAAGCAAAAGGAAACGCAGGTAAAGGCGATGGGGACTCAGGCCAAAGGTGCTTTTGATTTTTACGGGCCACCAACGGCAATTGAGTTCATTGAAGAGAAAACGCTGAGCGAAAGCCTCATGAAATTGAAATGGATCACCGAACACAAAGATGATTCACCCCTTTTCTGGATTGCTGTGTTTTACAAACGATCTGATCAATGGGAACCGCTTCAAATTGTCTTTTATGATGACCCGTCCAGGGCAGATCTCTGAAATCCGACAAGAGAACCGTTTCAACTTTGGAGTGCTACAATACTGCGAGGGTAACTGAGCGTGTTTGAATAAAATGGTTAGGTGAAGAGGGAGGCGATGGGTTTGCCGTTGTCGGTGAGGGGGACGGGGCGGGTGCCGTCCATGAGTTCGTGAGCGGGGTCGATGTTGAGGGCGGTGTGGATGGTGGCGTGGAAGTCGGGGACGGAGACGGGATTTTCGAGGATCTTTTTGGAGAGGTCATCGGTGACGCCGTAGGCGCCGCAGTGATTGAGGCCGCCGCCGGCGAGGAGGAGGCTGAAGGTGGAGCATTGGTGACCGCGGCCTCCACCGGCGTCAAACTCGGGGGGGCGGCCGAATTCGGTGCCGAGGGCGATGAGGGTTTTGTCAAGCAGACCGTGGGTTTTGAGGTCGGTGATGAGGGTGGCGAGGGCGTCGTCGAGGTCTTTGATGAGGAGGTGCTGTTTTTCCTGGCCGTCGTTGTGGGTGTCCCAGCCGGTGCCGTTGACGAAGCCGAGGTTGTGGGAGACCTCAATAAAACGGACGCCGTCCTGGATGAGGCGGCGGGCGAGGAGGCAGCGCTGGCCGAACTCGGAGCCATAGTCGTTGCGGAGGGAGGCGGATTCTTCCTTGAGGTTGAAGTTGCGCATGAACTCGGGTCCGGCGAGGCGGAGGGCTTCGCGCTGGGCGGCCTCGTAGTCGGCCATGGCGGCGGATTCGGCGACGCGCTCCTGCAGGGGGCGGAGGAGTTTTTCCCGGGTGGAGATGCGCTGGCTGGTGACGTCCTCGGGGCGGGTGAAGCCGGCGGGGCCGGAAGTGGTGTCGGTGAGGTAGATGTTGCCGTGTTTAGCGCCGAGGAAGCCGGGGCCACGGCTGGGGCTGGGGTAGCCAATGAGCATGTAGGCGGGCACCTTGGGGTTCACGGCGCCGCGTTGATGGGCGACGATGGAGCCGATGGAGGGGTAGCTGGTGCTGCCGCTGATGGGGCGGGCGGTGTGGACGAAGTTGGTGGCGATGGCGTGCTCGTTGATGATGTTGTGGTTCACCGAGCGGACGGCGGTGACGTGCTCCATGAGGCGGGCGGTTTTGGGGAGGTGCTGGGAGAGGCGGACGCCGGGGACGGAGGTTTCGATGGAGGGGTAGGCGGAGCCGGCTTTTTTGGGGGAGGCTTTGGGATCGCCGAGAGGTTTGGGGTCGAAGGTATCGATTTGGGCCATGCCACCGCCGAGCCAGATGAAGATGCAGTGCTCGGCTTTGCCTTTGGGTTTGGCGATGGAGGTGGCGCCGTGGAGGAGGGGGGAGGCGGTGGCGGCGAGGGCGGTGGATTGGAGGAAGTGGCGGCGGTTCATGGCGATTTCGGATTGCGGATTGCGGGTTGCGGAGGGGTTAGGTGCTGGGGATACGGGTCTTCCAGTAGTCGGGGTGGCGTTTGTCGTGGGCGAAGGCGATGATGAAGAGGGAGTCGGCGGTGGTCCTGTAGATCAGGTGATAGCTAAAGCGTTTCAGATTGGCCCGACGAAAATCTCGATAAATGAAGTGATGGCTGGTTGGCGATTGGCGGATCTGTTCGACTTGTTTGTCGTAGGTGTTGAAGAGGTCATCAGCGGACCAAAGGGTTCTTTCCTGAAGCCATTGGAGAGCTTCCGAAAGTTCCTCTTGAGCTTCAGGATGGGTGACGACTTTCAAAGTCCATGTTTGGCTTTCAGGTTGGCCATGACTGTTTCATGGGGGATGCATTCGACCTGGCCGCTTTCGATTTCCTGCCAGCGGCGGTCGAGGGTGGCTTTGAGTTCTTCGCTGATTTCCTCGGCGGGTTGGGGGACGTCGAAGAGGCTGGCTTGAAGGCGCTCGACGATTTCCATGCGATCTGCCTCGGGAAGATCGAGAAGAGTATTCATGAGAGATTCGGCAGTCGTAGTCATGATGGGGTAGGGTAGCACGAGGGAGGGGGATGCTCAAGGGGCGAAGACCCATTCGGGGGCGTTGAGGAGAGCCCAGAGGGAGTCTTCGAGGCGGGTGCGCCAGTCGGGGGTGAGGCGATTGGTGGCGGGGTCGCCTTTGCGGGCGGCGACTTCCTGCTGCTGGCGGAGGGTGTTGGCTTCGGTGTCGAGGTGGTTCGACCAGGAGACGTATTTGGCGGGGTAGCGCGGGGTGGGTTTGGCTTCGAGGGGAGTGGTTTTACGGGTGTCGTAGCCGGGCTCGAGTTGGGCGAGGTAGACGGCTTTTTCCTCGGGGGTGGGGAGGCGGGTGAGGAGGCGGAGAAAGAGGGTGTCGATGAATTTGTCGAGAGGGAGGTCCTGGAGGGCGAGCTGGGTGATGCCGTGGTCGTCGCTGAGGCGGGTGAGCCAGATGCCGACGGTGCCGTTGCTGAGGATGGCGGGTTGGAGGGCATTCGGATCGGTGGAGCGGGTGCTGACGGGGTCCTGACGGGCGCCGCGCCAACCGAAGGCTTCGAGGACGTCGCAGACGGCTTGGATGCGGGGGAGGCTGAGGCTGGGTCGGTCGCGTTCGTTGCTGGTGCTGGCGAGCATCCAGGCGCGGGTGGGGTGGCCGAGGGAGATGGAGTTTTTGAAGTCGCGGCGGCCATCGATGTCGAGGCTGACTTCCTCGGTATTCAAGGGTTTGCCGGTGGCGGAGAAGAGGGAGTCGAGGATTTGTTCGGCGCCGAGGCGACGTGGGGCGGGGGCGGCGAAGAGGGGGCTGGGAGCGGTGAGGGCGGAGTCGGTGGCGCGCTGGTAGGCGTGGGAGTTGAGGATGAGGCGGGCGAGGTTTTTGAGGCTGTAACCGCCGCGGACGAACTCGCGGCCGAGCCAGGAGAGGAGCTCGGGGTGGGTGGGTTTGCCGCGTTCCCAGTCTTCGACGGGTTCGACGATGCCGCGGCCCATGAGTTGCTGCCAGACGCGGTTGGCGATGACTTGAGCGAAGCGCTGGTTTTGCGGGGCGGTGATGAGGGCGGCGAGGCGGTCGCGGGAGTCTTTGGGGGATTCGGCGAGGGTGTCGGCGAGGGCTTCATCGGCAAAGTCTGAGAAGGGCCATTTGGGTTCGACTTTGCTGCCGGGCTGGAGGGTGACCTGGATGATGGATTTGCGGCCGC
>CANETF010000318.1 GCA_947440575.1 Verrucomicrobiaceae bacterium
AAAACCTCCAGCACCGCTGCCCTCGCTTCCCCTCGCATCGTCCCCAACCACGCCAGCGATTCACTCACCACCTCCATCAATCGCTTCTCTGCCGCATCCGTCTGATACGCCGCAAATTCCTTCACCAATCGCTCCGCCAACCCCGCCTCCACCACACGATCCGGCACTCGAATCACTCCATCAAACGCACGCAAACACTCCATTCTCAATGCCTCCGGCACCTCCACCGTATCCGCAATCGTGTCCGCCGTCCGCGCCAGCAGATACGCCAGCGAAATCGGCTCCCGCAACGCCTTCGGCAACGCCTTCAACGTCAAATAAAACGAACGCGATACCGACGCCAGCAACTTCCCGCCCAGCTCCTTTTCATACACACTCTCTTCATCCTGGCTCATTGAACTCACCAAGCCATCGCTTCCCCTCCAACGCAAGCCCTCACCCAACCGCCTGTTGACCCGCCCTCCCTCCTTGGGAAGATAACCCATGATCCACCTTGCCGATGAAAGCACAGGCAGCACTGGACCAGGACCCTCCCTGGCCCAGGAAATGCACGATGCCTTCTCTGAGACCGGCCTCTTCTCCAGTTCACGCGACTTCGAATATCGCCCGCAACAACAACGCATGGCCGAACTCGTCGGCATCGCCCTGGAAAAACAACAACCGCTCGTCGTCGAAGCCGCCACCGGCGTCGGCAAATCCCTCGCCTACCTCCTCCCCTCCATCCGCCGCGCTCTCGACTCCAAACGCAAAGCCGTCATCACCACTCACACCATCAACCTCCAGGAGCAACTCATCCACAAAGACATCCCCATCATCCAGAAACTCGTCGGCGACTTCAAAGCCGTCCTCCTGAAAGGCCGCTCCAACTACCTCTGCCCCACCCGCCTCAAACGCGCCCTCGCCGAAACCGGCGACCTCTTCACCGCCTTCGAAGCCGCCGAACTCGCGAAGCTCCTCGAATGGTCCGAGTCCACCCGCGACGGCACCCTCAGCGACCTCACCTTCTCCCCCACCGCCCGCGTCTGGTCCATGGTCTGCAGCGAGGCCCACGCCTGCACCCCGCGCAAATGCGGCCCCGGCTCCAACTGTTGGTATCAAGCCGCCCGCCGCAAAGTCGCCGAGGCCGATGTCGTGGTCATGAACCACACCCTCTTCTTCACCCTCCTCTCCTCCAATGAGGAAACCCTCCCCGAGGATGGCAACTTCCTCTTCCCTCGTGACTTCGTCATCCTCGACGAAGCTCACACCATCGAAAACATCGCCGCCAAAGCCTTCGGGATCCATGTCAGCGAATCCAACATCCGCTTCGAACTCAGCCGCCTCCACAATCCCAAAACCCGCAAAGGCTTCTTCTCCCTGCTCGGCGAACGCGAAGGCGTCGAACTCGTCCTCACCGCCATGTCCACCGTCGACGGCTTCTTCCGCGCCGCCGAAAACCGCTGCAAATTCTCCACCTACGCCCGCGAGTTCCGCGTCCGCGAACCCGACTTCATCGCTGATACCCTCACTCAGGAACTCCTTCGCATCGCCAAAGTCGCCGAACGCGCCGGCGACACCGCCAAAAACGAAAACACCAAAAGCGAAGTCCACGATCTCGGCCGAAAACTCATCGCCGTCTCCGCCAGCATCAAAGCCTGGATCAATCAGGAACCCGAAGAACATGTCTACTGGGCCGAACGCACCGGTGGTGAAAGCCGCACCCTCGCCCTCCACAGCGCCCCCATCGATGTCTCACCCAAACTGCGCGACATCTTCTTCCAACCCGGCAAAGCCTGCGTCTTCACCAGCGCCACGCTCTCCGTCGGAGACGACACCGAACTCCGCTGGTTCCGCCGCCGCGTCGGCGCTGAAAACTGCACCGCCGCCTGCATCGAAAGTCCCTTCGATTTCAACAAGCAAATGCGCCTCTACCTCGTCAAGTCCATGCCCCAGCCCGGCACCCCCGACTTCGAGCCCGCCCTTTGCGAACGCATCCGCCACTTCCTCGACCTCTCCGACGGCCGCGCCTTCGTCCTCTTCACCAGCTACAGCCAGATGCAGACCATGGCCGACCTCCTGGAGGACCACTGCGCCCGCCAGGACTGGCAACTCCTCGTCCAGGGCCGCGGCATGGCCCGTCATCAAATGCTCAAAGAATTCAAAGAAGACACCCACAGTGTCCTCTTCGGCACCGACAGCTTCTGGACCGGCGTCGACGTCCCTGGCGAAGCCCTCAGCAACGTCATCATCACCCGCCTCCCCTTCGCCGTCCCCGACCACCCCGTGACCGCCTCCCGCATCGAGCACCTTGAGAAACAAGGCATCAACGCCTTCATGGAATACTCCGTCCCCGAAGCCATCCTCAAACTCCGCCAAGGCGTCGGCCGCCTCATCCGCAGCCGCAAAGACAAAGGCATGTGTGCCATCCTCGACAATCGCATCCTCTCGAAACCCTACGGCCGCGCCTTCCTCGCCTCCCTCCCCGAATGCCCCCGTGAAGTGATGCCTTAACGCGGGTTCGGGACAAAAACTTGAGCGCTAGCCCTCTCCCACCGCCTCTTCAAGCACCCCCGCGATGGCTTCCGCAAAAGCCATCCAATGCGCCGACTTCCCTCCCTGACTCTCTTCAGCAATACCACCTGCCCACACGACCTCCTCAGACGAGACAAAAAGCCCCCGCCCCTCAAAGGACTCGTCAGATTCAAACTCTAAAGAAAAACGCATGCGCTAAAGTGACAACCCTCACCCCTAAAAGAACAGTCGCCTAACGCAACTATAATTTAGGGAAAGAAAGGCAATTCGACCCAGTCCCGATTTCCAAAACCTAGGGCTTGAGGACGACCTTCATCAATCCTTCCTTGTTGTCATACAGGCGCTGAAACCAGCCCGCGCCTTCATCCAGCGGTGCCACAGCACTCAACAGCGGCTCCACCTGAATACTCCCGTCCTGAATCCGCCGAATCGCCTCCGGATACTCCCCTGCGCAAGAGCACGACCCCTTTAAAGTGATCTGCCGCGTCACGACTTCTTGTAGGGGAAATGGCGTATTCGGCTGCAAGTTGCCCACCAGAATCACCTGCCCTCCCTTGCGCACACTCCGAATCGCTAAATCCAACGGCGCCGCTGCCCCCACCACTTCAAAACTCGCATCCGCCCCATCCCCGCCACACAACTCCCGCAAATGCTCCGCCAAGCCCTCCTGCTTCGCATGAAACGCCTCACTCGCCCCCAGCTTCTTCGCCAACTCCAACCGCCCCTCATCCAAATCCACCGCAATCACCCGCTCCCACCCCCGCGCCTTCAACGCCTGCACCACCAGCAGCCCAATCAATCCCGCTCCCACCACCACCGCCGTCCCGCCCTCATCTTCCACGCCTTCTCCATGGCTCTCGCATCCCCCACACGACTCATCCCCGCAGCCATGCTCATGCCCCTCTTCATCCTGAGTGAACGCCTCTCCCACATCGATCCCATCCGCCAAATTCACCGCATGCAGCGCAATACTCACCGGCTCCGCAAACGCCGCCTTCTCATAGCTCAATTCATCCGGAATCGCATACAAAATCCGTGTCGGCAGCGCAATCAGCTCCGCAAAACACCCGTGCCGCCGATACGTCCCCGGCGACACCCCCAGCACCTTCCGGTTCGAACAAAGATTCACATACCCGCGCTCACACTCATCACACTCCCCGCAGTATTCCGTCGAATCAAACGTCACCCGCTGCCCCACCTTCCAGTCCACCACGCCTTCTCCCACCGCCACGATGTCACCCGCTGCCTCATGCCCCATCACGATCGGCATCTGCCTCCGCCCGCTCCGCCCATCCATTCCGTGAATGTCACTCCCACAAATCCCGCAGGCTTTCACCCGCACCAATACCTCCCCCGCCCCCACCTCAGGATCAGGGAAGACGGTGTCAAATTGGAACTCAGAAGGGCCGGTCAGAACAAGTGCTTTCATATCAGGAAGCCCACACCCTCCCGAAATCCCACCCCGATGCAAGCCCACGAATCACCAACTACAGTGCCCAAACCCCGCCTCCGTAAATTGTTCAAGCTTTAGCTTGCCATCGCACGTCCCCAAAAACCCACCAAACCAAAGACAGAACAGAGAACAGAGAACAGAGAACAGAGAACAGAGAACAGAGAACAGAGAACAGAGAACAGAGAACAGAGAACAGAGAACAGAGAACAGAGAACAGAGAACAGAGAACCCCCTCACCCCGC
>CANETF010000319.1 GCA_947440575.1 Verrucomicrobiaceae bacterium
CCACGTATTCGCCGCTCTCCCGTAGCTCCACCGACAGGGTTTCCGGGTCGAGATCGGCCGTCTGATCATAGACCATGTTCTGCAGGTGGTCGGGGTCACGCCTCTTCTTGGACAGGCACAGTAGGATGACGGCCTTGCTGATGAAGATGCGGCCCTTGGCCTGTTTCGGCGGGATGCCCTCATTGATGACGAGGTAACTGTCATGCAACGCCTTGATTTCCTGGGTGAGGATGCCCCAGCAATCCTCCGCGCTGATGGTCAGCAACCGCTTCCAAACGTATTTGCCGAACCCACTGGACCAGAGTTCAAGTGCCCAGTAACCGGCGAGCTTGGCTTCGCCTCGGCGAATGGCCTTCTGCATCGCCGAAGAGACTTCGGAGAAGTTGTAGCCACGAATGGTGCGCAGTTGCATGGGGTTGGCGGGGAAAAGGTCTGGCAGGTCCATGGAAGGTTGCCTCGTCACCGTAGGGCTTGAGGTCCATCCGTTTGCATCACCAAATGATGGCTTGAGAGGGAAAGGGAGTCGCGAGGTTTAGGGGGTGCCCGGAGGTGCGTTAAGCGAGAGCCACAGATTGCCTGCGGGGCACGTGCATGGCGACCTTGTCTTGGCTCTTGTAGTTCTCGAAAGTGATGTGGGCCTTCCACTTGCGTTTGAGGTGCCGCTTCTCAGTAGCGATACGGTCGGCGCTGCGGAACAGGGAATTACCTCCGAGGTTCTTGTCGCGCTCCTGGACGAAGCAGAACCGCGCTTCATTCCAGACTAAACGGTTGTCCATGAGTTCCTGGAGGGTGGCATCAATGTCGCACTTGCACTTGAGCAGTTCATCCCAAACGGGAACGCCGCCCTGCGCATCGCGCACAACCCCCACAGCGCCACCGACCCAGTGATTGATGCCAAAAGGATCGTTGCGCTGGAGTAGGCGCGGGTCGCTGCGTTGGTGCCAGCCAAACAGCCGTGCACCGGCTCCGCGCGCGTTGAAGGCGGAGTTGGTCAGCATGACGAGGGTCTCCCCAACCGAGAGCTTGCGGCAGCGCAGGGACACCATGCAGACACAGGCGCTGATGTCGTCATCGAGCATGATGATGGCGTCCTCCTTGAAATGCCTTAGCACCCAGTTGCGCAACGAGGAGATGCCCATCACCGAGTCCGGCACAGTGGCCTTTTCCAACGGGATGGCGGCATACTGCTCAAGCTCGCTTTCCGGCACGAGGAGCGTGGCGCTCGGGAACAGCCGGTGGCTGGTCATCGTGCGTGCTCGACTGCGGCTCAGGATGATCAGGCGCAGGTTCAGGGGCTGGAGTTCCGGCCAGAGCGGCCCGTTTGCAGAGTTCGATGAGGTGTTTTCCATGGAGGACGCGGCCGATGCCGAGTTTTTTAGTGGTTCGTGTGATGGAGTAATCGACCTCGCGCACGCCCATGAACTGGAGCACTTGCATCCAATCGCGCAGGTCATGGAACATGAAGACGAGGTAATCGTGGTGCTCGAAAGCTTGGCACTCCATCTTTGGAATGACTTCGAGGTCGTCGGCAGCCTCGTCTTCGTCGAACAGCTTGCGGATCTCGTCGTCCATGAAGCCGGTCAGTTCGAGGTCAAAGGTAGGGTCGCTCTCTTGGATCGATTTGAGCAGACGCTTCAATTCGCCTTCATCGAGTTCGGCAAGTTCCGCGAGTCGGTTGTCGGCGAGCAGGTCGGCGAGTTCTTCCGCCTCGGTGGCGTAGTCCTGCTCATCCACCGGCACTGCCTCGCAGCCAATCAAGAGAGCCGCCTCCAATCGTCCATGACCTCGCACGATCTGGCCACTGCGTTTGGAGAGCGTGATGGGATTGCGCCAGCCCTGATCCTGAATGATGGAAGCCAACAGTTGGATTTGGTGGGCGCTGTGACGGTTGGGATTGGCCGGGTTCGGCTGGAGGGAGTTGGGATCGGCCAGACGAGTGTGGGCGCAGTAAATGGGGATGCTCACACCCTCTTTTGGGTGTCAAAATAGAAGGTAAAAGAGGGTGAAAATGGGCCTCTTTGTGGTAGTCTTTCAGCGTGAAATTTCCTGCCATCCATCCTCTGTCCGACGAAGTCGATTACGTCCTTTTTCCTTATGAACTGCATGGCTGCATCGTTTACGATGATCCGATTGCAGGATTGGAGGCGGAGGAGCTCTGCGAGGGGGCCGACGAGGTTGTCCGATACTTCATGCGTGAACTCAATACTCCCTCCATTGCCCTGTTGAGTTCGGGGCACCCGCAGGAAGGTTGGACATCATTTGAGTATCAAGGATGGGAGAACGGATGGCAGGTCTATTCGGGCAGATTGGGCGAGGTCGATCAGGAGATGAAACTTTGTCCGAACTTTCTGCTCTACTACCCGGGCAAGCCGCGGGTTCTGCATTTTACTGCTGTCCCAGCGAGCGATGCCTTGGAAAGGTATGCTGCCTGATGAGTTGACGATGGAAGTGGGCTATGCGTGACTTGCGTATGGCTACCATGAAACTTCCCAAGGGGGTGACTCCCCGCAAGTTTGCCCGTGCGCTCAAGGCGTGGCGGGAAGTGAAGGGATTCAGCCAACGGGATGCGGCGGAGTTTCTGGGGATCAGCAAACGCACGCTGGAAAATTGGGAGCAGGAAAGGGCCACGCCGCGTGGGTATGCGGTGGTGGCGTTGATGAAGCTCGTGGGCATAGAGCCGCAAAAGACCAAATTGTGCTAACGGCTATTCATTTATGAAGAAGCGGCTTCGGAAGAAAAGACGGCTGGGCGAATTCCAGGAGCTTGGTTTTGAAGTGACCTTCGAGTGCAACGCAGCCCTTGCGGAGGAGGTGCTCGGTGCGTTCATCGATGGAGCCATTGAGGCGAATGGCTTGGCGGCTGGAGGTGGTGGAGCCGATCTTCAAAGTTTCTTCGTCACATCTGCGCGCCGCCGGTGCTCAGCGAATGAAATGCAAAGAGCGGCCGTTGAGTCGTGGCTGACAGCAAATTCAAGGGTCTTGAAGTCAGCGGTCGGGCCACTTCGGGATGCCTGGTACGATTGAATTGGCTATTTGATGCGAGTGCCCGACAAGGCCCCTTTAGCAACTTGGTAACGCAACAATCGAAAATAGACCGGTGGAAGCTGTGAAATTCTTGATTCATCAGCGCCTACGCACTCTCGACCTACACTGTACGCGTCCGCGAGTGGGAGCGGTCAGCTTTAACATGACCCAAAAAGGGAGCACTGCAAGGTTGACGCCGGGACATTGGCGTGAGTCAACTCGAAGCGATCTGGCTTGAAGCCTGGCGCCCTCCGGATCGGCGCCCACCATGGGCCTGGGCGGAGGAGCATGTCCACGCCATTCCCTATTCCCCCGTGCCAGGACGGTTCCGGGCAGACAACTCGCCTTGGCTCAAGGAGCCGCTCGAAGCGTTGGTCGATCCAAAAGTTCGCATCGTTTCCATTCTCGCCTCCATCCAATCTTCAAAGACCACCATTGGTGAGGTCGGTCTCTGCTACATCATCGCAAACCTGCCAGGGCCGACTTTGTGGTTGGATCAGACCGACGATGACGCTCGTGACCAGGCTGAAAGTCGCTTGGGGCACATCTTCGATGAGTGCCCGGCGGTGAAGGCTCTCTACCCGCGTGACCGCCACAAGCTCAAGACGGCGACGAAGCACTTCGCCAACGGCATGACGCTTTGGGTGCTAGGCGCTCACAACAAGACCAACCTACAGCGCCGCTCCATTCGATGGCTCATCGGGGACGAGACTTGGCGCTGGCCGACGGGGCACATGGCTGAGGCTGAGGCGCGCGTCACTGCCTTCGGTTGGCTGGGCAAGTGCTTGTTCATGTCCCAGGGCGGGGAGGAGAACGACGATACCCATCGAAAGTTCGAAACCACCGATCAACGAGAGTGGACCTTTGAATGCCCCCATTGCCGTGTGCGACAGCCTTTCAAATGGGACAACGTCGAATGGAGCAAAGACGCACGAGATGGTGAGGAGTGGAACTTCACGCGGGTCAGGGAAACGGCCAGCCTCACGTGTGAAGGCTGCGGGCACGCCTTTGAGGACAGCGACAGAACCCGCCGCGTGCTCAACGCAACGGGTCGTTACCTTCCCACCAACCCGAACGCCTCCCCAGAAAACGTGGGGTTCCATTGGAACGCCCTGTGCGCGATGAGCTGGGGCCG
>CANETF010000320.1 GCA_947440575.1 Verrucomicrobiaceae bacterium
ATTGAGGGCGAGGGCGCGGTTGGCGTGGGTGGTGACTTCGGACCAAGACTGGGTTTCGGTTTCGAGTTCGATGAGGCGGAGGAAGGCGGTGAGGGCGCTGGAGTGGCGGGCGGCGAGGGTGCGGAGGAGGGTGGTTTCTTCGGCGGTGCGTTTTTGTTCGCGGAAAATGCGGGCTTTGGCCCAGTGGGCGGATTCGTCTGAGAAGTCGTCGGGGAGGAGGGCGATGAGGTGGTCGGCGGTTTTGAGGGCGGCAGGGTGGTCTTTGGCCTGGAGTTGTTGAGTGAGTTGGAGGCGGAGGGCGGAGAGGTTGTTGGGGTGTTTTTTGAGGAAGGCGGCGAGGCTTTCGGGGGAGGCGGGGTTGAGGTCTTCGGGGGAGGGTTCTAGCCAGTCGGCGGTTTTGCCGAAGGACTCGGCGAGGGCTTGGAGGTGGGTGGCGAAGGCGGATTCGAATTCGTCGATGGGAGCGGCGTGGGCGGAGATGGCGTTGTTGATGGAGGTGCCGGTGGCGAGGTCTTGGATGATGCGGAGGTGGGCATCGTGGCCGTGTTTTTCGACAAGGTAGGCGACGACTTGGCCGGCTTGATAGTAGGCGAGCATGAGGTGGTCGGGTGACTTGGCGTTGAGGAAGGCCTGGGAGAGGCGGCTGACCGGGGTGGCTTCACCTTCGAGGATCATTTGGCGGTAGTCGGCGGTGAGGGACATGCCCCAGGCGGGGTCGCGCTGGGATTCTTCGAAGACGGAGATGCCTTCGCTGAGCCAGCGGGGCATGCGGTTTTTGGTGGCGGTGAGGGTGACGACGTGACAGAACTCGTGCCAGAGGGTGGACTCCCAATTGTTGCGGCCGTGGCCGAGGCTGCCGGGGCTGTTCAGGGTGACGACGGAACCGAAGCAGGCGCCGAGGATGCCTTGGCCGCCGAGGTTGCCGAAGGTGCGGATGGCGAAGTCCTGCTGGCTGGGGAAGAACTCGACGAGGACGGGGCGGGTGAGGGGGATTTGGTAGCGTTGGGTGAGGGTTTGGTGGGCTTGTTCGAGGAGGTCGAGGGCGCGCTGGCCGTAGATGGGCCATTCGCGAGTTGGCATTTTCAAGGTGAAGTGCGGGGTGCGTTGTTCGTGGTAGGTGGTGATTTGTTGTTCGAGGGTGCCGAGGTTGACGGCCTGGATGTTGTAGGAGTCCTGGGCGCGGATGGCGGTGGCGAGTGCGAAGGCTTCGGATTCTTCGCCGAGGCGGAGGAGGTCATGGCAGAGTTGGATTTTGGCGGGGAGGTAGCCGGGAGAGAAGGTGAGGGCCTGGCGCTGGCGGGAGGCGCCTTCGGCGAAGCGGTAGGCGCGGGAGATGACGCGGCCGAGGGTGTGGTCGATGAGGGGATTTTGGGGCCAGCGGCGGAGGCCTTCGGCGCGGGCGGCGTTGACTTTGGCGGTGTCGGCGGTGGTGATGGCGAGGGTGGCGGCGCGGAGGGCCCAGGCGGTGGGGTGGGCGGGGTCGAGGTTGAGGACGGATTGGATATCGGCTTCGGCATCGAGGTATTTTTCGGCGCCGATGTGGAGTTCGGCGCGGAGGAGGAGGGCGCCGGCGTGATGGGGGTTGATTGCGAGGGTGCGGGCGATGTTTTCGGCGGCGGCGGGGCGATCTGAGGTGAGGAAGGCGGTGGCGAGGCCGTGACGGAGAGCGGGGGTTTCGCCGTGGTTTTTGAGGCCGAGGCGGAAGGTGTCGGCAGCGCGGGCGGGGTCGCTTTTTTCGAGGGCGAGCCAGCCTTCGGCGAGATAGGGAGCTTCGGCTTTGGGGTCTTTTTGGCGGGCGACCTGGAAGTAATTGGCGATGACTTTTTGGGCGTCGGCCCCGGCGGCGAGCGCGGCCTGGCCGAGAGCGGTCCAGTCGGTGGCGGAGCGCTGGGGGGCGGGTTTGGATTTGGCGGCGGCGTTGATGGCGTCGAGGGTTTCGCGGGCGATGTCGGTTTGACCGAGGTCGGAGGCGAGTTGGTGGCGTTGGAGGAGGAGGCGGAGGTCGCCGGGGAAGGCCACCAGCATGGCGGGGGTGGCGTCGAGGGCCTCCTGGAGGCGGCCGAGGGCGCGGAGGGCGTCGAGGTGGACGAGGCGCCATTCGACGGCTTTGAGGCCACGGTCTTTGGCCATTTCGCCGATGCGGATGCAGAGTTCGTAGTCGCCGCTGTTGAGGACTTGGATCAGGGGTCCGAGGTTGCGCTCTTCGAAGAGTTGATCGAGGTCGAGGGACTGTGACTTGGCTGGGAGGGGGAAGATGAGCAGGGCCGCGAGGGTGAGGCGAGTGAGGAGACCTGCGTGGGGCGGCGGCATGGGGAAAGTGAAGCAGGTTCGGTGGGGGTTGGCAAGTGGGGCGACTGGTGTGGGTTGGATGGGGAAATCGGATGGTGGGTGAGAGGGTATGAAATCGTGGCTGGACATGGGCGGGGGGAGGGGTGTAGTTGTTTTTCTTCCGAATTATGAAGTTTGCCCTGTTCGCGGATATTCACGCCAATTACCACGCCCTGCAGGCGGTGCTGGCTGATGCGCAGGATCAGGGGTGCGGGAATTTTGTTTGTTTGGGTGACATTGTTGGTTACGGGGGGAATCCGGTGGAGTGTTTGGAGGCGGTGCGGATGCTAGGGTGTCCGGTGGTGCGGGGGAATCATGATGAGGGGGCGGCTGATGAGGGTTCATTGGAGGATCTGAATCCGCTGGCAGAGGCGGCGCTGCTTTGGACGCGGGGGCAGCTTTCGACGGAGCAGCGGGGGTGGCTGAGAGATTTGAAATTGGTGAGGCAGGTGAGGGATTTCACGATTGTGCATTCGACGTTGGATTCGCCGGGGTCGTGGGGGTATGTGACGAATCGCTTTGATGCGATGGCGAGTTTCAGTTACCAATTCACAGCGCTTTGTTTTTACGGGCACACGCATGTGCCGAGGGTGTTTGAGAAGGGGGATGCGGTGCGTGCGGGGCGCGGGTTTGACGTGGCTTTGGAGCGTGGGGTGAAGTATTTCGTGAATGTGGGGAGTGTGGGGCAACCGCGGGATGGGGACTGGCGGGCGGCGTATGCGATTTACGACAGTGAGTTGCAGACGATCAGTTTGCGGCGGGTGGAGTATGATGTGGTGGGGGCGCAGGAGACGATTCTGGCTGCGGGTTTGCCGACGCTTTTGGCGGATCGGCTGAGCTTTGGAAAATGAGCGCGGGAAGGGGTGTCGGGAGGCCTGAGCTGGGGAGTTTCCGGTCGGTGACGGTGGTGAAGCCGAGTTCGCTGGGGGATATTGTGCATGCGATGCCGGCGGTGGCGGCGTTGAGGGCGGCGATGCCGGGGGCGGTGTTTCGGTGGTTGGCGAATTCGGAGTGGATGCCGTTGTTGGAAGGGAGTGCGCTGGTGGACGAGGTGGTGGCGTTTCCCCGGAGATCGTTTCGTGGGTTGGGTGGGTTGAAGCGTGCGGGTCTGTGGTTGAAAGAATGGCGAGCGGCGGGCAGGGAGCGGCCGGAGTTGGTGGTGGATTTTCAGGGGTTACTGCGGAGCGGGATTGTGAGTTGGCGGCGTGGTGGAGACTGGGTGATGGGGCTGTCGGATGCGCGGGAGGGAGCGGGGTGGTTTCATGGTGAGGTGGTGGCGGTGGAGGCGGGGGGGCATGCGGTGGATCGGTATTTGGCAGTGCCGCGCGCGCTGGGGGTGGAGGTGGGGGATGAGGTGTCGTTTCCGCTGGCGGTGGGGAGTCGTCCTGCGGGGTGGCCAGGGGGAGAGGTGATCGTGGTGCATCCGTATTCCCGAGGGGAGGGGAAGTCTTTGGGGCCTGAGGCGCTGAGAGCGCTGCTGGAAGCTTTGGCGCCGATGCCGGTGGTGTTGGTGGGCGTGGGGCCGGCGGGTGAGGGGGTGTGGCCGGGGCGGGTGACGAATTTGGTGAATCAGACTTCGTTGGGAGAACTGATTTGGTGTCTGCGAGAGGCGTGCTGGGTGATCAGTGTGGATAGCGGGCCGATGCACATGGCGGCGGCGGTGAATGCGAACACGATTGGGTTACACACGTGGACGGATCCGAGGAAGGTGGGGCCTTATCCGCCGGGGGCTTGGGTATGGAAGGCGGGGCGGATTTGTCACCGAGGGGAGCTCTCGGTGG
>CANETF010000321.1 GCA_947440575.1 Verrucomicrobiaceae bacterium
CCGGCTGCAGGGGGTTTCGGAGAAGGTGAATTACTTTGTGTCGATCAACGCGCCGAAGTCATTGGACCGGTCGAAGGTGATTCGTGAGATTCACTATGATCATCCGCTGTTTGATTTGGCGGCGATTGAAGCGCAGAAGCGGTTACCGGAGTTGAATGCGGTGGGAGAGGGGACGGGGAGGCAGTTCTGCGGGAGTTACTTCCGGTATGGGTTTCATGAGGACGCTTTTGGTTCGGCGGTGCAACTGAGTGAATTGATTCTCGGGCGAGATCCATGGGCATGAATGCGCAATCGGCCATTTACGAATGCACGGTGATGCACCAGCGGCTGTCGCCGAAGCGGCATGGGTTTAGCTATGGGGTGTTTTATCTTTGGCTGGATCTGGATGAGCTGCCGCAGTGGGATCGGGCCCTGCATTTTTTGATTCGGAACCGGTTCAATTTGTTCTCGTTTTATGATGAGGATCATTTGGGGGGGAGTGCGAAGGATTTGAAGCGGGGGGTGATGGGGAAGATGGCGGAGGAGGGGGTGGATGTTTCGCGGGTGACGGCGGTGAGGATGCTGGCGTTTCCGCGGGTGCTGGGGTACATCTTCAATCCGGTAACCTTTTACTTTGCGTATGCGGTCGATGGGCAGGTGGTGGCGGCGATGGTGCAGGTGACGAACACGTTTCGTGAACAGAAGCTGTATGTGGTCAAGGAGGCGGGGGCGGGTGGGAGCTGGCGATTGGTGACGCCGAAGGCGTTTTATGTGTCGCCCTTTTCGGAGTTGGATTTGAAGTTTGATTTTCAGTTGCGGGAGCCGAATGATGGGTTGCGGATTGGGGTGGATGATCTGGATGCGGGCGGGGAGAAGGTGCTGGTGAGTTTATTGACTGGAAAACGCCAGGAGCTTTCCGACGGGCATCTCTTAAAATGTGCGTTGACGTATCCCCTGCTTACTTTGAAGGTGATTTTTTTGATTTATTGGCAGGCTTTTCGGCTGTGGTTGAAGAAGTTGCCGGTGCATCGGAAGGCGGCGAATCCGCATCTGCAAACTGACGTTCTCAACCCCCATTTTTCCATCCAGACCCCAAAACTATGAGTTCTTCCGCATGCTCTGAATCTGTTGATGTGATTGAAACCGTGGTGCCGGCCAAGTCGATTGGCTTCTATGAGAAGCTGGTGATGATGAGCTTGAAGAAGATGCGGCATGGGGGGCTTCGGATGACGATGGCGGACGGGACGGTTTGTCATTTGGGGAATCCTGAGACGCCGGCCACGGCGGAGATGAGGATCAACGACCGGGATTTTTTCAGGCGGTGCGCGCTTTATGGCAACGTGGGGTTTGGGGAGTCCTATGTGGATGGGGACTGGGACACGCCGGACATTGCGGCGGTGATTGCGTTCTTCATCAAGAACATCGCGAGGACGCCGAAGTATGGGGGCTCATCGGGCAAGGTGGCGTTCACGAATGTGCTCAAGCTGGTGAATCGGGCGCATCACCTTTTGCGGCCGAACAGTGTGACGACGAGCCGGAAGAACATCTCTGAGCATTACGATTTGGGGAATGCGTTTTACTCCCTGTGGCTGGATGAGACGATGACGTATTCGTCGGCGTTGTTTGCGGATGCGGAGCAGACGTTGGAGGCGGCGCAGTTTGCGAAGTATGAGGCGCTTTGTCAGAAGCTGGAGTTGAAGGCGACAGATCATGTGTTGGAGATCGGCTGCGGCTGGGGTGGCTTTTGCACGCATGCGGCGCGGGAGCATGGGTGCCGGGTGACGGCGGTGACGATCTCGGTGGAGCAGCACAAGTTTGCGACGGAGCGGGTAGCGCGGGAGGGGCTGAGTGACCGGGTGGAGATCCGGCTTCAGGATTACCGGCATGTGACGGGGCAGTTCGACAAGATTGCGTCGATCGAGATGCTGGAGGCGGTGGGGGATGCGTTTTTGGAGACGTACTTTGCGAAGTGCCACGAGGTGTTGAAGCCGGACGGGTTGCTGGCGTTTCAGGCGATCACGGTGCCGGACTCGCGGTACGCGGCGCTGAAGAAGGGGGTGGACTGGATTCAGAAGCACATTTTCCCGGGGTCCCTGTTATTGAGTGTGGGTCGGGTGAATGAGGCGATCAACAAGACGGGGAATCTGTCGATGGCGGGGATGCACGATTTTGGGCTCGATTATGGACGGACGCTGGCGCGGTGGTTTGACAAGTTCAACGAGCGCTGGGAGCAGGTGGCGGCGCTGGGGTTTGATGATCGATTCCGGCGGAAGTGGAACTTTTATTTGAAGTATTGTGAGGCGGCGTTTGCGACGCGGAACATTGGGGTGATGCAGGCGGTGTATCAGCGGCCGAACCGGGGTTTGCTGGAGGGGTGAGCCAGCTCACTTTGCTTTGAGGGTGGCGATGAGGAAGTCGGTGGGGGTGGGGTGTTTGGTGTCGGGTGCGTCGGGGTATTGGAGTTCGCAGGGGACGCCGAGGGTTTGGCAATGTTGTTGGAGTTTGAGGCCGAAATTGGAGGTGTGGGTGGGGTCTTTTTGGGGTTGGCCGAGGGCGGGTGGGGCGCTGTAGGTGAGGTAGATGGGGGGATCGTCCTGGGAGACGAGGGCGTAGGGGGAGTATTCGGCGATCCAGGGGAGGATTTTTTCGCGACCGACGAGGAACTGGGGGAAGGTGCCGAGGCCGAAGGCGTGGCCGCCGTATTTGCTGTTGGGGGTCCACTCGACCATTTGTTGGGGATCGAGGGTGGTTTGGGCGCCGGTGACGGCGGCGGCTTGGAGGCGTGAGGATTCGCGGGCGACGGGGTCGGCGTTGGCGGGATCGGCGAGGTCGTTGTGGAAGGCGAGCCAGAGGCTGGAGCAGGCGCCGGCTGAGCCGCCGGCGGCGCCGATGCGGTTTTTGTCGAGGTTCCATTCGTCGGCTTTGCTGCGGACGAACTGGAGGGCGCGGGCGGCGTCGTGGAGGGGGGCTTTGACGGGGGGTTGGATGCCTTCGGCTTCGGCCATTTTGACGAAGCGGTAGTTGATGGCGACGACGGAGATGCCGGCTTTCAACAGGGCGGGGACATCGACAAAGCGATCGACGCGTTCTTTTTCGCCGCCTTGCCAGCCGCCGCCGTGGATGACGAAGGCGACGGGAGTGGGGGTGGCGGAGTCCGCTTTCCAGAAGTCGAGGATGTGGCGTTCGTGGGTGCCGTAGGGGACGGCGGAGGCGGTGGGTTTGGGAACGGAGGGGGCGTAAGCGGGCGCGGGTTTGGCCTTATCTTGGGCGTTGGTGGAAGCCGCGGTGGCGAGGAGTGTCAGGAGGAGCAGGGATTTCATCATGCGATGCGTGATGAAACGTGGGCTGGGGGAGAATCGTTCGCTGGAGGGGCGAAAATGATGTTAGCGTGAGCCGCTTATTTGAGGCCGGTGAGGATGGTTTGGAAGTCGGCTTGTTTGTTGGTGACCGGGACCGAGAGTTCGAGGGCGTGCATGGGGTCGCGGGGGTCGGTGATGGTGAGGGTGATGGAATCGGCGGGTTCGGAGGCGAGGGTTTTGAGGATGGAGCGGGGAGTGCTTTTGGCTTTTTTGCTGACTTCGGCGACGCTGAAGACGAAGACATCGGCCTCGGAGTAGAAGCCGCTGGCGGAGGTTTTGAAGGTGAGTGGGGGTTTGCCGGGGCGGGTGATGGTGAGGCGGACATCGGGGGCGGCGACGGCGTCCGGGCCTTCGAAGTCGTTGAAGGGGAAGGACTTGAGTTTGGAGACGTTTTTGATGGAGAGATCGAAGCCGAGGGTGCCAGAGCTTTGTTTGTCTGAGGTGGGGTCACAGCCGAACACGAGGTCGATGGGTGTGGTTTGACCGAGGAGGGTGGCTTTGGTGGAGTAGGTGAGGGAGTGGCGGGTGTGTGTGGAGGCGCTTTGCCATTTCCCCGGGGTGTCCGCGAGGAGGGTGGTGGTGAGCAGCAGCGTGAGTGCGGCGAGGAGGAGGTGGTGGGGTCTCATGCGGGTATGCAAGGAGATGCCGGCGTGCCGGGGGGCGCGCCGAGGGTGTTGCGGGGGAGTGCTGCGGGAAGTGGGGGCTATTTGCCGACGACGGTGGCGAAGTAGGCGATGGCTTTGTCGAGGCC
>CANETF010000322.1 GCA_947440575.1 Verrucomicrobiaceae bacterium
CGTCATCTGGGACCCCGCCTCCAAACGCGCCGCCGCCTTCGACACCGGCGCCGACGCCCACCCCATCATCGAATTCATCGAGGACCGCCACCTCTCCCTCGATTCCATCTTCATCACCCACACCCACCCCGACCACATCGCCGACCTCGACCGCCTCCGCCTCCGCACCCGCTGCCAAAACGTCTTCAGCCACACCCAGGAACCCTGCCCCGATACCCAGACCTTCTCAATCGACCCCACCACCGCCTGGACCCTCGGCTCCCTCCGCATCGAACCCCGCTCCACCCACGGCCACGCCCGCGGCGGCGTCACCTACGTCGTCACCGGCCTCGCCAACCCCGTCGCCATCGTCGGCGACGCCCTCTTCGCCTCCTCCATGGGCGGTGGCATGATCTCCTACGCCGACGCCCTCGCCACCAACCGCAAAGAAATCTTCACCCTCCCGGACACCACCATCCTCTGCCCCGGCCACGGCCCCTACACCACCCTCGCCGAAGAAAAAGCCCACAACCCCTTCTACCCCGAATTCAAATAACCCTCTCATCAATCCGCAATCCCCAATCCGCATTCCGCAATCCCTATGACCCCTCCCACCATCGCATTCGTCGGCATCGGCCGCATGGGCGCCAACATGGCCCGCCACCTCAAAGACTCCGGTTACGCCATCACCGCCGTCTACGACCACCACGCCCCTCTCGCCCAATCCCTCGCCGCCGAACTCCATTGCGCCGCCCCCGCCACCCTCGCTGAAGTCACCGCCGCCGCCGACCTCATCTTCACCGTCGTCACCGATGACGCCGCCATGCGCCGCATCTTCCTCGACTCCGCCGACAACCTCCTCACCAGCGCCACAGGCAAAACTTTCATCAACTGCGCCACCGTCTCCCCCACCATCCATCGTGAAATCTACGCCGCCGCCAAAGCCGCCGGTGCCGACTCCCTCGAGGCCAGCATGGCCTCCAGCATCAGCCACGCCCGCGAAGGCAAACTCTACCTCATGCTCGCAGGCGACGAAGCCGTCTACCAGCGCCTCCTCCCCGTCCTCGAACACATGTCCATCAACCGCCGCTTCATCGGTGGCCCCGGCTCCGCCGCCGAAGTCAAAGCCCTCGTCAACATGGTCATGAACATCAACACCGCCGGCCTCGCCGAAGGCCTCGGCCTCGCTGCCGCCCTCGGTCACAATCTCGATCTCGTCCGCGAAGTCTTCGCCCAAACCGGCGCCAACTCCCGCGTCCTCGAAACCGACGCCGCCGACATGGTCGCCCGCGAGCACGACTGCTGGTTCAGCGCCGAACACGCCGCCAAAGACAGCGGCATCGCCGCCTCCATCGCCACCGAAGTCGGCCTCAACCTCCCCCTCAACACCGCCACCCAGGCCCAATACCAAAAAATGGTCTCCCTAGGCCTCGGCAACCTCGACAAATCCGGCATCGCCGAACTCACTTTCAAAGACCGCCACGGCTAACACCGCACCCCAAAAAAGGAGCGCAAACACTCCTCTCTGCCCCATACAAGGGAGCGCGGACACTCCTGTCCGCCACCAAAAGAAATCGGCGCAGCCGCAAGATTCATTCTCGCAGCCGCAAGATTCATTCCCGCAACCGCAAGCCTCCCCCTCACCCCCGCACCGAATCCAACGGCTTCAAACACCGCAGCGCCGGCAAATCCACCAGCAGATTCGGACTCCGCATCAGCGTCTCCCCCACCAGCAGCGCATCCGCCCCCGCCGCCGCCAACCGCTCCGCATCCTCAGGCGTCCGAATCCCGCTCTCCGACACCAAAATCACATCCCCCGGCACCTCCTCCGCCAACTGTTCCGTCGCCGCCAAATCCACCGTGAAACTCTTCAAGTTCCGGTTGTTCACCCCAATGATCCGCGCCTCCGAATCCAGCGCCCGATCCAGCTCCTCCAAATCATGCACCTCCACCAGCACATCCAACTGGTAAGCATGCGCCGTGTCCAGCAACCTCACCAGCGTCTCCTGATTCAACGCCGCCACAATCAGCAAAATCGCGTCCGCCCCCGCCACCACCGCCTCAAAAATCTGCACCTCATGCACAATGAAATCCTTCCTCAGCACCGGAATGTCCACCTGCTGCCGAATGTTCGTCATGTAGTCCAGCCGACCCTGAAAATACTTCTCATCCGTCAGCACCGAAATCGCGCTCGCCCCCGCCTTCTCATAGGTCCGAGCAATCGTCAAATAATCGAACTCCTCCGAAATCGTCCCCGCCGAAGGTGACGCCCGCTTGATCTCCGCAATCATCCCCAACCGCCCCGGATCCAGCACCAGCGACTCCCCAAATCGACGGAAATCATTCCGCGCTGCCGCCGCCGCCCGCAGCTTCTCCGTCAGCGGCAGAATCCGTTCAATTTCGCGATGCTTGTACGCAATGATCTCATCCAGTTTGTTCATAAAAAGAGGGCCACCAAAGTCCCCCACCTCCCCGCCTCACGCAACCCCCATTCCAGCCAAAAAAACAACGCCCTGGCGAATCACTCCGCCAAGGCGTTGCACCATCGAGTCAACCAACTCTCAAACTAAAACCGAATCTCCACCCCGCCAAAATAGCTCCTCGGCGCATTGCTCCGCGCCCCAAACGGCAGCCGACTCGTCACCCCAATGTCGTCCGTCAAATTGCTGATCCCGGCCAGCAAGCGAATGTTCTCAGTCACCTGATACTGCACTGACAGATCCACGATGAACATCTGATCCGTCACCCCATAACGCGCATCCGGTTTCCCCGACGGCGTCCGCAGATTCGAACTGTTGCTCGCCGTCCCAAACATCTCCCCCGTGTAGGTCGCGTCCAAATACACCCCCAATCCCCGATACTCCACCCCAAGTCCCGCACTCGCCGCCCACTCCGGGATGTAAGGCAACTTGTTGCCCGACTTCCCACCACTGAAGATCGACTCCGCATTCGCCGATGCCGTATCCGAGGTCGTCTCCGCAGACGTGAACGTCGCCGACGCCCTCACCGGCATCCGCCAGTCCGTCCCGCTGCCGTCCAGCAAATCATAGCGCACCGCCGCCTCCACCCCATACACCGTCGCCGACCCGCCATTCTCATCCCCCAGCGTCCCCGACGCCCCCTGCAACTCACGCACCAACAGGTTGTCAAAGTCCGTGTAAAAACCCACCACCTCAGCCTGCAGCGACTTCGCATAGTGCCTCACCCCAACCTCATAGCCGTTGGACTGCTCCAAATCATTGCCACTCCGCAAAAACTCACGTGGACCCGGCGTCGAAATCCCCCGGTAATAACCTCCAAACACACTCCACTCGTCCGACACTTCGTAAACCAAACCCACCCCCGGAGCAAACGCATCCAATCCTCCCGACGCACTGTCCACCACTCGATCCGGATTCGCTCCCGACTCGTCCTTGTCCTGATACTCCATCTCCAAATGCTCCCAGCGGATCCCCGGCTTCACCGTCAGTTTCCCCAGCTTGATCGCATCCTCCACAAACATCGAATACGCCAGCGTCTCCCCCACCCGGTTGCCACCCGAACCCGCCGCTCCCCGACTCAACCCCAGCACGCTCCCTGCCGCATTCACCCGATAAAAATCCTCCCGCTGAAACCGGATCGCCTGGTCGTAGTGCAACCTCGCTCCAACACTCAGATCATGCTCCAAGGCCCCCGTCTCAAACTCCCAGTCCACCCGCGTCTGCACCCCCATCGTGTAATACGACCGATCGTTCGAGCGATACCGCCAGAACCCCTCCGCATCCCCTCTCAAAATGTCCAGCCCAGGCTGCGCTCCACCCAGTGCCCCAGAGATCGATAGCTCCTTATCCTTCGTCTCCCGCACATCTCCCAAACGATACCACGTCCGGTCAAAACTCGTGTAATAAGCCGTCGTCTCCACGCGCAAATCATCCGTCGGCTGCATCGTGTGCGTCAGCGAGTAGCGAAACTGATCACTCGACATGTTGTCAAACTGTGTCGCCACATACCGCCGGAAAGGATCCGCTGCCAAATCCGCATCCGTCAACCCTGTGTAAGTCTCATCCCCGTCAAATCGGCTGTAGCCAAACCGAAACTCAAGCCGCTGCTTCAAAA
>CANETF010000323.1 GCA_947440575.1 Verrucomicrobiaceae bacterium
GACCGCCACTTCAATCGCCTCATCAGGAGTCAGTCCCGTGATCAAAGTTTCTTTGGCACTCACAGGCACCGTTGCCAAAGGAGCAAATGCATCCTCCGTCCCCGCATCCCGACTCACAATCTCATACTGGCTCGTATACTCAGAACTCTGCAACCACTTCACCGCGATGGAACCCGATAGTCCAGTTGCCACCACCTCGACATTCGTTGGCGCCGGAAATTGAGTCGACACAGTCGCCGTATTGGAAAAAGTCGAATAATACAAAGTGTTCGAACTATCCTGAAACACCCCCCGCACCCGCCATTCGATCTCCGTTCCAGGACCCACCGTCACCTCATACTCCGTATCATCCCCTCCCGCATAAACCGTCCCAGATCCGCCACTCAACGCCACAAAGGGATCCGTAGAACCAACAAACTTGTACTGCATCTCATACCCCATCGTATTCGTGGAGTTGTCCTTCCATGTCAGCCTGACCTTGTCGTCATCCACCGCCACCACCGACAACTCCGTCGGAGGACTCAAGGGATCAGTGGTGAGTGTCACATTAGGGCTTGAATAAGCTGTGAAACTCGGACCGAACCGCTCCCCACGAACGCGGAAATCATAGCTCGTCCCGGGAATCAACTGCAATGCACGCCTGACCGAGTTCTCTCCAAACAAGCCCAACTGAAATTCGTTTGAGGTGGTACTGAAGGCCGCATCTGCCGTGCGCTTGAATCCCAACCGGTAATAAATCTCAGTGGTCGCATTATCCGCGAAATTGATCTGATAGCTGCCATCTGTTCCAGGGATCTTCGTGATGGAAAGTCCAGAGGGAGCGCCAAAAGTGTCAGTGCCCAACGTTAAAACTCTAGGACTTGTCCCTGTGCTCGTTTCAATGGCACTTCCATTGTTCTTGAATGCCGTCACAGTGAACTGCATCGATAAGTTGGGTAACCCGGCTGTCCCAAAAAAGTCGGTCTGACCCACCACGGTTGAAGTCGCATTTGCTTCTTCCTTCGCTAAATCGAGAACCGGGGAGACCGCGCGTGTCCCTGAGAAATAGCGTCCCTTGATGATATAGCCCGCCTCATCCAGTGCATTATCATCCCAGGTCACAAGCCAATAAGCGACATCATCGGCAATCACCCGAGTCGTCTTTACGGTCACATTGGTCGGAGCCGCTGGCGCTAACGCCATGACCGCCACCGGACTACAAACACAGGCCAAAGCGGCAGCAACGCCCAGTAACCGACGAAAAACGAAGCAACGAGGGGTGTCAAAAGAAGAGAACATGGGGCGGGAGTAAGGCAGTGTTTTCGGGAAAGACAGCATGTTTACCTGTTTTGTAATTACAAAGTCAATTCTAAAGCGGGGTCAAAATGAGAGCGACCTAGGTCAATCGAGCCATGGTTTCTTCCCTTTTCGACATAACTGGGACAATTCTGCTCATTTTTGTCAGAAATCTTCCCCTTTGGCGGGCGTCTTCGCCCATTGCCCACCTTTCGGAACCTCGCTACTTTAACCCCGCAGTTCGGTTCATCTGGAGGCGAAAGTCGAATTCAATCTCGGTTCCCAGCTCACATGACATCCTCTTTCCAAAAACCCATCCCCTGGCACCTTCGCTTCCGAACGCGCCTCATCATCGCCATCTTCCCCATTCTAGCTGCCGTCACCGCCGCTTCCCTCTGGATCGCAGAAAGCCGCTTCAGCGCCGTCTACCAGCACGTCTTCGAAGCCCAATTCCAGTCCTACATTGACTCCTTCGAAAAATCGCGAGCTGAACGTTTCGAAGCCATCGGCGCCAAACTCGACGAAACTTCCCGCCACCCCTCCGTGATCGCCCACCTCAAAGACGGCAAAGCCCAGCCTGCCCGCCCCCTTCTCGAACCCCTCCTCCTGGAACTCGGTCGCCAACGACTCTCCTCCGAATCCGCCAACCAAGCCCAAAACCGCAAAAACGCACCCCCATTTGCCCAACTCATCCGCACCCGCTCCCTCCCCAAATCCAAAACCTTACCCAACCTCCCCCAAATAGACACAAACACCGCCCCCCGACCAACAAAAGACGACTCCCCTCCACCCACCAACCCTAATCCCCCCCTCTTCTTCGCTCTCCTCGACGCCTCCGGTCGCCCCCTGCCCGAAACCGCCTACCCAAACCGCTCCGTCACACCCGACCGCACCCGCCAAACCAAATCCTTCCTGAACCTCGGCTCCAGATCCCTCTCTGACCTCCTCCCCCATCAAGAAGTTGGCTACAAACTCGTCGAAGTCCCCGGCGAATCCCGTCAGCAAGTCCGCGAAATCTTCGTCACTCCCGTCCGAGCCTCCGACGACGCCTTCCTCGGCGCTCTCGTTTTCGGACTCCCCCTCCCCACCCTCGACGAACGTACTCTCTTCCAAAAAACTGGCCGCCTCGAACACGGCCAAATCCTCAGCGGCATCTGGATCGACAATCAAATCATCTCCTCCACCATTCCCGACGAGAAAAAACCCGACCTCTCCCGCCTCATAAGTGAGACGCTTGAGCAAGGCAATCAACCCAGCGGCGACCTCACCGTCACCGTCGACAACCGCCGTTACCACGTCATCTACCGCGTCCTCAACCCAGACTCCCCCTTCGAACGCGCCGCACAAATCAATCTCTACTCTCTTGCCTCCGTGGATGCAGAAATTGCGGATCTTCGACTCACCGCAATCAAGATCGGTGGCTTGGCCATGCTCATCTCTCTCGGCCTGATCATCATCGTCTCACGCACCCTTTCAGGCCCTGTCAGTGCCCTCACCACCGCCACCCACCAAATCGCTTCCGGAAACTACGCCTTCCGCGTCCCCGTTCAATCCCGCGACGAATTAGGCCTCTTGTCCAGTGCCTTCAACGAAATGGCAACCGACCTCGCCCTTAAAGAGCGCTATCGCTCCGTCCTCAGCGCCGTCGCTGACCCTGCCGTCGCTCAACGGTTGATCCACGACAGCCACGATCTTGGCGGCGTCCAAAAGCAAGTCTCTGTGCTCTTCTGCGACATTCGCGGCTTCACCTCCCTCAGCGAACAATTGCCCCCTCATGACGTCATCGAGCTTCTCAACCACCACATGACGGCCCTCACTGAAGTCGCCTATCAATACGGGGGCACAGTCGACAAATTCGTCGGTGACATGATCATGATCCTTTTCGGGGCACCCGAATCTTCGGAGAATGATGCCCAACACGCCGTCCGCTGCGCCCTCGCCATGCGACAAACCCGCAACCAACTGAACAGCCAGTCCCAATTCCCCCTCGAAATAGGAATCGGCATCGCCACAGGTTCCGTCGTGGCAGGCTGCATGGGCTCCGAAAGACGCCTCAACTACACCGTGCTGGGTCACCGGGTCAACCTGGCCGCCCGCCTCTGCGGCATCGCTGCCGCCGGACAAATCCTCATCGACGACACCACTCAGTCACGCCTCCCCGAAAACGCGGTGACCACTCCCCTACCACCCGCCCGTCTCAAGGGCATCGCCGAAGAAGTTCAAGCCTACTCCGTCACCGAAATGCCTGCCTAATCAAGGCTTCAGCAACTTCTGCAGATTGTCATCCGGCACCACACCCTTGCTGATCGCACTCTGATACTCGGTGCGCGCCTTATCGATCTGCGGTGGGTCCCAACCAATGTAAAGCACCGCCAAATTGAAATGCGCCTCGCCAAAATCAGGATTGATCGCCAGCGCGGTCCGAAACTCTTTCTCCGCCCTCGGTGCCTGCTTCAACCTGCTTGCAATGATCCCCAAATAGTGATGCGCCAGCGCCTGCTTACTGTCCCTTGCCAGCGACTCCTCAAACGCCTTCATCGAATCATTGAGTCGATTGGCTCGGAAATACGTCAGCCCCAACGCATGGCAAACCACCGCATTGTCAGGATCATACTCAAGACACTTCTTCAAAGCCGCCTCGGCCTCCTCAAATTGCCCGCCCCTTTGATACGCATCGCCCAGCCCCAGCAAGGCATCCACGTCCTTCGGACTCGCCCGAA
>CANETF010000324.1 GCA_947440575.1 Verrucomicrobiaceae bacterium
GCCGACCTGGAGTCCCAAATCGCCGCGCTCAAGGCGGGTCTGCCGCCCGTCGTCCAACCTCTGCTCGCGCGCCTGAACGATCGGCTCATTCACTTCGAAGGCAGCCTCCCGGCGCGCGCCCTGCGGGAGCTTTGCGAGGTCACCGACGAAGCGTGGCGGCCGGCGGTCGAGGTGGCCTTAACCGAAAAGTTTGCCGTCATCGTGCCCGAAAAACACTACCCGGAGGCGCTGCGGATTTATCACGAACTCGAAGCCGCCGCCCAGGGACCTCGCACTGTGGCCGAGTCGCTGGTGCATCCAGAGCGCGCAGCGAAACTTGCCGGCAAGGTGTTGAAAGGTTCGCTAGCAGAAAAAATCGAGACCAGCGACCCGGTTGCACGGGCGGTGGTGGACGCGCTGTTTGGCCAAGTCGTGTGCGTGAAGCGACTGGAAGATTTGGAAAAGCATGCGGCGGCCATTCTGCCGGACGGCCTCATGCTGCGCGGAGGCATCACCCAGCGGCCGCGTCACTACGACGGCGTGCCTTTTGTCGGCAAACGCGGCCTGCAACGCCAGCTGGAGCAAAAGACCGCGCTGCTTGGCGAAGTGGAAGCGCGGCTGCGGCGCCTGGAGCCCATCGAGATCGAGATCAACGCCATTCTCGCCGACCGCGACAGGAAGGTGCCGGATCACAGCGACCTCACCCGCGAGATGGTGCAAATCGAACGCCTGCCGATGGTCGAGGCCGAACATGAAAAGCTCATGGGCCAGTTGCAATCCATTGACAGCGGCGCCCTGCGCGAGCTGGATGCTCAGGCAGAGGAGTGGAAGGATCAGCTCGCCGCCTGGGGCAAGGAACAGCTCGAGATCGCAAAGAAGGGCATCGCCCGCGAGATCGAGCAGATGGAGACGACCCTGATCAAACGGCGTGAGGATGCCTCCCGCTGTGAGGACGACTTTTCCAAGGTGAAGCGTGAGGTCGATGTGTCCGCGCATTTGGAGCGTTACCAGGCCTGGAAGGCGGAGCTGCTGGAGCGCTTCCTGGTGCCGGACGCGGCCGCGCGCGAGTTTGAAAAGGAGGAGCGCCGCGCCGCGGAGATCTTCCTGAAAGCCGAGGGTGAGCTGAAAGCAGCGATGGTCGATTTCAAAAAGACCTTTTCTCCCCGGTTTGACGATCTGCCGGAGGATGGGCGCAGCACGAAGGACTACGAGAAGCTGCTGAAGCGTATCGACGGACAGGGCATCCCCGAGTTTGAACGGAAAGCCGAAGCCGAGCGCAAGCGCTGGGAAAGCCTGTTCCGCACCCAGGTGCTGAGCCGAATGCAGAAGGCACTGAAGGACATCGACAACATCATCTTCCTGCTCAACAAGCAGCTCAAGCGCCAGATCGGCAATGATGTTTATCACATCAAAAAGGAGCCCAATCCCGAGTTCCGCTTCTACCGCGACCTCATCCACATGAACGCCACGCGGGATCCGGATGATTTGTTTTTTGCCAGCCTTGAAGGTGACTTGCGCTCCGCGCTCGACCACTTCCTGCAGACGCTCGTCAAACAAGGCAACACACCGGAAGCCGCACGCCTGCTCGACTACCGGCAATACTTCGACTACGACCTGCTCGTCACCAATGTCAGCCAGCCGGATGCCAAACCGGTGAGCGTGGACAAGCAAAGCGGCAAGATGAGCGGCGGCGAAAACCAGAGCCCGTATTTCGTCGCGATCCTCGCCAGTTATCTGCACGCCTACAATCGCCACGAAACCCGCTGGAAGGAACCGAGCCTGGCGCTGGTGCCGATTGACGAAGCTTTCTCCAAGCTCAGTGGCGAGCGCATTCAGGACTGTCTGGCAGCGATGCAGGAACTGGATCTGCAAGGCGTCTTCAGCATGTCCAGCGGCAACATCCCTTTCGCCTTCAGCCTGTGCGATGAATTGATCGTCGTGACCAAAACCGAGAAACGCGAGGGCGGCAAGACCCGCATCCGCAACATCCCTGCCGTGCTGTTTCGGGACTCGCCGGAGGGTCAGGAATGGATGAACCGTCATGGCTCGTGAGCTGCCAGACGCCCTAAGAACCCTCGCCGACTGCCAGCACACGCTGCGCGCCATCTGCGAGAGCGGAACCAAGGACGACTTCGAACAGGAATCACTTGGGGCGCCGACGCTAATGGGTTGGCCGTTCTATGCGGAAGAGGTGTGAGCGTAAGAGTGGGCCTTCTGCCTTCGTAATCTGCGGCCCATGAATACCCGTTTTCTGTTCCTGCTGCCGTTGTTTGCCCTGAACCTCACCGCGGCAGAGCCGACCAACGCCAAGGAACTGGCAGAGAAAAAGGCGGTGGCCCAGCGGGTGGTGGCAGAGAAGTTCGCAGCCTGGAAAGCGAAACTGCCTGCTGAACAGCAGGCCTGGGAGACGGTGCTTGAGCAGAATCTGGGGTCGTTTTACCTGCCACTGTATCAGGCGGAGAAGGTGAAGGGCGGCATCACGGCGTGGGACTATTTAAAGGATGATCCAAAATTGCCGCGCGTGCTTTTGATCGGGGATTCAATTTCCCGCGGCTACACACTGGCCGCCCGCAAGGCACTGGCAGGCATGGCGAATGTGCATCGCGCACCGGAAAACTGCGGGCCGACGGCGAACGGCCTCAAAAAGCTCTCCGTTTGGCTGGGCGAGGGCCACTGGGACATCATCCACTTCAACTTTGGCATCCACGACCGCAAGACACCGCTGGCAGATTATGAGGATCGTTTGGAGGCGATCACCTCGCAACTCAAGGCGACGGGAGCACAGTTGATTTGGGCCACGACCACACCCGTGCGGGAAGGCGGCATGAAAGACGCGACCGAGTCCGACTTGGCCGCTCGACGCGAGGTGGCGGCACGAGTGATGGCAAAACAGGGGGTGGCCATCAACGACCTGCATGCAACCATGCTGCCCCATTTGGAGGCGCATCAGCCACCGCAGGACGTGCACTTTAAGGAGCCCGGTTACCAGCTGCTCGGCGAACAAGTAGCTGCTGCAATCCGGAAGCAGATCCCGCACGTGACCTCGGTCAACACGGCGGTGATTCCGATGGGCAAGCTGGAGCGCGACAGCTACGGCTGGGAGGAGCGGCATGAGGCAGTGATGAAAGTGAAAGCAGAGATCAACCCGGAAATCGTACTCATTGGCGACTCGATCACCCATTTCTGGGGCGGGCAACCGGACGGCGGAAAACTGGGCAATCGCGGATCGGAAACTTGGGCGCAACTCTTTGGCAATCGCCCCGCCTTGAACCTGGGCTTTGGCTGGGATCGCACGCAGAACGTGCTCAAACGAATCGAGCTCGGTGAACTGGACGGGCTGAAGCCGAAAGCGATTGTCATTCACATTGGCACCAACAACCTGGCGCAAACCGACAACTGCCGCGCCAACACCCCGGCTGAAATCGCCCAAGGAATTGAAACGATCATCGACCACGCCCAAGCCAAGTGCCCCGGCGCCAAGATCATCCTGATGGGTATCTTCCCCCGTGGCCAAAAACCAGAAGACCCAAAGCGCGCTGTGCTCAAAGAAATCAACCACCTGCTAGCCCCGCTCGCCCGCAAACCCGGCATCACCTTCCTCGACATCACCCAAAACTGGCTCAGCCCCGACGGCACGATTTCCAAAGAAAACATGCCCGACTTCCTGCACCCCAACCAAAAAGGCTACGCCGTCTGGGCAGACGCGCTGAAACCCGTACTTCCGGAGTGAGTCCGCCGTCTCAGGCCAAGCCTTCGTATTGCGCTAGGGTGGGCTCCATCGCACGAAGAGCGGTGGACCAGAAAGCAGGGTCGGTGAGGTCAGCACTGAGGGTTTGCCGGGCAACTTCTTCGCAGTTGGCACTGCCGGTCATCGCGAGGAAGGCCTCGTAGCGCGGCAGGAAGGCGGCACCTTCTTCTTGGAACCGGGCAAACAGGGCCTGGCTGAGCAGGTAGCCGAAGACGTAAGGGAAGTTGTAGAAGGAGACTCCAGTGATGAAGAAATGCATCTTCGAAGC
>CANETF010000325.1 GCA_947440575.1 Verrucomicrobiaceae bacterium
GAGGGTGCCAACTCATACGTCGGCATCGACCCCGAAGTGAAGCCCCGCTCCTCCATCATGAAGGACCTCCACAACGGCAAACGCATCGACTGCGGCTGGACCCCCGAGGCACTCATGGCCCGCATGAGCCGGTTCGAAATGATCCGCGGATTGTCGAACGAACTGGAAGGCAAGCGGGCGTTCGATCTGGCCACCCTCCACAACGCCAGTGAGCACTTGGTTCAACTCGAAGCCGTCTTTGCTTCCATTCACCGGCTTCTACGACCCGGCGGACGCCTGGTGTTCACCCATCATAACTGGTTTTCCTGGAACGGACACCATCAAGCCCCGAAAACCGTCGACAAAATCCAGCCCAAAAACCCGGAACAGTCGCGCTACTTCGACTGGGCTCATCTAGAGGGCGAATTCCCCTCCGACAGCTACGTCATGACCAAATTGAACCGCTTCCGCTTGTCTGAAGTGCGTGCATTGACCGAAAAACAGTTCGAAATCGAAGCCTGGAAACCCACACCCTCAACCCCGGATCAGGGGGCCGGAAGACTCACGGATGCCGTGCGCAAAAGGCATCCAGACCTTTCCGAAGCCGACTTCACCACCCAGAGCGTCTGGGTCGTTGCCCGTAAAAAGGCATAGAACCGCTTGCCAGATCGGGTGGAATGACCATATTCCACGCCCCTTATGTCCATCCTGATCACCCTTTTGACGATCGTTGAGGTCATCGTCTGTCTGCTTTTGATCCTCATCGTGCTCATGCAACGCCCCCGCCAGGAGGGCCTCGGCGCCGCTTTTGGTGGCGACATGACCAGCCAAATGTTCGGTGCCCAAACCACCAACGTGCTGCAAAAGTTCACCGTTTACTTGGCCGTCGCCCTGTTCCTCCTCACCGCTGTCCTCGCCGTTTTGGTTTCCAAAAAGCAAGCCGGTGACACCAAAAAGCTGTTCACCGCTCCTCCCGCCGTCGAAGCCCCGGCCACTCCAGCTGCCGCAGCTCCAGGCGCACCCGCAGCGGCTCCCGCCACCGCCACCTCAGCTCCTGTGACCCCCGCGGCTCCCGCCGTTGAGGCCCCCAAAACCGACGCTCCTGCGGCACCCGCTCCCGCCATGAAGGAACCCGGCGCAGCCCCTGCCCCCGCACCTGCCGCGCCAAAACCTGCCGAAACCCCAAAACCTGAGGCCAAAGCCGATTCCACTCCTGCTCCTGCACCCATTATTCCAGTAGCACCCGCTCCCGCCCCGGCCGCCCCTTCCGGCAACTGATCGCTGACTCTGATTTTCGATCTCTTTCCAAAAGGCGGCCTTCGGGTCGCCTTTTTTGTTTTCACCCTCTCCCCATTCATCCCCGTGCCCCCTCCCCCCGACTCCCGCCCCCTGACGACCGAGCCCCCTCCCAGGACCGGCCCGCTCATCGACCTCCGCCGCGGCTCCCTCTGGATGCTCCTCTCGCTTGTCGGATTCACCGGCATGGCCCTGCTCATCAAACACCTGGGCAGCACCCGCGGCATCAGCCCCTGGCTGGCTCTGCTCTTCCGGGCCGGCGTCGGCATGCTAGTCATCATGGCCGTCTACATGCCGCAGAAGCGCGTGCATTTTCGGCGTGCCCTCTGCTCCGGCAAATTGGTCGCGCGCGGCATCCTGGGCGCCTTGGGCACCGCCGCCTACTACCTCACCCTGCCAGCCCTCGGCGCTGGCAAAGCCACCTTGATCGGCAATACCTGGGTCATCTGGAGCGCCATCCTCGCCGTCTTTGTCCTCGGCGAGCACCTCACCCCCCGCAAAATCCTCGGCAGCGTCATCGCCATCGTCGGAATCGTCTTTCTGATGGGCCTTCAAGGCGGCGACCTGACCCATCTCGGCCGTTACGAGTTGCTAGCCATCGTCGGAGCCTTCGTCGCCGCCGCCGTCGTGGTCATCATCCGCCAACTGACCCTGACCGAAACCAGCGGCACCATCTTCGCCTCCCAATGCGCCTACACCGCCCTGATGGCCCTCCCGTTCGTGTTCTCGCTCCCCATGCCTTCCCTCACCGATCTCGCCTTGCTCACCACCGCCGCCCTGCTCGCCTCCCTCGGTCAACTCACCATGACCGAAGGCTTCCGCTACCTGCCCGTCAGCATCGGCGGCGCCTTCCAAATCCTCCTGCCCCTGACCATCACCCTCTCCGGCATCGCCCTCTTCAAAGAATCCTTCTCCACCCCCCAAGCCGCCGGCGCCGCCCTCATCCTCTTCGGCTGCTACCAAACCGTCATGTCCAAGGCAGCGCCGCCATCGCGTCAGCAAACCCACTGAAGTCGGTTCAGCGCAGCGCTTTCACGCCCCCATCTAGTTGGTGTAGCTTCATCACCTCAGCGTCATTGAGGGAGCGACTGAAGACAGCCAAGTCGTCGATGCGGCCCACATACGAGGCACCCAACACCAGCGCAACTTTTGCCGGATCCCAGCCGAAGCGCAGATCCCAGCCTTCAATGCGGCCCTGAATCTGGCCGTTGAGGTAAAGGCTGCCACTGGGCTTCGCGGCGGTAGCCTCGTTCACCTTGTCCAGGGTGAAAACCGCATGCGTCCAGGCATCACGGCTGAAGGGTGCCTTGGCCACTTGCACCATCGGGCGTTTCTCGAACGGGATCTCTCCCCAACCGACGTTGGTCGGGTCCCAGATCTCTTGCAGCGGGCGGATGGCGTAGCGAAAGAAGCGCGGCGTCTCATCCTTGGACCATTCCAGGAAAATGAAGCCTTTTTTGCCGTCATCACCGACGATTTGAATTGGGTCGCAGTAGCCGGGCTCGAGGTCTTCATCGGGAGTCAAGCGCAGCCACAGGGACACGGTGGCGCTCCAGCTTCGGTCATTGTAGCCGAGCATGTTGACCCCGCTGAACTGCGGGCGCGTGGCACCCTTTTTCGGAAAATGCAGGCAGCCGCCAAACTTGCCACCCGCCGGGTCCAGCTTGACCTCCTCATTGAAGGCCGCAGGCACCAAGTCCTTGCCCTTTTTGACGACACAAACCGGATCCCCCGTGCTAAAATCGGCATTAAGTCCTGAATCAAAAGACGCGTGGAAGACGAGGGCGGACTTCAGGGCATCCTGGGCAGGAAGACAGGTAACAGCGAGCAGGCACAGCGTGGCGAGGCATTTCATGACGGGTCAACTACGGCGCAAGTGACGGCGATTTCTCAATGGCGGGCAACGCCATTCAAACCTTATTGCCAAAGCAGGGAAGCCCCGCCACCCTTGCAGTTCACTCATGCCCGAACTCCTCTCGACCAGCCTTTACCGTGAAGTGCGCGATCCGGCGTTCTTCCGGGTGCTGGCGGGGAAAAACGCGCCGACTTACGTCGATGTTCTCGATGCTCTGGACCGCGAATGCACGGAGCAACCGGACGGCCTGGAGCGCAGCGAGGCGCTGGACATCATTGCCGATGTGATCACCCATCATCCGGAATACCAGCCTGATGACGAGGAAGACCTGCCTGCCGAACTGCCGATGGCCCTGCCACCACGTGACATGGCGCGACGAGTGCTCGACCACCTGACCCGGTGCCGCTGGCTGGAGGAACCCCCGCGCAAGGACTGGCGGCGGCGGCTCTACTTTGACGCCCACGGCTCCACCCTGATCAGCGCGCTTCGCCAAATCGCACATCCCGAAGCCGCTGTCTTCACGGACAAAATCACCGCTGTCTGCGCCATGCTGGCCAACGAGCCTGAGTTGATCGAGCGACCCCTCCAGACGGTCGATGTTTGCCTAGCCAACACGCGGCAGGGTCTGGGCGAACTGCGCACCATGCAAAAGTCCGTTCAACGCCTGACCCGGCGGCAGTTGGAAGAGGACACATTGCGTGGCAACCTCGCACTGGTGTTTGAGGACTACGCGGAGCAGATCGCCCATGGAGCCTATGCCGAATTGATCCGCGCCCGCCTGCCCGGAAGGCTGCCGGAGGCGGTGCGCCGCATTGGCGAGCGGCTCCTCGAC
>CANETF010000326.1 GCA_947440575.1 Verrucomicrobiaceae bacterium
GTCGCAATGTCCGGCGACGGAAAATCAAACGTCGTGAACAGCGGATCAAGATTCACCCGGTCCACAAAGCCGTAAACCGTCCGCCGACTGCTGAACGGCTCTGTCGAAAGATTCACCGAACGCCCCCCCATCTCCAAATCAATCTGCCCGCCCGTCGCCAGCATCGCATCACGCATGGCTTCAAAATCCATCCGTCGGCGATTCGCCCGCCAGAACAGGGTGTTGTCCACATCCACGGCCGACGCCTCCGGCCGGTCCCCGCTGACTTGCTGATAAGTCGCAGAAAGCATGATGTCCCGCACCAATTGCTTCGTTGACCACCCACGCTGCATCAATGCCGACGCCAGCCAGTCAAGCAGTTCCGGATGACTCGGCGGGTCCGATTGCAAACCGAAATCTCCCGGCGTCTTCACCAGCGGCCTCCCCAATAGGTGCCGCCAAACATGGTTCGCCCAAACGCGGGCCGTGAGGGGATTCTCCTCACTCGCAATCCGATCCGCCAACTCCCGCCGCCCGCTCTTCTCTGCCGGGAAAGGTGTCTTGGCAGGATCAAGCACCTCCAAAAAGCGCCGCTCGACCGCGTCACCCTTCCGGGCAGCATCCCCGCGAATGTAAATCACTGGAGTCACCGGCTTGGCCTTATCTTTAACTGCCATCGCCCGCGCCGGCGCCCCCGGGTGCGTCGCCTCAACCTCTGCGATCGCCGTCTCAAGGTCATTCAATTCCTTCCGTCCGGCACCCAGAAGGCGATGCGCACTCTCCACCTCCTGCACCGAAAAATCCAGCCAGCCCCCGGGCTTCGACAAAGCACTCACCACCTGCATCAAATCCTCATTCGGCGACTCCTTGGCCCGAACCAGCAACTTCCCATACACCCGCACCAACGCTTCTTCATTCTGGGGTGGCTCCGCCCTCAGAGCAGCAATAACCGTCGCATGCACCGATTCCTTGCTGCCTGGTACACGCCCCGTCTTGAGGACCATCTCAATGATACCCGCTTTCCGCTCCGGCGATGCGCCCGCCACCCGCGCCAACGGCCCGATCACCGGATCTTGCCACCACCGCTCCGCCCGCTTCATTTCCGCCCATCGCTGGCTCAGCGGCGTCAAGGCCGTCTGCAGCATCTTCTTTCCCGTGATCAATTTGCGCACATCCGCTGTCTTCTTCACTTCCATCTGCACCAGCGCGTCAAAGTAGATCTCAGGCTTCTCAAGCACATCAGCGACCGCTGTTTCCTTCAACCCTTGAACAAAATCCAATCGCTTCTTCTCCGCCTTTGCCTTCGTGGCATCGTAGTCCGCTCGTTGCTTCGGATCCACTCGACGCCCCTCCAGAACAATCTCCGGCATCTCCTCAAGGTCTTGCGTGCTCGCAAAAACGCCGGACAAGGCATAAAAATCGGCGGTCGGTATCGGGTCATACTTGTGGTCATGACACCGGGCACACGCCACCGTCATCCCCATCAGCCCTCGTGTCACCACGTCGATTCGATCATTGATCACTTCATCGCTTCGATTGCGGAAACGCGGTCCAACCGTCATGAACCCCAAGGCGGCTAGCTTCGGATCATCTGGCTTCAATCCCATCTGATCCGCCGCCAGTTGCTCACGAATGAATTGATCGTACGGCCGGTCGTCATTGAAGGCTTCAATCACATAATCGCGATACGTCCATGCAAACGGATACCGCAAATCGGCTTGCGCCAAAAAATCTTGCGTGTCCGCGTAGCGCGCCATGTCCAGCCAGTATCGCCCCCATCGCTCGCCAAAATGAGGCGACGCCAGCAGCTCATCCACTTTCGCGGCCATGGCTCCATCCGCATTCTTCGCGAAGGCCGCCTCAAACCCCTCCAGTTCCTCCGGACCAGGCGGCAGCCCCGTCAGATCGAAATGCAACCGCCTCAACAATGTCCGTGCATCCGCCCTCGCCGATCGCTCCAAACCCTTCTCCTTCAACCTCGTTCCAATCAAGGCGTCAATCATCGCAGAACCACTTTTCAGGGAGGCTGCATCCGCCTTCACCACCGGCTGAAAGGCCCAATGCGTGGCCGCCTTCTGGAAAAACAACGCCTGATTCCCCAACGTGCTTTCCCCTCCCGCCTCCGCCGCCCCCGCCTTGACCGGCCACTTCGCACCCTGATCAATCCAAGCCCTCAACACCGCAATCGTCTGCTCAGGCAGCATGTCCTCCTCGGGAGGCATCTCCATGTCCGGCTCCAAGTGCGCCATGAACAGAATCAACGGACTCTCCGCGCTCTTCCCCGGCACAATGGCCGGCCCATAGGAACCCCCGCCTTCCAACGCCGCCGCCAGCGAGTCCAGCCTGAGCCCGCCCTTTTGCTTGTCTGGCCCATGGCAGGACACACAGTGCTCCGCCAACACCGGATGAATGTCTCCAAAATACTTCACCGGCCTTTGCACAGGTTCCGGCAACTCCGACGCATCCAGCGCCGCACGCTTCTTCGGAGCTGCCGCAGACAACACGCCTGTGCCAACCATCAAGACTGGGATCCAAATATAAAAGGGGAAGTTCATGTCAAAAGAAACCGGTCCGGGCGCTCGCCAACCAGACCTCATGCGGCCATTCCAAAAGGCTGTGCCGCCTCTGTTTCCAACGCAAAATCAACCGCCCCCTTTCACCAAATCCAGGCTCAATCCCGAATCACTTTCCCTCCGCTTTCGGATTCTCCTTCTCCCGAAACGCCTCAAACAACGCCCCTGCCTGTTTCGCCGCATCCACATAGTAAATCATCGCCTGCACATGCTTCATGATCAGCGCTCCCTCGATCACATTCTCCGTGGTCCACACCCCCTCCTTGTTCTGCCCCTCCAGCGCCGTCACCACCTTCTTCGCCGCTCCCTTCGCCTTCGAAAGCCACTCCTTCTCGGTCTTCGGCCCCGCCATTTCCTTCACCTTCTCCTCATGAGACATCCCTAGCTTCTCCTTGAACTCATCGATGTCCTCCTGCAAATCGTCCAGCTTGAACCCGTAGTGCGTCGGAAGGTTCGAGTCATCATAGGTCAGCTCATAAGTGTCCTTCACAAAATAAAGCGGCTTGTTCGTATGCAACTCCTGGAACCGCGCATACTGCCCGTCCGGCAGCTTCGACCTCTCCAACCACGCCAACGCACTCGCATACGGCGCCCGATACTTCTCCTCCCCGGTCACCAGCCAAATGTCCTGCAGCGTATTCAGCGCACTCAACGTCTCTCCCGAACTCACACACGGCGGCTCAAACTTCCGCGCCCACGCCGGCTCCATCGCCAGATTGTACTGCTGCGCCCACCCCGGCTGCGGCTCTGGACATTGCGCCAGCAAAAGGAAATCCCCCAGCTTCTTCAACGCCTCCATGTAGCGCGCCTCTCCTGTCAACTCATGCGCCCGCGCTAGCACCCGCCCCACCGTTTGCAGATTGCCATCGTTCAACGTGTAGTAACCCGTGTAATCCACGTTCGGCCACACCCTCGGCCATTCCGTCGGCATCACCGGCTTCTTCACCACCGGCTTTGCATCCGATGGCCAACTAAACCCCTGTGGCCACCCCCCATTTGGCGCCTGCGCCGCAAGCAGGGCATCCAGTCCAAACTTCACCGAACCTTGCAGCTCAGCATCCCCCTTCGACTCCGGCAAATGCGCCAGCTCCAACAGAAACAGCAGCGCCAACTGCGTCTTGTCATCATCCAGCGTCGTGTGCGCCCGCCGTTCCCCACGCTCAACATCTCCCGCCTCCAAATCCCGCCGATAGTGCTGCTTCCTCGCCACCGGCAGCGCATAATCATGAATCGTCCCCCACCCTCCCGATGCCAACTGCGTCCACAACAACGCCGAGGCCGCCTCCCGCGCCGCCTGCAAATACAGCTTGTCTCCCGTCGCCCGCCACGCCTTCACAAACAGCATCCCCATCACCGGCGTCCCAGGAGCCTCAATGCTAATCAAAGACGTTCCCTTCGTGTCCGA
>CANETF010000327.1 GCA_947440575.1 Verrucomicrobiaceae bacterium
AAGAGGGAGGCTTCGTCGCCACCGGTGCCGGCGCGGATTTCGAGGAGGGCGTCGCGGCCTTCGAGGGGGTCGGGAGGGAGGATGGAGAACTGGATTGAGGTTTCGAGTTCGGAGATGCGCTGTTCGAGCGCGGGGATTTCTTCCTGGAACATGGAGGCGATGTCTTCGTCGCCTGACTCGACCATTTCGCGGGCGTCACGGAGTTCGTCCTGGGTTTTGAGGTAGGTGGACCAGTCGTTGAGGAGGCGCTGGAGGAGGCGGTGTTCGCGGAGGGTATCGGCGCTTTTTTTGGCGTCGTCAAAGAAACCCGGGATGCCCATGAGGTCTTCGAGTTCGTCGAAGCGTCGGCGTTTGGTTTCGATGATTGAGGAGTAGTCCATGGGAGGTGCGGAGGGTGAGTGATCGGCGGGGAGTGATCAGTGATCGGCGAGTCGCAAGCGGGGGTAAAGAAAAACGGTGCCGTGTCGCGGGGACACAGGCACCGTTTGAAGTGGGTAGAAGATGAGGGGAACTAAGCGCCTGCAGCGCTGAGTTTTGGCTTGGCGCGACGTGCGGCGGTGGAGCCGTAGCGTTGGGCGAATTTGTCGACGCGACCTGCGGTATCGACGAAACGGGTTTCACCGGTGAAGAAAGGGTGGCAGGAGGAGCAGATACCGATCTTCAGGTTCTGGACGGTGGAGAACGTCTGAAACACTGCGCCGCAAGTGCAGCTGATGGTGGTTTCGAAGGTGGTGGGGTGGATAGCGTCTTTCATGGGATGATGTTCCACGGGAGACTGACGAGGCGTAAGAGTGCGAGCACGGTGCTTTCGCCAGAGCGTGGGGGAAATGAGGATAAGGGTAAATGAGGGAGGGTCAACGGGTTTTTGTGGACGGTGTGGATTGCAAAGTGGGAAGGGTTTTGGAGTTTTCTTTCGAGGCAGAGTGGGTAGGGTGCGCGTCGAAGCAGGCAGGAACAATCTTGATTTTGAGCACTCAACCGACGGCATTTCAGAAGAAGGCGTTGTGGACAGCCGTCACGGCGTTGTCGCTGACGGTGACGGGAGCGATTGCGATCGGGTTGATTTATGAGTGCACGCAGGTGCTGGCGTTCATGCAGCCGTTTTTGGTGCCGTTTGCGATTGCGGGGGTGCTGGCGTATTTGCTGGAGCCCGGGGTGGTGTGGCTGGAGCGGCGGGGGTTGACCCGATATCGGGCGGTGCTGCTGGTGTTTGCGGCTTTTTTCCTGGGGTTTGGTGGATTGGGATGGTGGATGGTGGCGAAGGTAGGATCGCAGACGGGGAACCTGGACACGAAGTTGGTGGGGTATGCGGAGAAGGCGCGGATTTCGGTGCTGCGGTTTGCCGATGAGATGGACGGGAAGTATGGGATCGATTTGGTTTCGATGCTGCCGGTGGCTCCGGAGGTGAAGGGAGCGGGTGAAGTGAAGGAAGTGGAGAAAAAGCCGGTGGGAGGAGAGGTGGCAAAGGAGGAGGTGGGTGGGGTCGTCGAGGAAGTCTTGGAGGGGGATCCTGGAGACGGGGGAATGACGTTGAAGGATTTTTTGTCGGGCAACTGGGTGAAGCAGGCGCTGCCTGTGGTGGTGACGTCGGTCTGGAAGACGATTCGTTCGAGTGTGGGTGGGGTGCTGGGGGTATTTGGCTTTCTGCTGTCGATGGTTATCATCCCGCTGTACTTGTTCTATTTTTTGATCGAGAGCGCGAAGATCAAGTCGACCTGGGCGGATTATCTGCCACTGCGAGCGTCGGCCTTTAAGGATGAGGTGGTGGACTGTTTGATGGAGATCAATGGGTATTTGGTGGCGTTTTTCCGGGGGCAGTTGTTTGTGAGCGTGTTGAACGGGATCACCACAGGATTGGGATTGATGATTGTGGGGTTGGACTTTGGTTTGATGATTGGGTTGTTGTTATGTGTGTTGGGGATCATTCCGTATTTGGGCATCGCGATTTGCTGGATTCCGGCGGTGGTGATTGCGGCGGTGCAGGGTGGGAGTGCGATTGTGCCGGGGGATCCGTGGTGGATGCTGCCTTTGGTGGTGACGATTATTTTTGCGGTGGTGCAGCAAATTGACGGGCTTTTCATCACACCGCGGGTGGTGGGTGAGTCGGTGGGGCTGCATCCGATGACGGTGATCGTGTCGGTGCTGGTGTGGAGTTTATTGTTGGGGGGACTATTGGGGGCCATCCTAGCGGTGCCGCTGACAGCGTCTGTGAAAGTGTTGTTTCAACGGTATGTCTGGCTGGCCAAACTGGCGCCGCAGACAGTGGGTGGGGCGCGACAGGGTCAGAGCCTTGATTAGTGTCGTTTAAGACGGAGAGAGAAAAAAGGTGCGAATAGGCACAAAAAAGCGCTCTTTTTGTGGCGTTACGCACAGCTAAGTCTTGCAAGTGCAATGATTTCGTTTCAAAACTGAACGGTTCTGGGCCTAAACGGTCCGAAAATGTTCCAAACCATCCAACTGACCTATGTTACTTACTGCAATCAAAGTGAAACTGGCCGCTCTTGTGGTCGTCGCCGGCATCGATACTGACGAGCTGAAGACCCTGAGCCCAGAAATGAAGACGGTTCTCGAACAACTGGCGAAAGACCAGAAGGACGAGAAGAAGGACCTCAATGCTGTGATGACCGAAGCGGTCAACAAGGTCAGTGAATTGGCAGGCAAAGGTGACAAGGACGCGAACTATGCGCTGGGCCGCTGGACGGTGACGGGAGTTTTGCAAGGGGCTCAGCTCGATCAGACGATTGGCTTTTACAAGGCCGCTGCTGACAAGGGTCAGGTGCCTGCGATGTCCGAACTGGCTCAAATCATGTTGCAAGCTTACAGCCAAGACGCGGGCAAAGTGGCAGAGGCTGTGGAGTTGATCCAAAAGGCTGAGGCGGGTGGCGATCGTGCCGCACGTCGGTTGCTTGCCAATCTGCATTTGAATGGTGTGGCCAAGATTGAGAAGAGTGCTGAGAAGGCGCGTGATCTTTTGGTCAAGGGTAGTGAAGCTGGCGACGGTGAGGCGACCTTCATGTTGGCGCAACTTTACTCTGCGGGCGTTACGGGCAGCACGATCTTGAAAGATGACAAGAAGGCGCTGGCTGAATTGAAAAAGGCGGCAGAGGAGCAAGGCAACCCCGTGGCGATGAGCACGCTGGGTGCGCGTCTCTTCAATGGTGACCAACCGACTGAAGGTGGTGCGGCGCTGGTGGAAAAGAATCCTGCGAAGGCGATCGAAATGTTCACCAAAGCGGCAGACAAAGGCAATGCGGCTGCGAACCGGTTGCTGGCTCAGATCCACGAAGAGGGTCTTGGTGGTCAGAAGAAGGATTTGAAGAAGGCACTGGAGTTCTACTCGAAGGCAGCGAATGGCCGTGACCCTGAGGCCTTGTTCCGCATGGGTGTGGCTTCCGAACAAGGCTGGGCTGATCCAGAGTCGAAAGAAGTGCTGGTGCAACCGAATGCGAAGAACGCGCTCGACTTGTATCGCCTGGCCGCACAGAACAACGACTTGCGCGCGCTCTACAATGTGGGCGTGTATTATGAGTCCGGCAACGTGGTCGACAAGGATGTGGACAAGGCCTTTGAATTGTTCAAGAAGGCAGCCGAGTCAGGCGTTCCTCAAGCGATGCAGAAGGTAGGCTTGGCCTACCAGAACGGCCAAGGCACCAAGCAGGATTTGGTGGCAGCGAAGTCCTGGTTTGAAATGGGTTCGAATGCAAACTTCGCCCCCAGCCAGCTTTCCCTTGGTGCGATGTATGAGATGGGCAGCGGTGTGCGTGCGAATCCTGCCGCAGCGGCAAACCAATACTCCCTGGCGGCAGATCAAGGTCAGCCGTTGGCGATGCTGCGGTTGGCGAGCATGTACGAGCGCGGCACGGCGACGACCAAGAATGAGCCTGACTTTGTGAAGGCCTGGAACTATGCCAAGCAAGCGG
>CANETF010000328.1 GCA_947440575.1 Verrucomicrobiaceae bacterium
CTCCCTCCGCGCTCAATTCCTCGCCGGCGTCCTCGCCGAATCCGACACCCACGCTGGCGTCACCCTCGCCTCCAGCCAACTCCTCCTCAAAGGCACCTCCCACCGACCCGCCGCTCAAATCCAGTCCGAACTCGAAAACCTCGGTGGCAGCCTGCAATGCTCCGCCGACGCCCATCGCCGCGTCCTCGGCGCCGAAGTCATGCGTGGCGATGAAGCCTCCGCCATCGACCTCCTCGCGGATCTGATCCTCCACCCTTCCCTTCCGGATGACGGCCTCGCCCTCGTCAAAAAACACCAACTCGCTTCCATCCGCGAAGAAAAAGAAGACCCCCTCACCGTCGCCCTCCGTCGCGCCCGCGCCGAAATCTTCAGCGGCAAACCCTTCGCCCGCACGGCCAACGGCACCGAAGCCTCCGTCAAAGCCCTCGACATCCCCGCCTGCCGCACCGCCCTCTCTCGCACCCTCAACCGCGAAAACGGCGTCATCACGGTTTACGGCGATGTCGACCCCAAAGCCATTCGCGACCAAATCGCCGCCTCCTTCCACACCCTCCCTCACGGCAAACCCGCCTACGACCCACGCCGCACCCACACCTCCCGCTCCAAGCCCGGACGCTGGCAGGAAAAACTCGACAAAGAACAAGCCGTCCTCGTCATCGGCTTCCGCACCGTCGACCTCCACCACCCCAGCTCCGTCGCCCTCACCCTCATCGACGAAGCCTGCAGCGACATGGGTTCACGCCTGTTCAATCGCATCCGCGAAGAACTCGGCCTCGCCTACTACGTCGGTGCCCAAACCTTCAGCGCCCTCTCCTGTGGCGCCTTCTACTTCTACGTCGGCACCGCCCCCCATCAACTCGACCAGGCCGAGGCCGAAATGACCATCCTCATCAAAGACCTCGCCGAAAAAGGCCTCTCTCCCGACGAACTCGACCGCGCCCGCACCACCTGGAAATCCTCCTGGCTCCGCTCCCAGCAGGGCAACGGCCCCATGGCCGACGTCACCGGTTGGAACGAACTCAACGGCCTCGGCCACGACCACTACCAGCGCCTCCCCTCCCTCATGGCCGCCGTCACCCCAGCCGATATCCAAGCCGCCGCCCGCACCTACCTCCACCCCAAAAAAGCCTTCATCGTCCGCGTCACCCGCCGCTAGCCAAGTCAACGCCTGAGTCGTGGCCATAACGACTCTAGATTGATTGCCGATTTCGCAGGAGCACCTTGCTCCGTAATATCTCCAACACACCGCCACCAAGGTCAAATCCGCCAGTGAACTGCCTTTGAGGGCCTTATTGGAAGCGGCGTCTCAAGGCGGTGCACGCTACTTAAAACAACTCGCGGCGATAAAAGAAAACTTTGTCCACGTTTCGGGGGTTCATGGAACATCTCTTTAGATGTCCCGTGAATTCGAAACCATCCAGCGTGCAGCTGCCGAGTTTATCCATGACCGGCATCGGCTCGGCGCGTTTGTGGGTGGGCTGCTGCGGGATGCGCATGCGGCGGAGGATGTGATCCAGGAGGTGTGGGTGCGGCTGGCGGCGGAGGTGGAAAAAGGCACGGTGATCGAGAATCAGCCTGCATGGTGTCGCGGTGTGGCGCGGAATCTCATTTTGAAACACTGGCGCACTCAGCAGACCGCAAAGGTCGTGGCCGACAGCGAGGTGATGGAGGCGTTTCTGGCACAGGTGGAGACGGCTTTCTCGGAAGCGGACCAAGACGCGGAAGACGAATGGCACAGACGGCAACAGGCGCTGGATGATTGTGTAGCCGCGCTGCCGGAAAAATCACGCCGCATGCTTTCACTTCGCTACGAGGGACGCAAATCAGTCGAGGAGGTCGCACGGACCACCGGCCAGTCCTTCGATGCGGTGACGAAGTCGCTCTACCGCCTGCGGCAGGCCCTCACCGACTGCGTGGAGCGCAAACTTTCCCAAATGATCTGATCCCATGAACCCTGAACTCCAAAACTTGCTGCACCGCTGGCGCGAAAACTCCCTCACCACCGAGGAAATGCGCGCTTTGACCGCTGAACTCAACCAACCGGCAGCGCGGGAGGCCTTGCGGCGCGATTGGTTTCTCGAAGCGGCGCTGCCGCAGTCTCTCGCGGCATCATTGGTGATCGTGCGCACGCCGCAGCCATCGTTCGCGGCCAAGATGCGTGCGTGGGCCGCGAGTTGGTTCACCCTCTTCGCTCCGGGTGAGGCTCGCGGCGAGGAGCCTTCGATTTTGGCGCTCCGGCTCTGGGCGCGGGCTTCCTTTGCCGCGCTGGCGGTCGGTTTGATCACCGCCTCGTGGCTCGTTTGGCCGCAGCAGGATGAAATCACCGCCGATGTCGATGCGGAGTCCGAACCAGCCTTCCTTGCCCAGCTCATGATTGAAACCCATCTCCCTGACGCACCATGAAAACGAAACTCCTCACCCAAATCATCGTCAGCCTCGTCGTGCTCTTCGGCCTCGGCGGCCTGTGCGGCTACGCCATGTCCGCCCGAGTGAACTCCGGTCGTCCCGCATGGACGCGCAGCGAGGAATGGACCCGACGCTGGATCGAGCATCGCATGGCGCAGGATTTTGCACGAATCGAAGCCACGCCCGACCAGCAAGCCGCTCTCCGCCAGAGCTACGACCGTCTGCTCTCCGACTTTAACGCCATCCAGGCCGAAGCCTCCGCCAAAGTCACCGAAGCCTTCAAACGCCACGGCACCGACACATGGAAGCAACTCACCCCCAAGCAGCGCGAAGTGATGCGTCAGACCAATCAAGAGCGCCTTCAACAACGCAAAACCCAGCAGCCATGAAAACCTCGACCAAGCTCCTCATCGCCCTCGCGGGTATCACCTCCGCGCTCGCCCAGGCTCCCGGCGGCGTCTTCCAGAAGTTCGACAAGAACAGCGACGGCAAGGTCACTTCCGAAGAACTGCCAAACCCGCAGACCTTTGATCGCTTTGACACCACCAAAGACGGCAGCATCACCCTGGAGGAATACAACGCGGTCATGGGTGGCACGACACCGAAGCCTGCAACCACGACCACACCCACCATGCCGCCGAAACCGGCGGAAACACCCACCGCACCTGCCGATGCCGTTTTCTCCGGCTACGACAAAAACAGCGATGGCCAGGTCACGACCGATGAACTGGCGAATCCGAAGGCGTTTGAGCGTTTCGACCTCGACAAGGACGGTGCGATCTCGCTGGCGGAGTATAACAAGGTCAGCGGCAAGCCCGCTCCGACAACGCCGGGCACTCCAACGCCTCCAGGCACGCCACCCACCACACCGGGCCCAGGTGGCGGCATGGCGGCGCAGATCGAGAACATGATCAAGGCAGTGGACAAAAACGCCGACGGCCAAATCACCAAGGAGGAGGCGGGAGACGCGCCGTGGTTTGCGCGGCTCGATCAAGATGCCGATGGCATCATCAGCGCCGAAGAACTGACAATGATGCGCCGCATCGTGGCCCAGCGCGGCGACGCTACGGGTGGCGGTCCTGCGATGCCAGCGAACACGCCGACGATCACGCCCGAGGATGTGCAAAAGGTCACCAGCGGCCCCGAAGTGCTCAAACCGAGCGATGTCGGCATCGGGCGCATGATTACGGACCTTTCGTTCACCACGCTCGACGGCCAAAACGCGAGCCTCAGCGGCTTCAAAAACAAAAAGGGCCTCGTTGTCCTCATGACCAGTGCCACCTGCCCCGTGAGCAAGCGCTACATCCCCAGCGTGGCGAAGCTGGAAAAGGAACTCGCCGCGCAAAACATCGCGCTGCTGCTGGTGAATCCCTTCGCCAGCGAAACCGCCGATGAAATCAAATCCCAGCTCACCGAGGCGGGCATCACTGCCGCCTATGTGCATGACAAGGAGAAGAAGCTCGCCGCGTTGCTC
>CANETF010000329.1 GCA_947440575.1 Verrucomicrobiaceae bacterium
ATCGATCTTGTACCGAACCTTCGGCAGCATGTCCATCTGCCCCCTCAGCTCCATCAGATAGTTCGTCGCCCGCAGGCCCTTCGCATAAACTTCGAGTTCAATCATCGTAACACACCTCCAAGTCCAAAAACTAGCAGGCCGCCCCTCCGCCCCGCAAGAAAAACCGCAGCCTTTTGCAAACCCTCCCCCTCCCCAGCGTTGACACCAGTCTCCAAAACCGCTTCCCTCACCCACCAACCTTATGAAAACCCGCCTCCTCACCCTCGCCAGCTTACTGACCCTCACCTCCCTCCACGCCGAAGACCTCTTCAACGGCAAAGACCTCACCGGCTGGGAAGGCAACCCCGCCCTCTGGAGCGTCGAAGACGGCGCCATCACCGGCAAAACCCCGCCCGACCCCGCCGACCCCAAAAAAGGCATCATCAAGCACAACACCTTCCTCGTCTACAAAGCCGCCCCATTCTCCGACTTCGAACTCACCTTCCAATACCGCATCGTCGCCGGCAACTCCGGCGTCCAATACCGCAGCAAAGAACTCGCCCCCGGTGAATTCGGCCCCATCATCACCGGCTACCAGGCCGACTTCGAAGCCGGCACCAAATACAGCGGCATCCTCTACGAAGAAAAAGGCCGCGGCATCCTCGCCCTCCGTGGCCAAAAAACCGTCATCAAACCCGCCAGCGAAAACGACGCCAAAGGCAAACCCAAGACCAAAGTCGAAGTCACCGGCTCCGTCGGCGACTCCGACGCCATCCAGGCCGCCATCAAAAACGAAGCCTGGAACGACTACAAAATCATCGCCAACGGCAACCACGTCCAGCACTTCATCAACGGAATGCAAACCATCGACGTCACCGACGAAGACGCCGCCAACGCCCCCAAAGAAGGCCTCATCGCCCTCCAAATCCACCAGGGCCCACCCATGATCGTCCAGTTCAAAAACCTCAAACTGACCCCCATCGCCAAGTAAACCTAGAAACGGAAAGGGAAAGGGATGAAGATGGTGTCGTGCTTGGCTTCACAAGGCTTACCGGTTCGCAGCGGTTGCATCGTTAAGGTGATGCCACCCGAGAAGCGGGAAGCCTTGTGGGGCCAATGACGACGGCAGATTCGCCCTCGGCCATTTCCGTTTTTAGGTTAAAAAAAGTCCCAATCCCTGTTCGCCATGGCCCCCTTCCCCACCCTCCCCTGGACGGTCGGGAAGAGCCATCGCCAACTCGCCAGCCAAACCCTCGACTTCGTCCTCCCACGCCTCTGCTTCGGCTGCGACACCCCCCTCGACGGCCCGGATCCCCCCACCCCCCGCCTCGACACCTGGCTCTGCCGCCCCTGCCAGACCAGCCTCCCCCTCATCGAGCCCCCCTACTGCTCCCACTGCGGCGAACCCTACCCCGGCGACCTCACCCACGACTTCCGCTGCTGGAACTGCCAGGACCTCCACTTCAACTTCGACTTCGCCACCTCCGGCTACCGCGCCGAAGGCCTCATCCGCGACCTCATCCACGCCTTCAAATACGAAAACCACTACGAACTCCGCGGCCTCCTCGCCGTCCTCCTCCGCCAATCCCTCACCGACAAACGCCTCACCGACCTCCCGGACCTCACCACCGACTGGCTCCTCGTCCCCGTCCCCCTCCACCCCTGGCGGGAAATGCTCCGCGGTTACAACCAAAGCCGCGAACTCGCCATCGAGCTCTCCCGCACCACCGGCATCCCCACCCAAAACGCCCTCCGACGCAGACGCTACACCCTCGCCCAAGCCGGTCTCGACCGCGACCGCCGCCTGCGCAACCTCCGCAGCGCCTTCTCCCTCCGCTCCAACCACACCGTTCGCGGACGCCGCATCCTCCTCATCGACGACGTCCTCACCACCGGCTCCACCGCCCAGGAATGCGCCCGCGTCCTCCAGCGCGACGGCGGCGCTGAAAAAGTGGTGGTGATCACCGTCGCGCGGGGCTAGTCTCCCCGTTCGAAACCACCACACACCATGGGATTTTTCAAAAAACGCACCCTAGCCGACCTCGGCGAAAAAAAGAAGGACATGCCAGAGGGCCTCTGGATCAAATGCCCCTCCTGCGGCGAAAGCCTCTTCCAGGAAGCCCTCATGAAGAACCTTCGCGTCTGCACCCAGTGCGACTACCACTTCACCATCAGCGCCCCCGAGCGCCTCGCCAGCCTCGTTGACGACAACAGCTTCCAGGAAATGGACACCCAGCTCGACTCCGTCGACTCCCTCGGCTTCAAAGGCTACCTCGACAAAGTCAAAGCCTACCAGGCCAAAACCGGCCTTCAGGAAGCCGTCGTCACCGGCCGCGCCACCATCGAAGGCATCCCCGTCCTCCTCGCCATCATGGACTTCCGCTTCCTCGGCGCCAGCATGGGCTCCGTCGTCGGCGAAAAAATCACCCGCGCCATCGAAGCCGCCACCGCCGAACGCAAACCCGTCATCGTCTTCTCCGCCTCCGGCGGCGCCCGCATGCACGAAGGCATCCTCAGCCTCATGCAAATGGCCAAAACCAGCGGCGCCCTCGCCCGCCACAGCCAGGCCTGCCTCCCCTACTTCTCCGTTTTGACCCACCCCACCACCGGTGGCGTCACCGCCAGCTTCGCCACCCTTGGCGACATCATCATCGCCGAACCCAAGTGCATGATCGGCTTCGCCGGCCCCCGCGTCGTCAAGGAAACCACCCACGCCGATCTCCCCCCCGGCTTCCAAACCGCCGAATTCATGCTCCAACACGGCCTCGTCGACCAAATCGTCGCCCGCAAAGACATGCGCCCCACCCTCGGCAAACTCCTCCGCTACACCACCAACGCCCCCGTGTAGCCCAGCGCCCGCCCGCCGAAAAGCGCCCTCACTTCATCCAGATCTTCACATCATCCACCACCGCATCATGCGGCACGGATAGCCGCAGCATCTTCTTCGTCGGATGCGCAAAACCCTCGGAAGCAAAGGCACCCGCCTCCTTCCCATCGATCGACACACTGACCGTGTCACCCTGAATCCGCACCACCAAATCATGCCATTTCCCGGCAGCCGTCTTCACCGGAAACACCTTCTTCTTGGAAGCAATCAGCGCCAACTGCTCTTTCGTCAGCGTCTTCGCTTTCTTGGCCTCATAAAACGCCATGTTCATGCTGCCCGACTTCATGTCGTCAATGTCCATCTTCGCCGTACTGACACCCACCTTGAACAAATGCCCGGCATGAACCTCCTTGAAACTCAAGTCAGCAAAGTCCAGCCCCAGAACGTCCTTCTCCCCCTCCAGCATGAAGCGCAAACTCACCGCACCATCCGTGAACTCAGCCGCATGAGTCACTGAAACCGCGTGATCCGCCTCTGGCGACAGGTAAATGTACATCGCCCCATCCCGCAGATCCACCTGCTTGTTCCCCTTCGCCCGGCTCTTGCTGTTGGTGCCCCAACCATTGCCCGGTTCATCCTTCTGCTCCTGCGACTCGCTCCGCTCAAAGCTGTCCTCAAAAACAAGCTGCCCAAGCTCCTCAGCAGAAACGAACGCAGTAAGTGAAAGGGCAGCAAGGAAAAATGGAATCGGTTTCATGGCACGCACAGAAACGCCACGCCACCCCACAACTTCCAAAAATCACCCCAAACCTGTAACCCACTAACCCAATAGTGTTACCGATGTATTGAACCAAATCTGTTACCCATGTATCGACTGCGCCCTGCGCCCCACCCCTCACCCCTCACCACTCACTGATTACTGATTACTGATCCCTCCCCCCTCACCACTCCACACCCTTCAACGCCCTCGGCTTCCCATTCTCCAACGACGTCAAATCAAACACCTTCTCCGACTTCACCGGCACCTTCTCCCCCTCCACATCCAGCACCAGAGACCCCTTC
>CANETF010000330.1 GCA_947440575.1 Verrucomicrobiaceae bacterium
TCCCATCCTGAATCATAGCCCGCCTTCGTCGGATGCGCGTAACCCGGCAACTTCTCCACCTCCCTCAGTCGCTTGTCCAAAAAGCTCTCCGCCGCATCATTCAACTCCTTGTCCAAAGTCGTGATCACACGCAACCCGCCTTCACGCAACTCGCGGTCCTCCAAAATCAAATCCAAATCCCGCTTCACGATGTCCAGCGCATACCCTCCCTGATTCTGAAACGCCGGCTGTCCCCGCAAGATCACCTCCTCATAACGCGCCCCCAACTCCTCCTCCTTGGTGATCGCCTTCACATCAACCAATCGCTTCAAAACATCATCCCGCTCCTTGATCGCTCCATTGAAATTCCGAAATGGCGAGAACCTAGACGGACTCCGGATCAGCCCCGCAATCAATGCCGCCTCACTCAATGTCAGCTGGGACGCATGCTTGCCAAAATACACCTGGCTCGCCCGCTGAATCCCCCACAATCCAGGCCCGAAAAAGATCCGGTTGATGTAGTGCTCCAAAATCTGATCCTTGCCAATCGCCTTCTCAATCCGGCGCGCCAGCATCATCTCCAACAACTTCCGGTGAAAGCTCCGGTCATCCAAATCGGGATAACTGTTGCGCGCGAGTTGCATCGTCAAAGTGCTCGCTCCTTGCACAATCCGGCCATCCCTCAAATTGCGAATCATCGCCCGCAACACCCCAATAAAATCGATCCCCGAGTGCCGGTAAAAACGCGTGTCCTCCCGCGCCAGCAACGCCTTGATGAACCACGGCGACACCTCCGCTAACGAGATGACAATCCGGTCCTCTCCATGCAACCGCCCCATCACCTGCCCCTTCGAATCCAGAACCACCGTCCGTTCCGGCATCTCCCCCAACTCAGCCAAATCATACCCTTTCGCCAGTTGGCTATACACTCCCAAAACCACCGCCCCCGTCAAAAAACCCATGATCAACATGCCCACCGCCGCGCGCAGGATGACTCCCCGCCACCACGCCCATCGCGAAGCCGGTCGCAGAGGGCTGCGCAAGTCGTGCGCCACCTCCCTAACCTTATCGCCACCACGCCTCGCCCCTCTTTTGCTCGGCCTCATTCCAGCACCTCCGCGCTAGCGTCCCGCATTTCTCGCGTTACAATCTGACCCCATTCCTCATGCACGCCTCTACTCTCGACCTCATCCGCGCCGCTCTGACTGAAGACGTCGGCCCCGGTGACGTTACCTCCCTCTACTTCATCGCCGAAAACTCCAGCAACAAAGCGCGCATCGTCGCGCGCGAACCCGGCATCGTCGCCGGCATGTCGATCGCGGAAACGGTCTTCAAGGAAGTGGATTCGGGTCTCGGTCTGTGGGTTCACCGCCCGGACGGTAGCACATTCGTAGCCGGTGACACCTTGATCGAAATCGAAGGTCGCACTCGCTCGCTGCTCACCGCCGAACGCACCGCCCTCAATTTCCTTCAACGCCTCTCCGGCGTTGCCACCCTGACCGCCCGTTACGTCGAAGCCGTCAAACCGTATCCCGTCGAAGTCTGGGACACCCGCAAAACCACCCCAGGTTGGCGCCTCCTTGAAAAAGAAGCCGTCAAAGCCGGTGGTGGTGTCAACCATCGCATGGGTCTCTACGACGCCGTGATGGTCAAAGACAATCATCTCGCTGCCGATGGCTCCCTGTCCTCCCTCCAAACCGCCATCAACCGCGTCCGCCAGGATCATCCCGGCATGCGCATCCAACTGGAAGCCGCCACGCTCGAACAACTCGCCGATTTCCTCTCTCTCCAAGGCGTCAATCTGATTCTCCTCGACAACATGGACCTCTCTCAACTCAAACAAGCCGTCGCCCTCAACGCAGGCCGACTTTGGCTCGAAGCCAGCGGTGGCATCACGCTCGACACCATCCACGATGTCGCCGCCACAGGCGTCAACTCCATCTCCTCCGGTGCCCTCACCCACTCGGTTCGAGCGCTCGACTTGGCACTGGACTTGTTCTGATCCCTTCATGGTGGCACCCGCAGTTAGACTGTTTCTCGAAAAGATGGTCATTTGGATCCGGCGAGCGCAGCGGTCTCAGTGGCAAGGAAGTCGTGAAGCACGCTATTAAATCAATAGCGGGCAAGCGTCTGACGCAGCCAATGAGGCCGCTCCGCCGCCGGGCAAGGTGACAAGCATTTCGAGAACCAGTCTATCCCGCCGGTGCATTCATAGGTGGCACCAACGCCCGCAAAAATCGCTCCGTGGGAAACAGCGCTCCCAGCCCCAGTCGCCCCCCACCCAAAGTGCTCGGCCTCACCGAGACTGCCACTTTCCCCCACTTCATCGCCAAATAATCCATCACTTCATCCAGCGCCTCCCACTGCGCTCGTGTCACTCCCACCTCATTGAAATCGCCCACCAGATAAAGCGCCAACGGTCCCGCTCCAACCACCCCACCTTTGCCCACCTGCACCTCCCCATCATCCGCTCCTTCTCCCCGTCCCAAGACCATCGCCTGCCCCAAATGATCCACCTCGCCGGCTCCCCCCAGCACCTTGGCTCTCCTCACCAGATCCTCCAAATCACTCGACCTCGTCCCCGTTGAGCGAATCTCCACCGCCTTCACCCCAGCACTCATCGCCAATCGATCCAACTCCCTCCGCACCCCCTCGGTCAAATGCCCCCACTCCTTGCGTGGCGCATGAAAATCCACCGGAATCGCCGAAACCACCTTCCTCACCACAATCTCCCGCCGCTTCACCAACTTCACCGTCGGTGCCGAACGAAACAGCGACTCCCCACTGCAACCCACCCGATCCGACAAACTCCTCGCTTGAAAACTCGACCCGTGTGCCAGCGAGGCCGATGCAAACAACGGCATCACCGACGCCGACTGCATCCGCACCAGTCCACCCCCACCGCGAAAGGGCGCCGCCATGATCAACACGGCAGCGACCAAAACAAACAGGGCCAGTGCTTGACTCGAACGCCAAGATCGGTTTGGTTTATTCATCGGGCTAAATTATTCGGATCACTTGATAATTATCTTACATTACGGTCAATGACCAGAGATATTTCGATTGTTTTTCAGACAATGCTGGCCATCGAAACCAACGCGTGATTCTCGTCCTAACGGCAGGCTTCGGAGACGGCCATAACACGGCCGCCCAATCCGTTGCCCAGGCACTGAAAACTCAGCTGTCTGGCACCGCTGAATCCGTCCTTGTGGTTGACCTGTTCGAGCAGCACTTGCCCACCCTGACCAAGGTTCTGCAATCCGCTTACCAAGCTGCCATCGTCAACTTCCCCAGCGCCTGGAGATGGGCCTACCGAAAACTCGCCAAGAGCGATATCGGCCAGCAACCCAACCCCCTCAACGCTTCTCTTCAAAAAGCCCTCGCCAGCCTGATTCATCAGCATCAACCCCGCGCCATCGTCAGCACCTATCCCTTTTACAGCACGCTCCTCACCCCTCTCCGCTCCCAAGGCCCTGTTCCTCCCCTTTTCACCATCATCACCGACTCCGTCTCCGTCCACCCCAGTTGGACTTCCGACCCCAGCGACTTCTATTGCGTCGCCGATCCCGAAACCGTCGCTGTCCTTCTCGATCGCAATCTTCCTTCCGAGAAAATCTTCGTCACCGGCTTCCCCGTCAGCCCCGCCTTCGCCGCTCCACTCCCGTCCCCCCGCCCAGCCTACGCCCCGCAATCCATCCTTTACCTCCCCTCCACCCCCATCAAACACGTTGCCGCCACCCTGGAAGCCCTCCGTCCTCTCATCCTCTCCGGCACCCACCTGACCCTGCCCGTCGGCAAGCACAAAAGCCGCCTCCACCTCACCCTCAATCACTTCGCCGACTCCCTGCCAGAAGATCGCTTCACCCTTATCGGTTGGACCGACCAA
>CANETF010000331.1 GCA_947440575.1 Verrucomicrobiaceae bacterium
CCTCCCGAGTCGCCACCTCCCCATGAAACCGCTCAAACCCCGTCACCAGCGGCTCACCACGCACGGATGCCGCCAGCACCAGCATCAAGCCAATCCACCTCACGCGTTCACCCCCTTAAGCAACCCCTCAATGTAATCCCGCGACTTGTTCACTACCTTCGTGATCTCGCCCGCCGTCGGCAAAATCGGCAACCCACGCGGTGTCGGATGCATGAAAATCTCCACATGCCCCGCAAAACCCACCGCCTTCATCGCCGCCAAAATCGGCCCGTAATCCAGCGTCCCTAACCCCGGCAACTGCTGCAGCTCGATCTCCTTCGCCACCGTCTCCTTGCTCCCGATTCCATACTCCTGGAAATAAATGAACGGTAAATTCTTCGCTCCCAGCTCACGAATCAACTTCGGCATCTCCTCCACCGCATCATGCAAATGATGCGGCGCAAACGCCACCCCCAACGCCGGATGCGTGTTCAACTCCGCCCAATAGCGAATCGAATCCACCGACGACAGCAACGCCTTCTTATGATTCTCAATCGCCAGCACGATCCCATGCTCCCCCGCCGCATCCGCATGCGGCTTCATCTGCTCCAAAAACGCCTTGATCCCCGCCTTCGCCTCCGCCCCCACCACATCATTCGGCCCCTTCGTCGCGCTCACAATCAAGCTCCCGCCCAGCCGCTTCACCATCGGCATCTCCGGCTGCAAACCAAACGGCCCCAGCGGATAACGCGTCGAACACACCAGCTGCACCGCATGCTTCTTCAGCAGCGCCTCAAACGCCTCCACCCCCATCGCCTCCACCTCCTCACGATGCGTCGCATGCTGCTTCCCCCACAGATCCAGCCCCACACACCCCGTCGCCGCCACCTCCGGCAGTACCTCAGCCAGCTTCATGTCGCCATAAAGCGCCGAAGCCAGCAGATACTTCAGCTTCAGCGGCTCACCCGCCGCCCGCACTGGCAAAGCAGAAGCCGCCAAAGCCGCACCCGCAGTCGAAAGAAAATCACGTCGTTTCATAAAAAGGTCGGGCAAGCTTCCAGCTTGCCGATAAAAACGTTGCCGCAGTTCTCAATCACACACCCTTCTCCACAAACGCCTCCAACGCCGCAATCCAAGGCCCAATAAAGTGCCCGCTGTCGTGATAAGTCCGCCCCGAATACATGTGCTGGTCAATCACACACGGCTCGTTCACATAAATCCCGCCGCACACCTCCAGGTCGAACTGGCACTTCGCCACCGTCGCCATCCGCAGCCCCTTCACAATCCCCGCCCGCGCCGGAATCTCCACCCCGTGGCACACACTCGCCATCGGACGCTTCTGCTCCCAAAACCACCGCGTCATCCGCAGCAGATCCTCGTCCTCCCGAATATACTCCGGCGCCCGCCCGCCACTGAAAAAGATCCCCGCATACTCCTCGGGCTTCACCTCACTGAACGGCACGTCACAGTTGATGCTATAACCCTCCCACTCCTTCGTGATCGTCCACCCCGGCTTCACTTCGTGCAGCACCATCTGATACTTCCGCTTCTCCGGCGCCGACACCACCGGCTGAAACCCCGCCTCAATCAACCGATAATACGGATACAACGTGTCCACCGTCTCCGTCGCATCACCCACGATCACCAACACTTTTCCTTTCACAGCATTTAAACTCATAAGCCCCATCCTACCCCCAAATCAAACCTTGTCACTACACCCCTCCCCCACCCAATATAAGGTTTTCCGTCACCCATCCAAAGCGATACCTCACTCCCTCAACAGCCGGTCGTACTCATGATGAGTCCCAATCCAAAACCAAACCAACCCTTCTTTCGAGTCAAAGGCCAGCGCCCGGTGGTCACTGCCCACTCTGACCGACCACATCTTGCCCACCTTCTTCAAATGCAGAGAGGGGTGACGTTCGTCTCTCTTCATCAGCTCAAAATTCTTATCCGCCAGCCGCTGAATGGATTCTGGCAGCCGCGCATAACCTTCCCAAAAAGACCGCCGCGCCAAATGCTTCATAGCGGCTTTATCTCACCCCGTCCCACCTCACCTTCAATCTCAGCAAACAATCCGTCAAAGCGCCCGGACAGAACATCCTTCTCTATCTGCCGGTCCCAAACGTCCGCCTGATAACCCTCAAACCAAATCGAGAACTCCTTGAACTCAACTTCGCTCAACTGCGTCACCTGTTCTTCAAGCTGCTTAACGCTCATACTCCCTATTCTGCCCAAAATCCCAACCTTTGCAACTCCACCCACCGCAATCCCAGTGATCCCCCGCGTCGCCCTCCTCATCGAAACCACCCGCACCTACACCCGCGAAATCCTCGCCGGCGTCCGCCGCTACGTCGCCGAGCACGGCCCCTGGTCCACCTTCGTCGAACTCCGTTCCCCCGACTCCCCCCCACCCCCGTGGCTCAAAAACTGGCAGGGCGATGGCATCCTCACCCGCACCTTCACCCCCGCCATGAATCGCGCCGTCACCGCCACCGGCCTCCCCGCCGTCGAACTCCGCACCACCTCCCTCCCCCACGACCGCCCCTTCGTCGGCGTCGACAACGGCCTCATTGGCCAGGCCGTCGCCGAGCACTTCCTCAACCGCGGCTACCGCCACTTCGCCGTCTACGGACTCACCACCGAGACCTTCTTCATCCAGCGCATCCAAAATTTCGTCTCCCGCCTCCATCAGCGCGGCCACCGCTGCACCCACCTCACCGCCTCCACCTCCGACCGCCCCTCCGACTGGGAAGCCAGCCAAACCCGCCTCATCACCCAACTTCGCGCCCTCCCCAAACCCGTCGGCATCTTCGCCGCCAACGACCAACTCGGTGTCCACCTCCTCGACGCCTGCCTCCGCGCCGGCCTCGCCGTCCCCGAGGAAATCGCCGTCGTCGGCTGCGAAAATGACGAAACCCTCTGCTCCCTCGCCACCCCTCCCCTCACCTCCGTTCAACTCGACGGCAAACGCATCGGCTACGAAGCCGCCCAGCTCCTCGATCAGTTGATGCGTCCCAAAAAATCCGAAATCCGAAATCCGCAGCCGAGCGGAGCGAGACAAAAATCCGCAGTCCGAAATCCGAAATCCACAATTCTATTCCCCCCACTCACCATCATCACCCGCGAGTCCTCCGACGACCTCGTTATCACCGATCCCCTCATCGCCCACGCATCCCGTCTCATCCGCCAGCGCCACCACGAAGGCCTCACCGTCGACGACCTCTGCCTCGCCCTCAACGCCTCCCGCTCCACCCTCGAGCGCCGCATGAAGGCCGCCCTCAATCGCACCCCCAAAGACGAAATCCTCCGCCTCCGCTTCCGCGACGTCGAACGCCTCCTCCTCACCACCGACCTCACCCTCGACCAAATCGCCGAACGCACCGGCTTCACCCACGCCAGCTACTTCCAAGCCGCCTTCCGGGACCGCTACGGCCTCCCCCCGGGCACGTGGCGCCAGTCCCGCACTTCTGCCTGAGAACATCCTCCCCAGCCAGCACAAGCTAGGCACACCAGCCGATCAAACTACTGCAGCGCCTCAATCTCCAAATACCCCATCCGCTGTGGCGCGGTAGTCGCCGTGAACGGTGGTCTCGGAATCTCACTGATCGTGTAGCTGCCCCCCCCCACGACGCAACCCAGGCGCATAGAAACAATACATGTCGATCACCCGTCTCACCCCTCCATCCAAAATCTCAGCTCGCCCAAAAAAGTTGGCTCTTCGGACATTTCCGTGGGATTTGAATCAAGCCAGTGAGAGGTCCAGTTTTCCGCAGAAGAACAGGATTCGGGTTCGGTAGGATTGAAAAGAGCGGAAGCCGCGCGCTGCCGCCTTGATCTGTTGGATCACGCTGTTAAACCC
>CANETF010000332.1 GCA_947440575.1 Verrucomicrobiaceae bacterium
GGGGACGGACGGGCAGTTCAGCAATGCGAGGACGGGCTTGATGATGCGGGAGGGGACGGCGGCGGATGCGCGGCATGTGAGTTTGGTGTTTCAGGGGGTGAACGGGAGCCTGAGTTTCAATCGGAGAGCTACGGCTGGTGCGACAGTGACGAGCACGACGGTGACGCTGCCGCCGGGGCCGCGGTGGTTGAAGCTGAGTCGAGTGGGGAATGATTTTAACGCGTGGCATTCGGTTGATGGGGCGGTGTGGACTCGGGTGGGGACGGCGCAGACGCTGGCGTTTTCGAGTGGACTGCGAGTGGGGATTGCGACGACGAGTGGCAATACGGCACGACCGGCGCGGGGATTGTTTTCGCAGGTGTCGGTGACGGGTGTGGGGGCGAACGTGGCGGCTCAGGTGGATGCGGTGCTGGCGGGTGGGGAGACGGCGTTTGATGTACGGTCTTTGACGGGCACGGTGACTGACGATGATCAGACGGGGCAGGCGACGGTGTTGGGTTGGCAGGTGGTGAGCGGTCCCGGGGCGGTGGTGTTGGGGACTCCGACGGAGGTGGCGACGTCGGCGCAGTTTGCGGTGGAGGGGAACTATGTGCTGAGGTTGAGTGTGGATGATGGGGAGGTGGTGAGTTTTGATGAGGTGCCGGTGGCGGTGACGTTTGCGACGCTGGCGTTTGGTGTGAAGCAGGAGGCGCGGGAGGAGGGGGCGGTGACCGGGGGAGTGATGCTGAGTCGGGGAGGGCGATTGGATTTGCCGTTGGAGGTGGCGTATGCGGTGGGTGGGAGTGCGACGGCGGGGGTGGACTATGCGGGGCTGACGGGGACGGTGGCGTTTGCGGTGGGACAGTCAGAGGTGGAGATCGAGGTGGTGCCGGTGGTGGATTCGGTGGCGGAGGGCGATGAGACGGTGACGCTGACGGTGCAAGCAGGGCGGGGGTATCTTTTGCCAGGGGAGGCGACGGCGTCGGTGGTGATCAAGGATGAGGTGCTGGGTGAGTGGTTGTTTGGGCAATTTGGGGCGGCGGCGAATGATCCGCAGGTGGGAGGGCTGGGGGATGATCCGGATTCGGACGGGCTGGAGAATTTGCTGGAGTTGGCGTTTGGGACGGAGGCGGCGGGGGCGAATGGGAGTCCGGTGACGACGGACTGGAGTGAGGTTCCTGGAGGGCCGTATTTGCGGATGAGCGTGCCGAAGAATCCGGCGGTGCCGGGGATGGTTTACGAGGTGCAGGCGACGTCGACTTTGGCGAATCCGGGGAGTTGGAGTGGGGCGGGACTGGTGATTGAGGAGGACAGTGCGACGATGTTGCGGGTGCGCGATGAGACGTCGATGGGGTCCGGGGTGCGACGGTTCCTGAGGGTGCAGGTGTCGATGCCGGGGCTGTGAGGGAGGGGGCAAGTTGGCGGTTGAGGGGTGGGTTGGGGTGGGGCAGAGTGTGGGGATGATGCGTTTGCTGGTGTCGATGGTTTTGCTTGGGGGCCTGGTTTGGTTCCTGGAGGGGGAGCGTCGTGGGGGGCGGTTTTTGGCAGTGGATGAGGGGTTTGAGGATTTTCTGATTGCGAATGTGCGGGGTCGGTTTGAGGCGAAGGGAGGGGATGAGGTGGTGCTGGTGGAGATGCGGGAGGGGCAATCCGGGGAGTATGGGGCGTGGCCGCCGGAGCCGATTGATTGGCGGATGGTGTTGGAGGCGGTGAAGGGGTGGGAGCCGGAGGTGCTGGTGGTGCCGGAGGTGCTGAACTGGGGGGAGCCGGGCCCGGAGTTTGTGGGGGCGGTGGGGACGGTGCTGGGGGGCTTTCCGAGTGTGGTGCTGGGGGTGGAGGGGATGTATGCGGCGAAGGCACCGGAGGCGCTGCCGTTTTTGGGAGGGTTGGAGAGTCGGTTTCCGAAGTTTGGGCGGGTGACGGGAGCGACGGAGGCGTTTCAGCCGCCGTTTTTGAAGGGGTTGGTGGGGGCGCCGGATGAGCGGGTGGGAGTGGGGGCGGAGTTGGGGCTATGGGTGCCGGAGGAGGCGGGGGTGCTGCCGTATGCGGTGCAGATGAAGTCGGAGGGGGATGAGGTGGAGTGGGTGCCTTCGCTGGTGGCGCAGGTGGTGAGTCGGGCGGCGCGGAGTCCGTATTCGCGGCAGCGGTTGCGTTTGGGGGTGGGGGCGGGGGCGCACCTGGAGGGTGGGGTGTTTGTGCCGCTGACGGCGGCGGGTGGGGTGGAGGTGGCTGAGGAGGTGGTGGCGGGGTTGCGGGTGGTGAATGCGCTGGATTTGATGACGGGGACGCTGGCGGAGACGCTGGATGCGGAGACGGTGGCGGCGGTGAAGGCGGCGCGGGTGGTGGTGGGGGTGAGTCGTGGGGATGGGAAGGCGCTGCGGGGGCTGGCGGGGGCGATAGCGGGGGTGTTGGGGATGCCGGTGGTGAAGGTGGTGCCGCTGGGGTGGCAGTATGGGATTTGGGGGGTGGCGGGGGTGTTGGCGCTGGGGATTGTGCATCAGGGGCGGCGGCGGGCGCTGCTTAAGGCGGTGGGGTTGGTGTTTGGAGCGTTTGTGGTGAGTTACCTGGTGTTTGAGTCGGAGATGGTTTGGTGTCCGCCGACGATTCCGGCGGCGTTGCTGCTGGCGGGCGGGGTTTTGGGGGCGTTGATCGGGAAGCGGGCGGTTGGTGAGTTGGGAGGGGAAAAGGGGGTCGATGGGGGGGCTGGGGCGGGGGTGAATTAGTGCTTGTGCATGGGGGGGATGCCTTTAGACTCGGGCTCCCCTGGCGGTTGCCGGTTTTGGGATTGGTTTTACTTCGACAGGAATGAGATTTCGCAACATGACACGGCGCCGGGACATCGGTGCCAACAGCTACCTTTTGGAGAGTGGCAAAAACAAGATCATCATTGATTCGGGCATGGACCCAGGGACGGCGGGGTTAGAGGCGCTGCCTGATTTTGGGATGGTGGCGAGCAACTCGGCGGATGCGATTTTGATTTCCCATGCGCACCATGACCACATTGGCAGTCTGCCGGTGCTGCAACGTCGTCAGCGGGGTACGAATGTGATCATGACGGAGACGACGGGTGAGGTGGGCTCGGCGATGTTGCACAATTCGGTGAATGTGATGACGAGCCAGCGTGAGGAGCTGGACATCAAGGAGTATCCGATGTTCACGCACCGGGAGCTGGATGAGATCCGTCCGTCATGGATGTATCGGGATTTTGACAAGCCGTTTGTGGTGCCGGGGACAGAGGTGACGGCGAGTTTTCACAATGCGGGGCACATCATTGGATCGGCAGGGATTCTGATGAAGGAGGGTTCGAACTCGGTGTTTTACACGGGCGATGTTTGTTTTGAGAACCAGACGATCGCGAAGGCGGCGGATTTTCCGGAGAGCGATGTGGATGTGCTGATCATGGAGACGACGCGGGGGACGTATGAGCGGCCTGCGGATTACTCACGGAAGGCGGAGAAGGAGAAGCTGGCGAAGCTGATCCGGGAGACGTTTGATGCGAATGGGTCGGTGTTGATTCCTGTGTTTGCGCTGGGTAAGACGCAGGAGCTGCTGCTGATGATGCACGAGCTGTCACGCGAGGGTTTGATGCCGAGCATGCCGGTGTTTTTGGGCGGGCTGGGGACGAAGATCACGGTGCTTTATGATCACTATTCGGAGCGGGTGCCGCGGAATTATCCGGGGTTCAGGCTGCTGGAGGACATCGATATTTTGGTGGCACCGCAGGGGCGGCGTCGGCGGGAGATCACGTATCAGAGCCGGGCGATTTATTTGCTTTCGAGCGGGATGATGTCTGAGAAGACGACGTCGAATACGTTTGCGTATCGGTTCATTGAGAATCCGA
>CANETF010000333.1 GCA_947440575.1 Verrucomicrobiaceae bacterium
CCGAGGTCGCCCCCCCATGCATCGCCATCGTCGGTAACCCCAACTCCGGCAAAACCACCGTCTTCAACCTCCTCACCGGCCTCCGCCAAAAAGTCGCCAACTACCCCGGCGTCACCGTCGAAAAAAAAATCGGCGAGTGCTTCTCCCAGCACGGCAAAAAACTCCGCCTTATCGACCTCCCAGGCGCCTACTCCCTCAACGCCCGCTCCCCTGACGAAGCCGTCCTCCGCGACGTCCTCCTAGGCCGCCAACCCGGCACCCCGCGCCCCAATCGCGTCGTCTGCATCGTCGACGCCTCCAACCTCGAGCGCCACCTCTACCTCGTCACCCAGGTCCTCGAACTCGGCCTCCCCGCTATCCTCGTCCTCAACATGATCGACGTCGTCGCCGAGCGCCAGCAGGCCATCGACGCCACCGCCCTCAGCCAGCGCCTCGGCATCCCCGTCATCCCCATGCAGGCCACCACCGGCCAGGGCATCACCGAACTCAAAGCCGCCCTTAGCCGCGAAGATCTTCCCCTCCCCAAGTGGACCGCCCCGCCACTCCCCGAATCTGTCCACGCCGAACTCACCCGCACCCACGAAGACCTCGTCAAACTCGGCGCCCTCAGCAACGAAGCCGGCCTCCTCGAGCCCCTCTACCTCCTGTCCGATCACGACCCCGGCCACACCGGTCAGTCCGCCGTCGCCATGCACGACGTCATCCGGCATCGCGACCGCCTCGAACACACCTTCCCCGGCTGGGAAGACACCCTCGCCGACGCCCGCTACGCCGCCATCGACAAACTCTGTGCCGAAACCTGGATGCGCCCCAAGGTCCGGCCAGTCACCGCCACGCAAAAAATCGACCGCGTCCTGTTACATCCAGTCTGGGGTGGCCTCATCATGTTCTTCGTCCTCGGCTTCATTCTCTGGACCATCTTCAGCCTCGCCGAAGGCCCCATGAGCCTCATCGAAAACGCCTTCGCCTGGCTCTCCACCCAGGTCATCCGCATCCTCCCCCCCGGCGACCTCCACGACCTCATCGCCGACGGCGTCATCGCCGGTGTCGCAGGCGTCGTCGTCTTCCTCCCTCAAATCATGATCCTGTTCTTCTTAATCGGTCTGATGGAAGACACCGGTTACATGGCCCGCCTCGCCTTCATCTGGGACCGCGTCATGGGCTGGGCCGGCCTCAATGGCAAGGCCTTCCTCCCCATCCTCGGCTCCCACGCCTGCGCCATCCCCGGCATCATGGCCACCCGCACCATCGACTCGCCCCAGGACCGACTCATCACCATCCTCGTCGCCCCACTCGCCTCCTGCTCCGCCCGCCTCCCCGTTTACCTCCTCCTGATCTCCGCCCTCGTCCCCAATGACCAGGTCCCCCCCTCCACCAAAGCCCTCTTCCTCCTCTCCCTCTACGGCCTCGGCGTCGCCGGCGCCTTCTTCTTCGCCTGGCTCTTCTCCCGCACCCTCATGCGCCACGCCGCCACCCCCATGATCCTCGAGATGCCCACCTACAAATGGCCGTCTTTCGGTTCCATTCTCGTCCAGGTCTGGCAGCGCGCCCGTCTCTTCCTCGCCCGCGCCGGCTCCGTCATCCTCGGCCTCTCCATCCTCATCTGGTTCGCCTCCACCTACCCCAAAACCGATACCACCGACGCCACCCTCGCCCTCGAAAACTCCTTCGCAGGCCAGGCCGGCAAACTCATCGAACCCGCCATCGCCCCCCTCGGCTACAACTGGAAAATCGGCATCGGCCTCATCGGCTCCTTCGCCGCCCGTGAGGTCTTCGTCAGCACCATGTCCGTCGTTTACGCCGTCGAATCCGAAGACGAAGAAGACCTCTCCCCACTCCGCCAGCGCCTCCGCGAAGACCGTCGCTCCGATGGCACCGCTGTCTTCACCCCCCTCGTCTGCCTCAGTCTCCTCATCTTCTACGTCTTCGCCATGCAGTGCATCAGCACCCTCGCCATCGTCAAACGCGAGACCAACACCTGGAAATGGCCTCTCTTCCAGCTCGGTTACATGACCGGCACCGCCTACCTCCTCAGCCTCGCCGTCTATCAAATCGGCACCGCCCTCGGCTACTAACTCTCCCCGCCATGAACCCCTTCGATTGGCAAACCCCAGCCGCCCTCGCCGTCGTCCTCGTCACGGCCCTCCTCTTCCTGCGCCGCCACCTCAAAGCCCGCCGCCAGCCCAAAGCCTGCACTAACTGCAGCGGCGCCGCGCCCACTAAATTCAGGTAGCACCCAGCCTCCACGGCTCTCACAGCCGCATCGCATAGTGCACCTGGCGCCCCACCTCCTCAAACCCGCACGCCGGATACAACTTCTGCCCGATCGGATTCGACGCCATCGTCTCAATCTTCGCCAGGCCCATCCCCGCCTCCCGAAAAAACCCCAGCGCATGCTCAATCAAGCGCCTCCCCAACCCCCGTCCACGCATCGACTCCGCCACCGCTAAGTTCGGGATCCGCCCAATCCCATTCACCCGATCCACCCGCGTCGTGACATACCCCACCACCCGCCCCTCGCACTCCGCCACAAAACATCCCCCCGCATTCGCCGCCACATCCTCATCAATGTGATCCGCCTTCCGCGCCTTCCAATCGCGCCCATTCCAAACCCCAAACCGCTCCTCCAACATCTCATCCACCGCCACCGACCCAAAAGACGCCACGGTCAGATCCCGCAGCACCTCCAAATCACGCGCCTCATAAACCCGAATCAACACATCCAAATCACTCATCCCCAATCAACGCCCCTCACCCCCCACTTTTCTCAAATCCCATCCTCTCATCCTCTCATCCTCTCATCCTCCCATTCGTCACCTTCGTGCCATTCGTGGTTCCCATCTCCGACCGCAAAGCCGCCGATCAATATTCCCTTTTTTCTGCCCCTCTTCTTTCTGCCAGTTCACCCCTCACAACCCCAAATGCCCCAACGCCAACAACCCATAAAACGTGTACTCACAATCCAGCTCATCATCCGTCCAGTTGCCATGAAACCCACCCTCCGCATTCCATAGCGAATCCACAAAATCCAAACACGCCTCCTTCAATGGCCCCAGATCCGCCTCCATCGCATCCAAAGCATGCAGCGCCACCGCCGTTGACAGCAAATCCGGAATCGGAATTCCCGGCAGCGCCTTAAAGCCGCCCTCCGGCAAACACTGCGCCAAAATCCAGTCCCTCACCTTCGTCTCCACCGGCACCCCCAAATGTCGGCAAAGCGACACCGCCGCCGCCGCCGCAGGCGTCACCCCAATCGGCAACCCCCGCTCATTCGACCATCCCCCATCCTCCGTCCGCAGACTCATCAGGCAATCCAGCAACCGCTCCTGCTCCGGACACCGCTCCCCCAGATCCTCATACGCGCTCCAACCAATCAGACACCCATACGCCGACCCCGCCTCACGGCCCATCGCCTGATGATATCCCCCATCCGCAGATCGATACCCCTCCACCCTCGCCATAATCCCCGCCTTCACCTCCCCACTCAGCCCCTTCAAACCCAAACTGCTCCAGCACCGTGCCAAACAGCACACATGCACAAAGTCCAGCCCCCCCCCATCACCAAACGTCTTCAACCACGCCTCCATCCGCTCCTCATCCACCGACTCCCGCAACGCCATCAACCCCTCCATCCCAAACACCGAGTAATACAAATCCGGCTTCCCCTCCCGATCCACAAACCCCCCGCACGCATCCTGCTGCGACCGCAAAAACCCCGCCACCAGCCCACTCGCCTCCCCCAGCACCTTCGGCGCCACCCGCGCCACCTGCAGCATCTTCAAACGAAACGACATCCCCCACCCAACACCCCC
>CANETF010000334.1 GCA_947440575.1 Verrucomicrobiaceae bacterium
AGAGTGGAGAGTGGAGAGTGGAGAGTGGAGAGTGGAGAGTGGAGAGTGGGGGGATTGCGGAGAGCGGAGAGCGGAGAGCGGAGAGCGGAGAGCGGGGGGCGGATTGAGGAGAGCGGAGGGGCGAGGACGAGGACGAGGACGAGGAGGAGGACGAGGGCGAGGGGAGACTAAGAGAGAGGGGAGATTAGGCGGGACGGGGGAGGACGCAATGGTGGGAGAGAAACAGGGGAGAGTGGGGGAAGTTTTCGATTATTGTTTGGGGTTGAGAATCCTGTCGCGTGGGGGGCGAGGTGGTGCATGATGGGGGGATGAATTTGAATGGCTGTGCGGCAGTGATTACGGGGGCGTCCTCGGGTTTGGGGAAGGAGTTTGCGCGTCAGTTGGCGGGGCGGGCGGAGCGGTTGCTGCTTGTGGCGCGGCGGGTGGAGGCGATGGAGGTGTTGAAGGGTGAGTTGGTGGCGGTGAATCCGAGGTTGCGGGTAGAGATTTGCGGGGCGGATTTGGGGACGGTGGCGGGGCGTGCGGCGGTGGTGGATTGGGTGCGGGTGAATGGGTTTGAGCCGGATGTGTTGATCAACAATGCGGGGCTGGGGGATTACGGGGTGTTTGGGGCTGCGGAAAAGGAACGTCTGCGGGAGCAGGTGGAGGTGAACATTAGTGCGGTGGTGGAGTTGAGTCATGGGCTGCTGCCGATGCTGCGGCGGCTGGGGGGGATTTTGAATGTGAGCAGTTTGGCGGGGGAGTTGCCGATGCCGGACTTGGCGGTGTATGGGGCGAGCAAGGCGTTTGTGACGAGTTTTTCAGAGGCGCTGGCGGTGGAGTTGGCGGAGGAGGGGGTGACGGTGGCGTGTGTGTGTCCGGGGCCGACGCCGACGAATTTTGGGTCGAATGCGCGGCGGGCGGATGGGGCGGATACGAATCGGTCCGGGCAGGATTTTTTGAAGCAGCCGCCGGAAAAAGTGGTGGCGGAGGGGTTGAGGGTGCTTGAAACGGGGCGGACTCGCGTGTTTCCTGGGGGGAGTGTGGCGTTGGTGGCGCTGGTGTTTCGCTTGATGCCGCGACCGATGCTGCGTTGGTTGTTGCGGCGTCGCTTCCGGGCGGGGCGTTGATTTTTTGAGACCTTATGAGTGACTTTCCTGCGAGCTTACCCCCAGAAACGGATCCTGAAACAGGAGGTGGGGATTGGCGCGGGCCGAGACTGAAGAAGGCGGGGATTTTGACGACGCTGATTCGGGTGCTGGTGCTGGTGGCGCTGGCGGTGGGGTTGGTGCTGCCGTTCACGCCGTTTGCGGGGAGGATCAAGCGGGGGATTCAGGAGATCGTGAGGGAGGCGAGGGGTTCGAGCGAGCCGGAGATTGTGGAGCGGGAGGTGATTCGGGAGGTGCCGGTGGAGGTGATCAAGGAGACGGTGCGGGAGGTGGAGGTGATCAAGGAGGTGCAGCCGCCTTTGCCGGAGGATTATGTGGGGCGGAAGGATGTGGATGTGGCGACGCTGTTCAATGGGATCACGGTGAAGACGAAGCTGGTGACGGAGCAGGGTGGGTTTGCGAGTTTGGAGAGGCTGGATCCGGAGGCGTACAAGGCGGAGTTTCAGTTGAGCATTCGGGTGCCGAAGGCGAATCAGAGTGTGGCGGAGCTTTCGCGGATCAATGAGCATTTGCCGAAGGCGCTGCCGGGGCTGGGGACGCTGGTGGAGACGGGGAAGGTTTCGGCTTTTTACCACAAGCTGTATGAGAACAAGACGCGGCGGGTGCAGACGGATGTGACGCGTTTGAGCAAGGCGCTGGACCGGCACAATTTTTTTGATTGCGAGACGATTCTGGAGCTGACGCACCCGACGACGCAGCGGAAGATGCTTCTCATTCAATCGGAGATGGATGTGGTGGCGGACGGGTCGGACGGGGACCGGATGCCGAAGCTGGATGAGTACATTTACATGTCTGACTACTACCAGCCGTTCACGAGCTATGCGTGGGCGAAGAAGTCGACGACGCCGAATCCGCTGCTGGCGAAGTGGGAGGGGCGGTTGACGAAGTTGAAGGCGGAGTATGCGGTGAAGGGGCTTTCGGCGGCGCGGAATGCGGAGCTGAAGGCGGGGATGAAGCAGGTGGAGTTGGAGATCAAGGACATGAAGGCGCGGAGCAGTTTGATTGCGGAGAAGGATCCGTTCATTGTGCTGTCGCTGTTGTTTCGGGGGTATGAGGGGCAGAATGCGTTCACGCCGGGGATGGGGGATTATGCGGCGGTGGTGCATGGGGACAAGATTTACCCGGCGATTTGCGGGGACTACGGGCCGAGTTACAAGATGGGGGAGGCGAGTTTGATGATGGCGAAGGCGGTGAATGAGAAGTCGACGCCGTATCGGCGGCCGGAGAGTGATTTGAAGGTGACGTATGTGATTTTTCCGGGGACGGGGGTGAAGCCGTGGGGGCCGCCGGATTTGAAGGTGTGGGAGCAGAAGGTGACGGAGTATTTGAATGAGGTGGGGGGAATCGGGGTGGGGTATAAGCTGCATGAGTGGCCGAAGCCGGTGGTGGAGGCGGTGGTGCCTGCGGTGCCGGTGGTGGCGCCTGGGACGGGGACTGCGCCTGGGGTTCCGGGGAATGTGGCTGTGCCTGTGCCTGTGACTGGGACTGCGCCTGGGACGGGAGCGGTGGATGGGAGCGCGAAGGGGAAGTGAGGGGCGTGATGGCTTTGCGCGCGTGTGCGTGGCTAAAGTAACCTAATGAGTTCAAAATTTCGTCGTCAAGTAACCCATCTGGCGGATACAAAGGTGCTGACAAAGTGATGTTTTTGGCGATGATCTGAATTTTTAGGCGTAGCTACGCGCATCCCAATTGCCGAACATCAAGCACCACGCAAATGAAAGCCAAACCACAATCCACTATGTCTGATTCCCGTTTTGCAACCGTGCTTACTGCCATTCTTTGTCCCCTCACGTTTTTCGCCGTCTGGATGTTTTCGGCGTATGGCACACTTGTTATCATGCTCGTGCCGATTGCGTTTATGATACGCGATCAGCGACGTAACAAAGCCGTTCCGAAATGACCGCAACGCCTAACCCCCAAGCTAATGGTTGTTGAACATGCTCGGGGTGGCGCTGGTGCTGGCGGTGGGGATTGCGCCTGAGGGTTCGGGGAATGTGCCTGCGACTGCGACTGCGACGGAGGCGGTGGATGGGGGGCGGGGAAGGGGAAGTGAGGGGCTGGTTTTGCGGCGGAGGGCTGAGAGGAGGTCGTTGAGTTGGGTGGATTTGGGTGGTCCAGGCGAAGACGGATGGGCCTTGGAGGTTCAAACAGGGGCGGTCTGATATTTGGGGGATGCGGTTTGGCTGAGTTGAGCTAGAATTAGCGGTGGAGCTATGAAAGGAGACCTGCCGAGATGACGACGACGAAACTGCCGATTCAGTTGAATGAGAGGAAGATTGAGCTGTTTTGCCGGGAGCGGGGTATTCGGCGGTTGAGTCTGTTTGGGAGTGTGGTGAGGGGGGACTATGTGACTGGGAAGAGTGATGTGGATGTGCTGGCGGAGTTTGAGGAGGGGGCGCTAGAGGGGGTGGGGCTTGGTTTTTTTGGCTATGGGGCGGAACTGGGGGAGCTGCTGGGGGCGCGGGTGGATTTTTGCGCGAACCTGGACCGGCGTGTGCGGGCGCGGGTGGAACCTGAGTTGGTGACGATTTATGAGCGTGCATGATGCTGAGATCACGCTGGAGCAGATGCTGGAGTTCATTGCGGAGGCGCGGGGGTTCTGCGAGGGGCAGACTCTGGAAACGGTGCTGAATGA
>CANETF010000335.1 GCA_947440575.1 Verrucomicrobiaceae bacterium
AAGGAGGTCATGGGATGGGATTTTGGTCCGCTAGGCTGGGGTAAAAAGCAACTTGGGAAAAAAATAGTGTTGATGCGGGTTGGTGGGGGCGGTCAGAATGGGGAGGGAGAGTTGTGGCGCCGAATTGTTGAGATTGAGGTGGGCATGAATCAGACTTGTGAAACGATTGGAACAGGGATGGTGGCAGTCTTGGGGCTGCTGTGGGGAGAGGTGTCTTTGGAGGGGGCGGATAAGGTGGTGGTGCCTTGGTCGTTTGGGGCGTTGAAGCGGCCGGCTTTGCCGGTGGTAGAGGGAGCGTGGCAGGAGATGGATCGGTTTGTGATGAAGCGGTTGATGAAAGAGGGGGGGAAGCTGGGGGAGGCGGCGGATCGGGCGACTTTGATTCGGCGGGCGACGTTGGATTCGCATGGGTTGCTGCCGACGGTGGTGGAGGTGGAGGCGTTTGTGCGGAGTCCGGGGTCGGACGAGGTGGCGTTTGGTGGTCTGGTGGATCGGCTGTTGAAGTCGCCGCGGTTTGGGGAGCGGTGGGGACGGCATTGGCTGGATGTGGTGCGATATGCGGATTCGACGGGGCGGAGTTGGAATGCGCCGTTCATTCAAGCGTTTCGGTATCGGGACTGGGTGATCGATGCGTTCAATGCGGACATGCCGTTTGCGAAGTTTGTGGCGGCGCAGGTGGCGGGGGATTTGCTGCCGGGGCGCACGGCGGAGGAGCGGGCATCAAACGTGACGGGGACGGGGATGCTGGCGCTGGGGAGCATGGATCTGACGGCGCTGGAGTATGAGCAGTATCGGTTGGACCGGATCGATGATCAGATTGATGTGACGAGCCGGGCTTTTTTGGGGCTGACGATTGCGTGTGCGCGGTGTCATGATCACAAGAAGGATCCGGTGACGCAGGCGGATTATTATGCGCTGGCGGGGTTGTTTGAGAGTTCGCAAACGTGGTCGGGGACGGCGCACAAGCGGGAGCATCGGGGGAACTTGTATGTGGAGCCGGAGTATTTGTTTCGGTCGAGCGGGGAGAAGAAGGTGGGGGCGGCGATGCGTGCCGGGGGAGGATTGAATGCGATGGATGGGGGGGCGATGATGAGTGAGGAGGTGGTGCAGCCGAGGAATGGGAATGAGCCGATTCGATATGGGTATGACCGGGAACTGGTGATGGCGGTGACGGAAGGGGAGATGGCGAACTGTGCGATTCGAGTGGGGGGCGATCCTTATGAGGAGGGGAAGACGGTGAAGCGGGGGGAGATGGCGATTCCGGGATTGCCGGGGATGCCGACGGTGGGGGCGAGGGAGAGCGGGAGGTTGCAGTTGGCGCAGTGGTTGGTGGCGCCGACGCATCCGTTGACGTCGAGGGTGATGGTGAACCGGATTTGGGCGCATTTGTTTGGGCAGGGGATCGTGCGGACGGTGGATGATTTTGGGATCACGGGGGAGAAGCCGACGCATCCAGAGTTGCTGGATCATTTGGCGGTGAAGTTTGTGGAGGGCGGGGGATCGATGAAGGGGCTGATCCGGATGATGATAATGAGTCGGACGTATCGGCAGAGCAGTGAGCGGGCTGCGGGGAGCGAGGTGGCGAGGGAGTGGCTGGCGGGGATGCCATTGCGGCGGGTGGAGATGGAGGTGCTGAGGGATGTGATGCTGCAGGTGAGCGGGCAGCTTGATTTGACGCGGACGGAGGGGGTGCAGGTGATGGGGAATGGTGGGAAGGGGAACAGTGGGAGGACGCGGGGAGTGATCGGGATGGAGTCGCCGTACCGGACGGTGTATCTGCCGGTGTTGAGGGATTTGCTGTCGCCAATGCAGGAGGTGTGGGATTTTCCGAATCCGAGTCAGATTCAGGGGCAGCGGGTGGTGACGACGGTGCCGGGGCAGGGGTTGTTCATGTTGAACAATGACTTTGTGATGGAGGCGGCGGAGCGTTTTGCGGAGGGGTTGATGGAGGCGGCGGGTGGTGATGAGGCGCGGGTGGAGAGGCTTTACCGGGTGCTGCTGTGTCGGGAGCCGGAGGATGAAGAGAGGGAGGAGGCGATGGAGTTGGTGGCGGAGTTGGGAGGAGGGGAAGCGGGATTTTCGGGGTTGGCTCAGATGGTGATGGGGAGTGCGGAGTTTCGGTATGTTCGATGAACGAGAGGCTATGAATGCGATGAATTATTATTCACGACGAGCGATGCTGCAGCAGGCGGGGGTGGGGTTTGGGTGGTTGGCGTTTTCGGCGTTGGCGCAGGAGGGGAAGCGGTTTGAGAATCCGCTGGCGCCGAAGATGCCGCATCATCCGGCGAAGGCGAAGCGGGTGATTTTTGTGTTCCTCAATGGGGGGCCGAGTCATTTGGACACGTTTGATTGGAAGCCGGAGTTGGCGAAGATGGAGGCGCCGTATTTGGTGCCGCAGTTTGAGTTCAAGCCGAGGGGGCAGAGTGGGCTCATGATTTCAGAGGCGTTTCCGGAGTTGGCGAAGCAGGCGGATGAGTTGTGTTTGATCAACAGTGCGACGACGAAGAATCCGGGGCATCAGCAGGCGGTGGTGGCGATTCACACGGGCAATGAGATGTTTGTGAGGCCGTCGATGGGGGCGTGGGTGACGTATGGGTTAGGGACGATGGCACAGGATTTGCCGGGGTTTGTGACGATCAATCCGATTGGGGATTTGGGGGGAGCGATGAATTATGGGTCGGCGTTTTTGCCTGCGACGTTTCAGGGGACGCGGGTGAGCAGTGGGGGCGGGGTGCCGGATTTGGGCAACGGCGTTTGGGGGGAGACGGAGCAGGTGAAGCAGTTGCGGTTTTTGCAGAAGGCGAATCGGCGGTTTCAGGAGCGGACGGATCCGGGGAACAGTGAGTTGGAGGGAGTGATCCAGTCTTATGAGCTGGCGTTTCAGATGCAGCGGAGTGTGCCGGAGGTGTTTGCGCTGGAGGATGAGCCGCAGCATGTGCTGGATTTGTATGGGATCGGCGGAGGGTTGACGGACAGTTTTGGGAGGTCGTGTCTGATGGCTCGGCGGTTGGCGGAGAAGGGGGTGCGGTTTATTCAGGTGACGTCATCGGGATGGGATCATCACAATCGGATGAAGGAGGCGCTGGGGGAGCGGGCGGGGACGATTGATTTGCCGCTGGCGGGATTGATTGCGGATTTGAAGCAGCGGGACATGCTGAAGGAGACGCTGATTGTGTGCAGTGGGGAGTTTGGGCGGGGGGCGCACATGGACAATGGCGGGGGGCGGGGGCATCAGGCGAGCGGGTTCACGGTGTGGATGGCGGGTGGGGGAGTGAAGGGCGGGCTGAGGTATGGGGCGACGGATGAGTTGGGGGTGAAGGCGGTGGAGCAGGCGATGCCGACGCCTGATTTGCATGCGACGATTCTGCACCTGATGGGGCTGGATCATGAGGAGCTGACGTATCGGTATGCGGGTCGGGATTTTCGACTGACGGATGTGGCGGGGGAGGTGCACTCGGGGATTTTTGTGTGAGGGCTTTACATCGGCGGGAGGACGGGATAGATGGCGGGTCTGTTTTATGAAGTCTGTTCGTCTATTTGCTCCATTGGTTTGTTTGGGTCTCGCGCTGAGCTGGGTGTTTGCCACACCTTCGGCGAAGAAGGCGCGGATTTTGTTTTTCTCGAAGTCGAGCGGCTTTGAGCACAGTGTGATTTCGTGGAAGAACGGGCAGCCGAGTCATGCGGAGAAGGTGCTGAAGGAGCTGGGCGACAAGCATGGGTGGGAGTTTGAGTTTTCGAAGGATGGGTCGAAGTTTGGGAAGGATT
>CANETF010000336.1 GCA_947440575.1 Verrucomicrobiaceae bacterium
CCGCTGCCGCCCTCCACGATATCGGTGGAGGATGCTTTGCGTCAGAGTCGGAGCTTCAACTCGTTCTGGCGGTCCTCCAGGACGCCGGGGTCCGCCGGCTCAAAACCTTGAGGGACATAGCTCCGACTGCCGTGGAACTGGCCACGGGCAATGAGCACGCCGTTTGGTTTTACCAGGCGAACGGCGAGTCCCGTGTCCTCCGTGCTGTGCATGAGCCGGGCCTGCATTTTGGACACAGCCTGCGACTCGACGACTACCTGACGCGGTTTGAGATTGGCAACGTCGTCTTTGGGGATGACGTCCGCCTGGAGGGCGTGGATGACCGCGGGTTTGTCTTCACCTCGCAGCGATTCGTCGAGGGTGACCGGCCCGACTTCAGCCAGATCTATTTGGGCATGAGCCGGATGGGCTGGCAGTGCCGACGCCACAACGCTGCGGAATACCAGTCGCCGGACGGCCGCTTGATTCTCTCCGATCTCCATTCCAAGAACGCCGTGGTAGCTTCCCGGAACGGTCTGCTTTATCCGATCGATTGTGTCTTCCTGACGGCCGAGCAACTCTCTTTCTGCAGCAGCCGGGAGGATTTTATGGAAGCCTATGACCGACCACCTGCGTCACTGACGGCGCTGTGGCGGAGCGTGAGTTCGCCGCATGAGTTGGGCTTTCATTCCGGTGTGAATCACGTTTGATAGTAGCAGTGAGGCATCGAAGTGAGCAAGAGCGAACCTGGAATTGCTCTCAGAAGAAAGCCTTGGCGTCCGGGCTTTTGTTTCATGCCGGACCCTCCGATGCAAACCTCCCGTGGGCCGGTTTTGCCGGGCGGGTTCGATCATCCGGGCCAGCATTCATTGCCTGGTCGCGGGTTCTGGGCCGTATTCAGCCAACCGCCTGCACTTGCAGAGGGACGGCTGGGAGGGGCTTTGAGGACGGCGCAGTTTCCTTGGGTTTCCGTGGCAGGAACTGCTTCCGACTTTGGCTTCGAACGATCTTTTCATCCTCAAGAAAGCGAAAGTGATAAGCTGCAAAGCCAGCGTTGCCGGGGGGAAACCATGGGATTTCGGTGAAGTTGAAGCACAGGCAGAGCTCCCTCGTCTCGTAGTGACGGAACCATTCGATTTTACTAATCGTGTAGACGCCGTCTTTGACTGGAATGCGGCGGTAGTGGGTGAAGACATGGGGATGGAAGTCGTCTTCTACGCAGACCACTTTTCGGCCGACAGGATTGGGGAGCGGATTCATGGGGCAGGGCTCAAGCATTAGGCATTCAAGGGTCGGGTTGGGCTTCAACGAAGCTCCACGTCACTCCAGGGTCCGAAGACCTCCCAGTAACGCTCCGGGTCAGGGGACAGCAGTTTCAGGAGTAGAGCGGCCCGTCCGTGGTCAGACTCGATTTGTGCCCGACGTTCTTTGATTTGAGGCGTGCAGTTCGTGGCGAACTCAGTCATGACCTCAATGTAGGAATCCTCAAGGTCGGCCAACTCTGCCTCCAAATGTTCAGTCATTTCTTCGATCTTCCGGCTTTGGAAGTCACCGCGTGCATTGTTCCAGATTTCCCTTTCGATCATTTGTTCGCACTGCTCCGCCAGCGTCGGGTAGTGACTGGAGGAAACGCTGGCAAAACCGCGTAGTTCCTCCCATTCCACGCCACCATTGAAGTTGTTGTCATGGAGCACCTCCATGACCCGTTCGACGATCCAGTCCGCCACCGTGTTCTGACTCGCCGGTTGGCAGAAGTTTTTTGGAGGCAGGGCGTCCTCAGTCTCGCCTTCCTCCTCATCGGGAGTCCATTCGTCCTCCTCGATATCCTGTCCTTCCCAGCTCTCCCCCACCCAACGATATCCGCCGCGGAGCGAGGCACGAATCTGGTCCACATCCTGGCAGACCGAGCCGTCATAGCAGATTGAGGCAATGGTGACCTCGCCGGGAAGGTGGTCGGGCAGGTATTCACCCCCCATCAGGGAGGGGTGGATGCGTGAGAGGCTGAGCCGCTGCCTGTCAGTGAGGCGGTCCTGAAGGACAAAGTCCGGCAACTCCTCAAGGGTTCCTGCGGCGAGGGCTTTTTCCGCTGTTTCGCGACGGGCCACGCCACGGATCGAATGGACGATGGTTTGGTCGACGGACAAGGTCGGCCAGTAGGTTGCGGGGACAAAGGACTCATCCCTCGGTTTGGGTGGCGGAGGTGGGGTGGGTTGTTTCTTTTTCCTTGGCATGGTGTTGGGTGGTTGGAGGTGGGGTGGATGTGAGCAGGCTCAGACGATGCGTATGCGGACGCCTTCTTTGAGTTCATTGAGTCGGCACTGGAGGCTGGCGAGTGCTTGCAGGCTATCGGCGGTGCAGTAGGTGAGGTTGGAGCCGGGGCGATCCCCCTCAATGAAGCTCAAGTCCCCCAGATCCAAGCCGGTTGCCAAGGCGCCGTCCAGATTGTGCAGCGGCAGCCGCGACAGGTAGTGATAGGCCAGAGCCATCGGGCTTTCACGCGACTCAAAATCCCATTCCATCCAGTGGTCGCGCTCCCCGCCGTCGATCGGATCGTTCAACTCCCGCTTCAATTGCTCGATGGCACCCTCTTCCTCTTCAATGAAATCCTCTTCGTAACCGCGCCATTCGATCGCATACCGGCGCAGGTCATTGTCGTCGTTGGGTTCAAATCCCCTGGCCTCGATGAATTCGCTCAAGTCGGGGTAGTCGGGCTCTTCATTGGGATCGCCTAGGTGCAGATGAAAGCCGTATCCGGTGTCCTCGGCATAGAGTTCAGTCAGCGCGTTCTCAGGTGCAAGGATGAGTGGCCCTTCGGGGTGCAGGGCGGCGGTATGGATACGGCGGGCGATGCCGACGGGAATCAAACAGGCTCCGGAAATCAGTCCGGACAGGGAGAGAAAGTGGCGGCGTTTCATGGCGAGTTTGGGAGGGTTAGGAAGTATGAATTAAGGGGTGGGACAATTGCGGGGTGACCGAGCAGATTTTCGGGTCGCCCAGCGGTCGCATCAGACGGAGGCACGCAGTCGGGCAAACAGGACATCGCGCTTCTGCCGAGCCTTCTCGACCGAGGTGGTCTTTAGGGAGCAGCGCACGCGGCGCTTGCGGCCTTGGGCCGTATGCAGCGTGAGATGGCACCACCAGGTGCCGTTGTTGTTCCACAAGTGGTGGTCGGGGTTGGTTGCGTTCGTGCGCAGGGACAGGCGGATGCCGACAGGGCAGGGGAGGGCGGTATTCATGAGGTTCCTGGAGTTGAAGTGACGAGTCGAGTCGTGCACCAGGAACAGCCCTGATCCGGGTTCCGCTTCCGAGCCTCAGTTGAGGCTGCTTCCGCTTTCACCGTGGAGAATGTTTTTGTTCAGGCCCGAAGGCCTGCACATCGGAAAGGGACCGGAGTCTCTTACCAGGCACCTTGGCGGTCTCCACCGCCAGGTTGCCAGGCCGCTGTCGCCAGCGGGCCGTTCTTGATGCACGAAAGGAGACTAAGCCCACTCAAACAAACCAGGGCGTTCGCACAACTCGTTCACCATGTCGATGTTTCAATCCGCGCCGCCCGTGAAGGCGGCGACTGTCCTATGCCCCTCCCAAACAGACCAGCCCACGGTTTCAATCCGCGCCGCCCGTGAAGGCGGCGACTGCATCCGTTTCTGGTGTCCTGGGTGGCAATTACGTTTCAATCCGCGCCGCCCGTGAAGGCGGCGACAAATGTGCTGGCTGGGTGGCAGTTGGCACGGTTGTTTCAATCCGCGCCGCCCG
>CANETF010000337.1 GCA_947440575.1 Verrucomicrobiaceae bacterium
ATCACCGTCGAAATCCCGCGCGACGAATTCGTCGTCATCTCCGGCCTCAGCGGCTCCGGCAAATCCTCCCTCGCCTTCGACCTCGTCTTCGCCGAAGGCCAGCGCCGCTTCCTCGACTCCATGTCCGTCTACGCCCGCACCTTCGTCGAGCAGATGGAAAAACCCGAAGTCGATCTCATCTCCGGCGTCCCCCCCACCGTCGCCATCGAGCAGCGCATCTCACGCGGCGGCGGCAAATCCACCGTAGCCACCGTCACCGAAGTCTGGCACTTCCTCCGCCTTTTGTTTGCTAAGCTCGGCACCCAGTATTGCCCCAAGTGCAACGTCCCCGTCGAAAAACAAAGCGTCTCCGCCATCGTGCAAACCCTCGCCGCCCTGTCGAAAAAAGGCAGCCTGCACCTCATGGCCCCGCTCATCAAAGCCCGCAAAGGCTTCCACACCGAGGTCGCCGACCACGCCCGCAAACACGGCATCGAAACCCTCTTCGTGGACGGCCAGTTTAAGAGCACCCTCAACTTCAAAAAGCTCGAGCGCTTCAAAGAACACACCATCGACGCCGTCATCGCCCAGATCGACAAAGGCACCAAAGAGCTCGACCTCCGCCCCCTTGTCGAGCAGGCCATCAAAATGGGCAAAGGCACCCTCCGCCTCCTGCTCGCCGACAAAACCATCCAGGTCCTCAACACCGAAATGAGCTGCCCCGGCTGCGGCACCTCCTTTGAAGAGCTCGACCCCCGCCTCTTCTCCTTCAACAGCCCCCACGGCTGGTGCCAAGACTGCCGAGGCTTCGGCTTCCAAGTCCACTCCCACGGCGCCGACCCCCGCCGCGACGACATCTCCCAGCTCGAAGCCGAACTCGAAGAAGAACGCCGCCTCACCCGAGGCAGCCGCAGCGACTCCGACGACGAAGACGGCGAAAAAGAACGCATCACCTGCCCCACCTGCCAAGGCTCCCGCCTCAACGCCATCGCCCGCTCCGTCAAACTTAAAGTAGCGCAAGCTTCCAGCTTGCCCTCCCCCGTGGAGCAAGCCGCTGGCTTGCCCGCAAAGAAGGTGGTGCAAGCATCTTGTTTGCACTCCCCCACCCTCCAACACCTCAACGCCCTCTCCGCCATCGACGCCGCCGCCCTCGTCGAAACCTTCACCTTCACCGGCACCCAAGCCATCATCGCCCGCGACATCCTCACCGAAATCAAACAGCGCCTCAAATTCATGCAGGAAGTCGGCCTCGGCTACCTGCAGCTCAACCGCAGCGCCGACACCCTCTCCGGTGGCGAAGCCCAACGCATCCGCCTCGCCGCCCAGCTCGGCTCCAATTTGCGCGGCGTCCTCTACGTCCTCGACGAACCCACCATCGGCCTCCACCCCCGCGACAACGTCCGCCTCCTCGACACCCTCGTCGCCCTGCGCGACAAAGGCAATTCCCTCCTCGTCGTCGAGCATGACGACGACACCATGCGCCGCGCCGACACCATCATCGACCTCGGCCCCGGCGCCGGCCGCTTCGGCGGCGAAGTCATCTCCCAAGGCAACTTGCAGCACATCCTCGACGACAAAAACAGCGTCACCGGCCACGCCCTCCGCCACCCCATGCCCCACCCCCTGCGCGGCTCCCGGCGCCAGCTCCCCGAAGGTGGTGCAAGCGTCCCGCTTGCCCGCAAAAAACGTGGCGCAAGCGGCCCGCTTGTCCCCAAAACTCCAAGCGCAGCCACTTCAAAAGAAACTCCCCCCGACCTCCCCTCCCCCGGCTGGCTCACCCTCACCGGCGCCACTGCCAACAACCTCAAAAACATCACCGTCCAAATCCCCCTCTCCCGCCTCACCGTCATCACCGGCGTCAGCGGCTCCGGCAAAAGCACCTTCCTCCACAGCGCCCTCCTCCCCGCCGTCAAAGACGCCCTCGCCAAACCTATCGCGTCCAAAGGCAAAAAGAAAAAACCCACCGACCAACCCTGGAAAACCCTCACCGGCACCGAGCACGTCAACGCCGTCTACGAAGTCGATCAAAGCCCCATCGGCAAAACCTCCCGCTCCTGCCCCGCCACCTACGTCGGCATCCTCGACGACATCCGCAAACTCTTCGCCCAGGTCCCCCTCGCCCGCGCCAGAGGCTACGGCCCCGGCCGTTTCTCCTTCAACACCGACGGCGGCCGCTGCGACACCTGTCAGGGCAATGGCGAGATCAAAGTCGAGATGGCCTTCCTCCCCACCACCCGCACCCACTGCGAAATCTGCAACGGCATGCGCTTCAACAGCGCCACCCAGGAGATCGAGTTCAACAGCAAAAATATCGGCCAGGTCCTCAAAATGAGCATCACCGAAGCCGCTGACTTCTTCGCCTCCCAACCCCGCATCGCCCGCCCCTTGCAGCTCCTCGCCGAAACCGGCGTCGGCTACCTCCAGCTCGGCCAGTCCAGCCCCACCTTGAGCGGCGGCGAAGCCCAAAGATTAAAGCTCGTCACCGAACTCAGCACCGGACAAGGCCGCACCGCCACCGAACGCCTGCGCGGCCTCAAGAACGCCAAACGCAACCTCTACCTCATCGAAGAACCCACCATCGGCCTCCACATGGCCGACGTGAAACGCCTCATCGACATCTTGCATCGCCTCGTGGATGAAGGCCACACCGTCGTCGTCATCGAGCACCACCCCGACGTCTTCGCCGAAGCCGACTACCTCATCGACATCGGCCCCGAAGCCGGCGCCGAAGGCGGTCACCTAGTCGCCCAAGGCACCCCCGAACAAGTCGCCCAACACCCCACCAGCCGCACCGCCCCCTTCTTGAAGGCCATCCTGTAGTTGGAAACTCCAGGTCAAATTGCAATCCTCCATCTTTGTGCGATAGTCTGCTTATCATGACACTCGATTTGCCCATCCCCGCCGCGTTGTCTGAGACCTTGCGCACCCAATTGGCCGACCTCCCCAAGGCCGCCCTGGAGGGTGTTGCACTTGAGGGCTATCGCCAGGGCATTCTTTCCCTCGCCCAAGTTCGCGAACTCCTCGACCTGCCATCCCGATGGGCTGCTCAAGCGTTTCTGGAGAAGTTTGGCTGCTGGCCAGACTATGAACCCTCCACCCTGCACACAGAGCTCAGTCCGCTGGAGCCATGACCGTAGTGGTTTGTGACACTTCGGTGTTGTCTTATCTGGCACTCATTGAACAGCTGCACCTGCTGCCCAAATTGTTTGGCCAAGTCGCGATACCCCACACGGTGATCGCCGAATGCCTGCACCCCGACGCGCCAGAACTCCTCCGCAGTGCTCTGACCCCCGAACTACCCTCGTTCGCAGTGCGTCTAGTGGGAGGAACCAACCTGCCTGAAACGGCCTCTCTTGACCCAGGGGAAGCCGAAGCCATCTCCATCGCCTGGCAACACCGCAACGACTCGTTGCTTCTGATCGATGAAAAACAAGGTCGCGCGATTGCTGCCTCGCTCGGGTTGAGGATGCGTGGATTGCTAGGCTTGCACATGGAGGGGCACCGACGCCAATTCCTGGAGTTTGATTCTGCTCTCGCGAATCTAAAGCCTCTGGGCTTCCGCCTCTCAGAGCAGCTCATCGCAGATGCCCGAAGAAGCCTGGGTCTTCCTTGATCCTGCGTCCCATCGCCTGTCGAGG
>CANETF010000338.1 GCA_947440575.1 Verrucomicrobiaceae bacterium
CCCACCTCCATCGGAAGCGCCTCCGCGACGAGTTTCAGGAGCAAATCAGCGTGTTCACGAATTTCAGGCATTGGACTTGGGGTGACGGGTTATCAAAAAACTCGGCTGCGATCTCATCAATTTCAGTCTCAATTCATCGTAGCCGCACCGACTAAATCGGGAGATCGCACCGAAAGTTACGAAGATTCTTATAACCCACCAGGCACATCTGAGGCATAGCCTCGACCTACCTTGCCTTAATCTCCAAACCCGCCAGCCAAGGCGCCGAAATCACCGGCGGCATCCCCCCAAAAGGCTGATACGCAGGCAGCTGAATGATGCTCATGCTGTGGGCCTGGCTCGCAATGAAAAACAATGCCTCCGCACAGTCCGTCGTCTGAATCATCGCCGCGCGATGCTCCGGATTCGGCAGCACCGGACGCTTGTCCACAATCGGCGTATTCGCCTCCCCGGGAGCATACTCCGATAGCACAATCCCATGCGCATTGAGCTGGGCTCGCGCCGTAAAAAGCAAACCATGCACCGCCCACTTACTCGCCGTGTAGGGCACACCCGCATAAGAGTCAAACCCATGCCCAGCCGTGGATGACACCACCACAATCTTGCCACCGCCATTCGCCGCCATCGGCTTCGCCACAGCCTGAATCATGTTCACCACACCCAGCACATTGATGTCCATGACCTTCTGCCAAGTCTCCAAACTGGCAATTCGCCCCGGGTCACCATGAGCCATGAAACGGTCAGGCGTATTGATCCCCGCCGTGTGAATCAGCACATTCGGCGCACCATGCTCCAAAACAACTTCCATCGCCCGGCCAATGCTCGCTGCATCCGCCACATCACATACCACAGGCACGATGTTCGGTGAAAAGCTCGCACTCTCCTGCAGCGACTCCAACGTGCGTCCAAACACAAACGTCTTCGCACCCGCCTCCGCAAAGCGCTTCGCAGCTGCCTGTCCCATACCGCCGCCACCGCCGGTGACAATCACAATTTGATCTGTCCAATTTTGATGCATTTTGCACCCCTAGTCGAACCATCTGCACTCGTCCAGCGCGTGGCCTTGGCAAAATTCGGGTCGCACACCTTCAATCCATCCAAGACAACCTCCCAAACCCCCTCCACCAGTTAAAAATGCCCATCCTCCTGCCGCCATGAAATCCGTCACCATTATCGGTGCCGGCGTCATCGGACTCAGCACAGCCCTCTACTGCGCCAGGCGCGGCATGAAGGTCACCCTGATCGAAAGAAATCTCCCCCAGCGCGACGGCTGCTCCTTCGGCAATGCAGGCATGATCGTCCCGAGCCACTTCATTCCCTTGGCCGCCCCAGGCATGGTCAAACTCGGCCTCAAGTGGATGTGGAATCCCGAATCGCCCTTCTACATCAAACCCAGACTCAATCTCGACCTCATCACCTGGAGCCTACGCTTCTGGCAGGCCTCCACGCAAAAAAAAGTCGATCGCGCCGCCCCCGTCCTCCGCGACCTGAGCCTCCTCAGCCGTCAATGCTTCGAAGAGATCGGTCTCGACTTCGGCCTCGTCAAAAAAGGCCTGCTCATGCTCTGCAAAAAACAGCAAACGCTCGATGAGGAAGCCCACATGGCCGCACGCGCCCACGCTCTCGGCATTCCCGCAGACGTGCTCGATGCCAAAGCCACCGCTGCCCTCGATCCATCCGTCACCATGGATGTCGCAGGCAGCGTCTTCTTCCCCAAAGATTGCCACCTTTCTCCCGAACGATTCGTCGCCGCCATCGAAGACGAATTGAAGCAACACGGAACAGAGATCTTGTGGCAAACAAAAGTGCTGGGCTTCGCAACTGAAGGCGAACATCTCAAGGCCGTCAAAACCAGCCAAGGTGAAGTTCCCACCGATGAACTCGTACTCAGCGGCGGTGTTTGGTCCGATGAAATCGTCCGCTCATTGCAACTGAAACTCCCCATGCAAGCCGGCAAAGGCTACAGCCTGACCCTCAAAAATCCCCGCCAACTTCCGGCCCTGTGCAGCATCTGCACCGAAGCCCGACTCGCCGTCACCCCCATGAACGGCACCCTCCGATTCGGCGGCACCATGGAACTCGCAGGAATCGACGAAACCATCAATCCACGCCGCATCAAAGGCATCGTCCGTGCCATACCCGACTACTTCCCCGCCTTCCAGGAAAGCGACTTCGCTGACATCCAACCCTGGAGCGGCCTGCGCCCCTGCTCTCCAGATGGCCTCCCCTACATCGGCCGTACCCGACGCTGGAAAAACCTCACCATCGCCGCAGGCCACGCCATGATGGGACTCAGCCTCGCCCCCGCCACCGGCCAAATCATCGCCTCACTCCTCTCAAACGAACCTTCCCCTATCCCACTCTCCCTCTTCAATCCCGACCGCTTCAACTAACCCTCCATTCTAGGCACGGCTCTAACGGACAGCCGCCTTCATGACCCCCTCAAATCGCTCCGCCATTCGCGCAGCCGTGAATTCCGACCGCGCCCCGCTTCGCCCACCATTGACCAGGCGCCCCCTCAAGGGCTCATCATTGAGCACGCTCTCAAGTTGGTCCGTCAACGAATTCACATCGTCCGGATTGCAGAGCAGCCCACCGCCAGTCATTTCAATCAGCTCACGAAACGCCCCATGATCCGGTTGGACGACTGGAACACCACTCGCCATCGCTTCGACCACATACAATCCGAAAGCCTCCCCATAAGTCGCCGGAACACTGAAGACCGATAGCTCGCTAAGAAACGTCAACTTTTCTTCGAAACTCAAGTTCGGATGCCACGTCACTCGTTCAGTGCATCCCGCCTCAGCCAATTTCGCCTTCTGTGTCCTCACGTAAGCCTCATCTACAGCAGTGAAGGCCCCACCAATTTGCAACCTCACTCGCGGCACTGACTCCCTTCGTATCAGCTCAATAAACGCATCCACAATCGTTCCCAAGCCCTTCCCCTGAATCATCCGTGCCAAATAACCAATCGTAGGCGTGTTCGGATCCGCCTCAGCAATCGGAAACGGCGTCAAATCCAGTCCGTTCGGTATCACCGCAATCAGATCACGAGGCACCGCCAAACGCTCCGCCATCACTTCTTGATAAAAGGAACTCGGCGCTATGAAGCGCGACACAGACTGCGCGTTGGTTCGCATCGCCGACCACGCCTCGGCCCGCCATGGCTCCACAAGGGTGTCCAAAAACGAATCCTCTCCCTGCAAGGAAACGAGCACAGGCACTCCCACCTCTTCTGCGAGCGCAGGTGCCAATCCACTCAGCAAACTGTTGGAAAGCGAAACAACCTCCGGCTTCACTTCGGATTTGATCCATTCGATCAACTGATGCCACTCACCCCACTGTCGCCCTTCCCTCCCCTTCAAACTTCCCACCGTCATTTCACCCAGCATCCTCGCACTCGTCATGCCCATCCCCTTCGCCGCCAATCTCAAGACGCCTGGATGATTCAATAATCGATGCACCAGACGCGGCATCCGGTGAAACCATGTCATCTTCTGTTGAAGATAGAGCGAAACACCCCCCACTCGGATCGGTTCGTCCGGACTCGCCTCCTCACGATCCGTCACCAACGGCAGGTAAAG
>CANETF010000339.1 GCA_947440575.1 Verrucomicrobiaceae bacterium
GCCGAACTCCGCCTCATCAAAGAACGCAACCGCCTCACCACCTACGCGGACGAATCCATCTCCACCGGCCTCCGCCGCCCCCTCAACCTCATCATCGACGCCATGCGCGACCCCGACCGCGCCAACCTCTACCACGCCGCCCAGGCCGAATACTACCGCGTTATGGGCCACTACCAACTCCTCAGCCGCATCGACCCCGCCTACAAACTCCCCCTCACCGAACTCTTCCCCCAACAACCCGTCAAAGACGAAGCCGACCTGTCCATCGACCAACTCATCACCCTCCTCAAAAACACCGACCTCGCCTGGCAGGTCCGCTTCCGCTCCGCCTTCCTCCTCGGCGGCCGCCGCAATCCCGCAGTCATCTCCGCCCTCGTCGACGCCTTCACCAATGACCCCAGCCTCGACGTCGCCAAAGAAGCCCAACTCAGCATCGAACAAAACGTCGGTCGCAAATTCCTCCTCTTCGATTTCGCAGGCGTCTCCAAATGGTGGCAAACCCAGCTCGCCGTCCGCTCCGAAGCCCCCACCACCCCTTCAGGCAATTGAGCCCCAGTCCTGAACATCGCACCCCCTCCTGGCAAAAAAGGCTCAGCCGCCTCAGCATCTATGGCGACTTCTGGCCCCGCCTCCTCAGCCGCGCCGTCCGCCTCACCCCCTGGTTCCTCGAACCCCTCCTACTCGCGCTCTACTCCGTCCTCTTCTACCTCGCCTGCGGCCCCGCCCGCCGCGCCCTCCTCCACAACCTCCACGTCCTCTTCCCTGCCGACTCCGCCCCCACCCGCCACGCCCGCGCCTTTCGCGTCATCTGGAACTTCGCCTGTACCCTCACCGACGCCGCCCACATCCGCGCCAACCACGACATCATCGACTGGGAAATCGACGGCCTCAACCACCTCAACACCCTCTCACAAATCCCCTCCGGCGCCGTCATCCTCACCGCCCACATGGGCAACTACGACCTCGCCGCCCCCCTCTTCGCCGCCCGCCTCCAACGCAAACTCCACCTCGTCCGCGCCCCCGAACGCCATCAGGAAAGCCAAGCCTACGCCAGCACCCAGCGCGACCACATGAACTCCGACTGGTGCGTCATCCACTACAACGAACCCGGCAACATGCTCGCCGTCAAACTCACCTCCCTCCTGCGCGAAAATCAAATCGTCGCCATCCAGGGAGATCGCATCCTCTTCGACGTCGCCGCCACCACCCTTCCCTTCTCCCCGCAGCACGACTGGCACCTCCCCTCTGGCCCCTTCGTCCTCGGCCTCGTCTCCCGCGCCCCCCTCGTCCCCCTCTTCATCACCCGCTCCGGCTGGCGCCGCTACCGCGTCACCGCCCACCCTCCCTACCATTGGCCCAAAGGCCGACTCGACAAAGCCACCGCCCTCCGCGACGCCGAACGCTGGTGGAGCCACCGCCTCTCCCAAACCGTCCGCCAGCACTGGCATCAATGGTTCGTCTTCGAGCCCGCCTTCACCCCCACCGCCGCGCCCCCGCCATGACCCCAGCGCCCGCCCACCTGCCCCCTCGCAAACCCGCCCGCACCGGCCTCGGCTGGCTCCTCCAAACCTGCACCCAATCCACCCCCACCCCTCCCGCCTCCGACCTCCTCTTCCCCGCCACCCACCGCCATCCCACCACCGAAACCTTCACCGCCTCCTGCCTCATCGCCGCCTGGTCCCTCGCCGCCAGCCTCATCTACTGCCTCCATTCCGAAACCCTCCCTCACTCCCCCCTCCTCCGTTACCTCATCGCCCTCACCGCCTGGATCACCCTCATCCACTCCGCCGTCATCCTTCCCCTCCTCACCTATCCCCTCCTCCGCCTCCTCCGCCTCTCCCCCACCCAAATCGCCACCCTCACCGAACTCTCCTTCCTCTCCATCCTCACCCTCCTCGCCTGCCATCTTACCACCGACCCATCTCTCATCGCCCGCTCTCTCGGACTCCTCTGGCTTGCGCTTATCATGGCAGAAATCATGCTTCGCTTGGCCCGCACCGGGATCGCACTTGCAAGCCCCTCCCACTGAAGCACTCTTACTCATCCCCTCCTTTCGATCCTATCGACTCGAATCCCCCCCTGCCATGAACTCGCTCAAAATCCTCATCACCCTCTTCATCGCCGCCCTCATCGGCTGCGCCGCCCTCGGTTACACCCTCTGGAAACAAGGCATCGACCACACCGCCGCCCTCGAACGCCTCGCCGCCTCCCACGCCAGCGAACTCGCCGCCAAAGACGACTTCCTCGAAAAAGCCCTCGCCGAGCAAACCGAGCGCCACGAACAGCGCGTCCAGGCCATGAACCAGGACTTCGAAACCAAACTCGACTCCCTCCGCTCCGATCAACGCAAACAAATCGCCTCCGCCTACAAAGAGTTCGAAAACATCTTCGAAGGCAACCGCCAGACCATCGAATACATCAACGCCCTCGAAGGCAAAGTCCGCGCCGGTCAGCAACTCTCCCGCAACGAAGTCGAAAAACTCACCGTCATCACCACCGGCCTCGGCTACCTCCAAAAACAATACCAAAAACCCCTCCAGGAATTCACCGAATTGGAAGCCTACTTCGAGCGCCAATCCACCCGCCCCGCCACCGCCACCGAACCCAAAAAAGCCTTCGGTTTCTTCCGCCGCACCTTCAGCAAATCCTACCGCGAAAACGAAAAGCAATTCTATCGCGAAGAAGGCGAGCGCCAGGCCTTCGAAAAAGCCCAGCAGGAATTCTCACGCGTCTACGCCTCCGCCCAGCAGTCCATGCAAGCCGTCAACCTCAACGCCGACGAACAGGTGAAGAAACTCCACTCCCTCATCGACGAAAAAGACAGCGCCAATCAGGCCGACCTCTCCGACTTCTTCAACAAAGCCCGCCAAGCCCTCCGCACCCACCAAGACGTCCTCCAGTTCGCCCCCGAAACCGAACTCCCCCGCCCCACCCCGGCGCCCTGAACCACTCAAAGCCCCCGCATCACCCGCACATGCTCCAAGGCCGCCGCCTGCATGAACGAGACCGCCCCCGGCGTGTTGGTATGCCCCGCCAGCACATCCACATGCATCTTCTTCGGCACCGTTAGCGCGTTAAACGCCGCATACACACTCGTCGGCGGACACGTCGCATCCACAAACCCCACCGTCACCGCCGCCCCCCGACACCTCGCCCGCGTTGCAAAATTCACCGCATCGTAATACCGCGCCGCCTGCAACGAAGCCTCCATCGGCTGCCCCTGCTCATCCACCGCCACCAGCTTCGGCCAACCCGCGATCCGCCCCGCCTTCATCCCCGAGTGATCACAGCCCGCTGGCACACCCGCGCAAATAAACGTCACCCGCTCGTCCAACCCCGCCGCCGCCAGCGCCTGGAACCCGCCCTGGCTGCTTCCATAAACAATCAACGTCTTCCCATCCCACTCAGGCTGCGCCGTCAGAAAATCAATCGCACGCACCAGCCTCAAAAACATCCCCTTAAAGTACACCTGCTCCCGGTCCTCTCGACCCCTCACCCGATAGTCCTTCAACTCCCCCGCTGCCAGCGCCTTGTAAAACGCCGCCGGCCGCCCATTCGGCAAACCATGCGCATTGA
>CANETF010000340.1 GCA_947440575.1 Verrucomicrobiaceae bacterium
CAAGAATGTCACCCGGACCTCTTCTCTTGAGGTCTTCCTCGGCAATTTTGAAGCCGTCACTGGTTTCCTCCAGAATGGCCAGGCGCTGCTTGGCGTCCTCGTCGTCATCGGCAACGAACAAGACGCAGTAAGAGGTATGGCTCCCACGACCCACCCGTCCGCGTAACTGGTGAATCTGGGCCAGACCAAAGCGTTCGGCATTGTGCAAGTACATGACCGTGGCGTTCGGCACGTCCACCCCGACTTCGATCACCGTCGTGGAAACGAGCGCTTCGTGCTTGAGCGAGCGGAAGTCGCGCATGACCTGCTCCTTTTCCAAAGCGTTCATCTTGCCATGCAACAAGCCGACGCTGAAATGCGGGAGGCGCTTCTGCCATTCGCTGTGGCCTTTTTTGGCCGCAGCCGCGTCGAGCTTCTCCGATTCGTCGATAAGCGGGTAAACGAGATAGGCTTGGCGACCTTCTTCAAGCTGGGCATGCAGGAACTCAGCGGCTTCCTGGTGCTTGGAAGCGACGCGAACTTTGGTGATGATTTTGCCACGCTCTTTGGGACGCTCGTCGATCGTCGAGACATCGAGATCGCCATAAACGGTGAGCGTCAATGTCCGGGGGATGGGTGTCGCGGTCATCACAAGGACGTCCGGAGTTCGTCCTTTTTGAATCAAGCGCGCCCGCTGGGCGACACCGAACTTGTGCTGCTCGTCGATAACAACAAGGCCAAGGTCAGGCATCAAATCGCGCTGATGCAGCAGGGCGTGGGTTCCGATGAGGAGCTGGGGTCGTGTCTTGCCAAACAAGGGCGCGGATTGCACTTCTTTGCGGCTGCCAGTCAGCAACGCGATCTCGATTCCGAGAGGCGCAAGCCACTTGCGGGCATTCTCATAATGCTGCTCGGCCAAAATCTGAGTGGGCGCCATGAAAGCAGCCTGGGCACCGCTTTCGATGGCTTGCAAAACAGCGAAAAAAGCAACGATGGTCTTACCGCTACCGACATCGCCATGAAGCAGACGGTTCATCGGAGCAGTGGTGCTCATGTCATGACGGATCTCGTCAAGGCATCGCTGTTGGGCGGGTGTGAGTTCAAATGGCAGGGCAGCCTGCAACTGCAGAGCGAGTTCACCCTGGCAATCATGGACCTGGCCTCCCGCATTTAGCGCGCTCCGGCGTCGATTCACAACGCGCAGCTGATGCGTGTAAAACTCCTCAAGGGCAAGGTAGCGCCGGGCCTGATCCAACTCGGCTTGTTCCTCGGGAAAATGCAGGGCACGCAAAGCCCGGCTGGCCGACCATCCGGCAAACTCACCTTGAGCAGAGGGGGCCGGCAGGAGATCCTCGGCAAGCTGACCAGAGAAGTGCTGCAACGCACACCAGACCGCAGTGCGCACCGCTTTCTGCGTCACGCCTCCCCGGAGTCGATAAACCGGCGTGATTCGCCCGGTATGAATGCTGGCGGCTTCTTCGTCGCCCTCCTTGAGAATTTCATACTCGGGATGGTCAATGGAGAGTCGGCCCTTGAAATCCTTGATGCGCCCATAAACAAAGAGCTCCATGCCCTCAACAATGGTGCGATTCATGAACGGCATGTTCCACCAGCGCAGGGTCAATAGATCGCCCAGGATCGACCCTCCGATCGGCTGAACCTGCGCCTCAAAGGCCCCCCTGCCGCGCCCGCCGAAGTATCGGGTCGAGGCTTTGGTAACCACAACATGATGGCATACCGGAACCGGTCCCGGCACAAAGCCCAGGCTATCCTGCCGCCGCCGATCCTCATGCCGGAAGGGATACCAAGACAAAACTTCATGGACCATGGTCAGGCCTTCTTTCTCCAACTGCTTCACGAAACGGCTTTCAAGGCCGGGTAGTTGGTTGAGAAGGGTGTCGGCCGGGGTGGGCATCACGGGATGTAGTGCACAACAGGGCGATTTGAAATTTGAGATTTGAGATTTCAAGCTGGCGACCCAAAGGTAGCCCAATGCACGATCCCGCCGCGCTGACGGCCTTGGAGAAAAAACATCTTTGGCATCCCTTCACGGCGATGGCGGACTGGTGTGCACCGGGACACGAGCCCGTGATGCTGGTGGAGGGCAACGGTTGTGTGCTGCGCGACTCGACCGGACGGGAGTATCTGGATGGCAACAGCTCCATCTGGACCAACATTCACGGCCACGGCCATCCGGTAATCACCGGAGCGATCGAGGAGCAACTACGCAAGGTGGCGCACACGTCGTTTTTGGGATTAAGCCATCCCTTGGCGGCGGAACTTGCGACAGAGCTGGTGGGGCTTTTTGAGGCTGGAGAATCGAAGCTGCAGCGGGTGTTTTTTTCCGACAATGGCTCCACTGCCGTCGAGTGTGCGGTGCGCATGGCGCTGCAATACTGGGCTCAAAATGGGCGACCTGAGCGGGTGGAGCTCGCAGCGTTTGAGGGAGCCTATCATGGCGATACGTTGGGTGCAGTCAGCTTGGGCGGGATCGCAGCGTTTCGTGGGGTAAGCGAACGGGTAGGCTATCCGGTGCGCCGATTGGCTCGGATCGAGGATTTGGAAGGTCTGGAGGCAACCACGTTGGCGGCGGTCGTGATCGAACCCCTCATTCAAGGGGCAGCCGGAATGCGACTCTGGCCAAAGGGGTTGCTTCGAGCTTTGTCGGACTGGTGCCAGAAACACGATGTATTCTTGATCCTCGATGAGGTGATGACGGGTTTTGGCCGAACAGGAACCATGTTCGCCTGCCAACAAGAAGACGTGGTGCCGGACTTCATCGCCTTAGCAAAGGGCCTGACAGGCGGTTACATGCCATTGGCTGCCACTCTGACATCAGAGCGGGTTTTCGAGGGATTCCTAGGTAGACCCGAAGACGGTCGCACCTTCTACTATGGCCATAGCTACACGGCAAATGCTCTGGGCTGTGCGGCGGCATTGGGCAGTTTGCGCGTGTTCCGGGAAGAGCAGGTTTTGCTGCACCTGCCCGCCAAGATTGCTCGACTGGCCAGCGAGTTGAAACGTTTCGACGCGCTGCCTTGGGTGGCAGAAACACGCCAGTGCGGTCTGATCGCTGGAATTGACTTGGTGGCTCAGAAAGAGCCCAAGAAAGCATTCGAGCCCGGGCAACTGATGGGCGCCGCAGTTTGTGCCGCCGCACGTGACCTTGGGCTCTTAACCCGGCCAGTCTTGGATACCCTTGTCCTGATGCCTCCTTTGGTAGCCACTGAGAATGAAATTACTCAAATGGCCGACGCCTTGTTCAATGCTGTCACTATGGTATGCGGGGTCAGTCCACCAGCTTGCTTTTGATACTGGACGAAGGAGGGGGGCGCAAAGTGACTCCTGGAGGGGTGGGCTCAGATGTTGCTTTCGGAGCGTTTGCCGAGGGCGCCAATTTCTTCAAATCATCAGCCGCGTCCTGGGCTCCGACCTGGCTTGCTGTGCCGCCTTTTGATGAACCGTCAATGATTTCGGATGGTTGGGCGGAGGCTTTCTGCGTTCGCTGCCAAAGCGCTTCCCCTGAAAGATGAGCAAAGGTGCCCCCAACAGCCATGGATCCAAGGATAAAAACGGCCGCCTTCAACCACATGGGTG
>CANETF010000341.1 GCA_947440575.1 Verrucomicrobiaceae bacterium
GACGGCGAGGGCATTCAGTTCACGGGCAGCGGCAATGTGATTCGCCACAACCGCGTCAGCGGCTTCCGCGACTGCATCAGCCACCTGGAGGACGACGGCGCGGCCCCACAGATGTGCAACGACATCCACAACAACGACCTCAGCGCCGGTCTCGATGACGGCATCGAAGCCGATTTCGCCCTGCACAACTGCCGCGTGATGCGGAATCGCCTCACCAATTGCTTTGTCGGTATTTCCTCGCAGCCCGGTCTCGGCGGTCCGAACTATTTCATGCGCAATGTGATGTTCAACCTCACTTACGGCGCCTTCAAACTGCATCGCTTCAGTAGTGGCGATGTCATCCTCCATAACACCGTCGTCAAATCAGGTGATGGTTTCGGCAACTACACCAGCGAGCCCTTTGATCACGCTTTGATTCAGAACAACCTCTTCATCGGCGGCCCATCCAATGAACTTAAATTTGGAGGCTATTCTCCTGGCCGCGGTAGGGTTGTCGATGTTCAGCATTTTGGAAATCATTGCGTCTTCAACTTCAACGCCTACGCCACAACTGGCTCAGCATTTGAAGGGAAGTTTCGCTCCTGGACATTCCAATCACTCCCCGGCACTCAGTATGAGCCTAACGGCATTCAGACCACGTTCGATGCCTTGCCCTCCGCCACCTTGATCAAGGATCCTTCGCAGCTCCACCCACCACCCGACCTGAGACCACGCGCTGACAGCAACATCGTCAATGCGGCCATCTCAATGCCCAATGTGAATGACACGTCTGCTCGGTCCGGTGCCGACATCGGAGCCTATGAAGCTGATCAACCCCTTCCAATCTATGGTCCCCGACCTCGACTCAAAGCCAATTGATCAATCCTGGTAGCGCACCAAGCGGTTCGCCTGTATCCTGGGACTAGAAACGCGTTCAAAAATGCCTTATTCCCCGCTCGACACGTTCGGCGCGGATGACTTCAGTCATCTGCCGACTGTTGATGGTCCTTTGCCAACAGCAAAAACGCCAATCCACTCCCGGCAACCCCTTGCCGAGATCGAGCCCGTTCTTCCTCACGCCTCCGAGTGGGTGCCAGATGAAACCGCGTTCCAGCCTGGCAGAGATGACGAATCTTCTCCTCCTTCCGATTTCAGCATCTTGACCGGGATCTCGGACTACGATCCTCAGGAGTCGCTGCTGCCTGAATCCGCCAGTTCGATCCCCTCGCCAACCCCTTCTCTCGTTCAACCTTTCATTTCAGACGAGCCCGAAGCTCCTGCTGACAACGCTCCCCAAATCTACGAAGCCAAAAAACGAGCCTTCGCCCTTGCCGCAGGAATTCATTTGTTTCTCCTCCTCATTCTCGCAGTCGTTCAGGTAGTCCCCGTGACTCGTCCAAGCGCCGAAATCGTTGCCATCAGCTCCGTGGATAGCACGCAGGGTCCAGCTTGGAAAAAAGTTGCTCAGCCCGCCCCAAGTGCCAGCGCCAGCCCAAGCATTCAACCCATCGTCGCTCTCGGCAGCAGCCAGATCGCCATGCCAGATGTCGACTTTACCCCAACTTCAACAGAACTGAATGTCGGAAGCACGTTTGGCACCTTCGGCGGAGGCAGCGGAACAGTAGGTGGTTCCGTTAGCTTCATGGGCAATCAGGGAAAAGGCAGCCGTGTGGTCTTCGTTGTCGACGTCTCAGGCTCAATGTCGGCCAGTTCCCAGGCTGATGGGAAAACCATCAGTCGCTTCGAGTTGCTCAAGAAAGAACTCTCTAAAAGCCTGAACCAACTACGGGGCGGCGTTCAATATCAGGTCATCTATTTCTCCGACTTCGCCTGGCCTCATGATGAAGTGGACACCAACGACCCGGCGGCCATGGCAAAGTACGAATGGGATATTCGTCCAGGCCAACAAGGCGTCCGAATTCCCCGCTTTCGCTATCTGGCAGCCAATCCTGCCAATCTCACCAAAAGTCGAAAAATCATCGACGAATCGATAAACCCGGGCGGCACCAATTGGGGTGCCGGTCTTCTCATGGCCCTTGCAGGTTCACCCAAACCTGATCTCATTTTCTTCATGACAGACGGCAATCGAAGTGATGCCCTCACATGGGTTGACGAAGTCACCGCCTCAAACGCAAAAGGAAAACCCGCCACGATTCACACGACCGCTATGATGGAGCCAGCCGCCGCTAAAGAACTAGACGAACTCGCTCGACGTAACGGAGGGAAATTCACGATTATTAATGCCGACGGCAAGGTCACCAAAGGCGCGGATTTTTTCAAGGCCAACAACCCTTGATTTTGCCAAACCGAATCGAAGTCGGAATCCATTCCTTCTTCGGCTTCACTCCCCACTTGGCTCAGACTCCAACTTGTTGAAGTAGGCATCCAAACCGACCTTGAATTCCTCAGGGAACTCTTTCCCCGCACGTCCTGTCGCCTGACCAACACTTCGCACTTCCGACTCCGCAGTCGCCTCTGGCCCCTCTCCCAGCTCAGCAAGAGCAGTGCTAGAAGCCGCAGCAGCACCGCCACCGCCACCCGGATCAGACCCGCCACCACCCCCTCCATTGGGGTTCTGACGCTTCGTTTGAAGCAGCAATTCAATCGCCTCGGTTTCTGCGGCAATCGCTGGCGCGCCTGTATCTGGCTTGTCGAGGACCCCCACCACCTCATCCATCACATGCCTCACCGCTCCCAGAAGCTGCAACTCCTTGCCAAACTTTTGTTCCCCACCCGGCAAACGCAAAATATCATCAAAGGCACTTTGAGTCTGCACGGCAATTCGGCTTTGCTCACCCGATAGACGATACGAACGCTTCAGATGCTCCTCGGGCTCTAAGGCTCTCTTTGCATTCTCCAACTCGCGTGTCTCATCTCGAAGCTTCATCTCGTCACGTAAGCTTTGCATGACCTTGAGCACAATTTCAGGAGGCAGACTCTCCTGGTCCCCACAACTACAACTGGAACACTTCCCCGCCGCCACCATTTCTTCCGCCCACCGATCCAGAACATCCGCCCAATATTCCGCCCCTGCAATTGCCTGACCACTCATCCACGACTTTGTCTTATCTCCGACTCTCCCAAGGGCCCGAACCACTTGCGTCTCTTTCATTTGCCCCAAGACCTTTTTCAAATGTTGATCTGGCCGCCTCTGCACGTAAGCCTCAAGGTCACTTTGCAGAACCCTCACGATCTCACTCTGTTGCCCGCTCTTTCCACTCAAAATCTTGCGCGCATCCACAAGTGACATCTTCTCCAAGACTAACACCAATTCGTCAGCAGCTGGCAAAGCAACTTCTTCGGCTCCACTCTTTTTCTCAGCAGGCCTTCTTGCTTCCTTTTGCCCCGCCTTGACCGTCTTATCCGTAGCCTTTGCCGACTGCTCTGCCTCTGGCGTTAATCCAAACGCCTCCAAAGTCTTGCGCTGCAACCCATTGGCGACCTGCAATTGCTCGCGCGAAGCCCCTTTCAGCCTCTTCACAAAAGTGCTCGCCTCTAGGCTAGCAAGGATCTCGCTGAGCTGGTCCGTCACCTGAGCAAACTCCTTCAACAAATCGC
>CANETF010000342.1 GCA_947440575.1 Verrucomicrobiaceae bacterium
ATCACTTTTGAGCGGGGGCTGATCGTCCCGCAGAAACAGCACTTGTTGTCCTTCTTTCATGAGGTGTTAAGAGGCTCCCGGCCAGTGCTGGCCGCTGCACTCCCAGGTGTTCCAGTCGTCGTTCTTCTGGCCTTCCTTGACCGAGGTGATGATGGTGACACCCCCCGAAATTCCAGCGACGGTAAGGTCTCCGTCAGTGCCGACTGCGACGCCTGCAGGTAAGTCACCACGGCCCTTGATGCTGAAGTCACCAGTCGGGTCGAACGCCTTGGCGTCTGCGAAACGTCCGTCCTTGTCCAGGAGTGGTTTGGTTTCGACCTTGCGCGACACTTCCACGCTTTCGGCAAGCGTGAGGTCAACGGACTGGATGCCGATGGCGTTAAGGGTGACTGGCATGGATCAGGAAAGGCTGGAGTAGGCGGTGCCGGTGATTTCGAAGTCGGGAAAGTCGTCATTGGATTCGCTCTGCTTAGCAGCAGTGACGCGCAGTGTGTCTGCGGTGAATGCTCCGGCGACCACCGAGGCCAGAGCAGCGTCGCCCTTGCCTTTGAGTGTCACGGTTTTGGTGACCAAGGGTTTTGGCACTGCTTTGACCGTCACCCCGGAAGCATTGCGGATGGTGGCCACCTCGATGCTGGACTCCGAGGAGGATTCCTGGACGTGACCGCCCGCTGGGACGGTCAGACCGAAGAGATTCTCGACTCCAAAGGTGGCAGGCATGACACCGAGGTGAGGGTGTCAACTTTGATCCCGATCAATTCAGCCCTAGAGTCATGCTGAGACTATTGACCCAGCGACCATCCTCGATCTGCTCGCTGCTATCCCCCACGTGCAGACCCGCCAGACCAAATCCGGAATCTGCCAGTGATGAGGCCAGTCCGTTGGTAGCAAAGCCAGCAACCGCTGTTCGCACCGCCTCGACGGTGGCACGATAAAGAGTCTCTGTGGTTTGATAAGCTGGGGCCGAGACAATCCAATGCACCGTGGCTCGGTGAAGTGGTCCCACCACATGCTGGATCTCTGGCACGCTGACAATCACGGTGGGGCCTTCGTTGGCAATCTGATCGGCCGAACTGCCGGCTTGGACGGGCACGGTAACGCCAGCAGCAATCAACCCGTTCACCAGAGCTTGTTCGAGGGCGCTGTTGTTCATGAGCGTGAAACTTGAAGGACGATCAGCGGACTGGTGGGCTTGTCGGTGATGCCGCTGATTTGGTAGGGTGTTCCTTGAATCGCGAGGAGTTGTCCCAAGGCAGGCAGAGTCGAAAGGGCAGCACGACGAAGCTTAACCACGAAATCAGCCTGCGGCAGGAAGCCGCCACTTTGCAGGTCCAAGCTCACAGATGGATCAGCAACCACGGCTTGGTGGGTCGCCCCATTCCAGATGATCTGCTGGGCAATGTCATCAAACACTTCGGCCAAGTCTGTGGCGATTTCGTCGTAGCGGGTCATGCTTTTGAGGCACACGTCAAATACGCACTTCACTCAACAAATGGACAGCTGACATCTGTTGTGACACACTGGGTAATGGCTAAACGTCCAAGTTACGAGATTCCCCGTCCACAACCTTCTCAAGATTTCTTGAGAGCAAGAAATGTAGCCGGTTGCGTCCTTCAAGAGCAATTCAAGAAACACGGCGGTAAGCTTGCCCCGTCTCGCGACTATCGGTGGATTAAATCAGACCTGACATGGCCCGCATTCGATCACTTAACCTTTGCGTATGGCAATCAAGTGTTTGCTGTCTTAGTGGAAGTTATTGATGGGGGTCAATCCCTTTTATCCGAACAGGAATGCAAACGGTGCTTCGATGCAGCTGTAAAACATAATCTCATACCCTGTGTTTTTCCGATTTCATTGGAAGACCTGAATCCTCTTTCCTCTAACTGGAACCTCCTGGCCTTAGAGACAAACCTTCCACTCAATCCGATGGATTTGGCCACCGACTCGGCCGTCGAGATGTCTGAGTGGGAACTGCAAAACTTGGCAATACAAATCGTGCGAGAGAGTATCGAAAAGCGAGGCGATGCACAAATTGTCTCCTTTACCGACATCATTGGGATTGATCCACAGATTTGGTTTGAAGATGAACAAAAATCCAAGAGCTGGGTTATTGTGAGATTCTTTAAGGCAAAAAGGGGCGATGAAATCGATGATTTTATTCACTCGGTTCAAACGCATCCTCAGCTCGCATCCTTTGATGGCTATTTCGCTGCTGTTTCAGCTGCTTCTTCAGCGCCATTTTTGCTGGATAGGGATGGCCAAATCATTCCCTTGTCTCGCCGTTATGACGGCACAGCACCGCTTTATCGCGGCGATGAGTTTTTCATTAAATACGATGACCTTCAGTTGCTACACAAAGCACAGTCTCGTTAGGAAGTATTAAAAAGCGGCCTCCCCTACCCGAAAGCAAAGGAGGCCGCCACCCGAACCCGGAGCCCACGCCCCAGGAATTCTTCAGAAGACCAAAGCCAGGGTTAGGCTTTTGGCCGTGTTGTTGCCGCCGGTGGCTTCGACTGCCGCTTTCGCTCGCAGATAGCGGCGAACATCGGCCGGGAGACGGACCCGGCGATTGACCGCTGCCGCACCTACCCCACCCGCTCCCGTCACCTCCAAGGAGGCAAGCCCTGCAATGGCTGCAAACGTGGTTCCGTCCGCTGAATCCTCCAAGGTGATGGTGGCCTTCTTGGTGTCTGCCAGCGAGGGCAGTGCCGGCAGGTCCATTTCCACCTCAAAGCGGAACTCGTTGGGTGGCACTTGGCCAAGGTCAATCGAGCTAGTGGTTGCATTCGCACCAGCCGCGGGCAGTGCAAGCGTGCGGATAAGTAGAGCGTCTTTCAGAGCGTGCATGATCAGATCAGGGGGTGAAGGTTGGTTGGGTGGTTTGGGATCAGGCCTCGTCGTTGGCGATCGAGGCCGTGCGGATGATGGGGATGCCTTCCCATTCGGTGGGGAGTGGCGCTGGCGTGCCGTTGGAGTTGGTCGCCGTGCGGCTGTTGCGCAACTGCTCGCGGGAGCGACCGTTCATGAAGATGTGGGTAGGCTCGAAGCCGAACTCCGTGAACTTCTCGTAGGCCGAGTAGAGCAGCGAGTCGTTGAGAGTCTTCTTGTTTGCTCCCGCCTCCTCCAGGTTCTTGATGCGCACTGCGCAGTTCTTGTTGGCCAAACGCATCCCAACGCGACCCTTCATCCAGTTGGTATAGGCCTTGTAGGGATTGCCGTTGTCGTCATAGACGGTTTCCAGGTCCCAAGTGTCATTCAGGCGAATGGTCTGGCCGTTGCCGAAGAGGAACTCGACGCACTCACGCCCCAGGCGCAGGAACCAGACAGAAGTCTTGGATGCCGCACCAGCCGCGTCCACGGTGTGGGCTGCATCCGACTTGCACTGAGCCAGCAGACCGGGGAACCCCTTGGTATCGTTGCCAGTGCCATAGTAGAACTGCGAGCCGATGTATTGCATGGCGGCTTCCATCGCTCCAGAGGCATGGTTCTCCAAGAGACGGCCCTTGTCCCGGGCACCATTGACAATCTGCTCGTCCA
>CANETF010000343.1 GCA_947440575.1 Verrucomicrobiaceae bacterium
CGGCTCCGTCCAACCCATCGAATACACCCTCCCCGTCGCCAGCGCCCAAGTCAAAAGCGCCGTCCTCCTCGCCGGCCTCTTCGCCCCCGGCACCACCGCCGTCATCGAGCCCGTCGCCACCCGCAATCACACCGAGCGCATCATGGCCCACTTCGGCGTCGACTGCCAACGCGAAGGCACCCGCATCTCCGTCCAAGGCGGCCAGATCCCCAAAGCCACCGACATCCTCGTCCCCGGCGACATCTCCTCTGCCGCCTTCTGGCTCGTCGCCATTGCCTCCCAACCCGGCGCCTCCCTCCGCCTCAACAACGTCGGCCTCAACCCCACCCGCACCGGCATCCTCTCCGTCCTCGAACGCATGGGCGCACGCATCAGCCTCAGCGATGTCCGCGAACACGGCGAACCCTGCGGCACCGTCACCATCGAAGGCACCACCCTCCAAGGCACCACCATCGGCGGATCCGAAATCCCCAACGTCATTGACGAACTCCCCATCCTCGCCGTCGCCGCCGCCCTCGCCCAAGGCAAAACCCTCATCAAAGACGCCGCCGAACTCCGCGTCAAAGAAACCGACCGCATCGCCGCTGTCGCCGCCAACCTCCGCCTCATGGGCGTCACCGTCACCGAATTCGACGATGGCATGGAAATCATCGGCGGCGCCAAACTCCACGGCGCCACCATCCCCACCTTCCACGACCACCGCATCGCCATGGCCTTCGCCATCGCCGGCCTCTTCGCCGACGGCGAAACTCACATCGAAGGCGCCGAATGCATCCGCACCTCCTACCCCAATTTCGAGCAGCACCTCGCTCAATTTCAGTGATCGCTCCCGTGAACACACCCTCCCCAGTCATCACCATCGACGGTCCCGCTGCCTCCGGCAAAAGCAGCGTCGCCCGCCTTGTCGCCGAGCGCCTCGGCTACACCTACGTCAACACCGGCAACATGTACCGCGCCATGACCTGGGCCGTCCTCGACGCCGGCATCGACCCCGCATCAGACCCCGCCTCTGTCGCCACCTTCAGCGCCAGCGCACCCATCGACTGCACCGTCACCGATGGCCAAACCACCATCACCATTGCAGGCCACCTCCTCACCGCCGAAGAACTCAATAGCGACCCCGTCAACCGCGCTGTCTCCCACGTCGCCTCCGTCCTCGAAGTCCGCAACGCCCTCGTCGCCGCCCAGCGCGCTCTCCAAGCCATCGGCCCCCTCGTCATGGAAGGCCGCGACATCGGCTCCGTCGTCTTCCCCGAAAGCCCCTTCAAGTACTACATCGACGCCTCCGAAGAAGTCCGCTCCGCCCGCCGCCGCGCCCAAGGCCACGCCGACCAAGTCGCCGAACGCGACCGCATCGACTCCACCCGCAAAGCCTCCCCCCTCATCATCCCAGATGGCGCCACCGTCATCGACAACTCCCACCTCACCCTCGACCAAGCCGTCGAATCCGTCCTCACCTCCCTCAAATCCCAAGGCCTCCCCACCCCCTAATCGTCCTCGTCCTCGTCCTCGTCCTCGTCCTCGTCCTCGTCCTCGTCCTCGCCCTCGTCCTCGCCCTCAAAACCAATCCGAAATCCACAATCCAAATGAACCTCAGCTACGCCATCGGCCACCGTCTCTTCCGCGAGACCGCCCATGGCCTGTTCGACTTCCGCATCATCAACCAAGCCGGCCTCCACTTCAACGGCCCCGCCCTCATCTGCAGCAACCACGTCTCCTTCCTCGACCCCCCCTTCATCGGCCAGGCCTTCGATGAAGCCATCCACTTCTTCGCCCGCAAATCCCTCTTCGCCAACCCCCTCGTCGGCCGCATCCTCCGCAGTTGGCAGTCCATCCCCATCGACCGCGACAAACCGGATCCCTCCAGCCTCAAGACCACCATCCGCATCCTCAAAAACGGCGGCCGCGTCCTCATGTTCCCCGAAGGCACCCGCTCCTACGACGGCAACCTCCTCCCCGCCGAACCCGGCGTCGGCCTCTTCATCGCCAAAGCCGCCGCCCCCGTCCTTCCCGTCCGCATCCACGGCACCTACGAAGCCCTCGCCCGCGGCGCCAAATGCCTCCACCCCGCCACCATCACCCTCGTCGTCGGCGACCTCTACAAACCCGACCTCGCCTCCCTCTCCCACCTCCCCCCCAAAGACCTCTACAAGCACCTCGCCGACGAAGTCATGACCCGCATCGCCGCCCTCCCACTTCCCGTCTGACACCCACAGGCCTCCCGGGTAGCCTCATCTCCTGTCAGCACTATTCGTTTCGAGTTAAGTCGCGTAAAATCTTCTTCGCCAGCAACTCATTGATTTCGCGATGTCGCGGAATCGGCTGTGTCGCCCCTGTCTTGGGATTGTGATAAATGTCATGCTTGCCGCCATGTCGAATCAGCTTGGCACCTGCTGCTTCAACTTGCGCAATCAGGTCACGGTGCTTCATGCCAGCTCGAGTTCTTCTTCTCGCTTGATTCCCGGGATCTCCTCCGAAGTAAACGTATCGTACAAGTCGCGCAAATGCTCCTTCAAATCCTGCAGCGTCTCTCCTTGGGTCCAGTGGTCGGGATAATGATTCAAGTAGCCGAGATACTTCCCATCATCCTCTTTCCAATAAGTGAACTTGGTGGTCATCGCGTTACAGTATCCGAACAACAGCATCCTGTCTGCATTTTTACAAACATCATTTCCAGCCACCTTTCATCCAGAATGACTTTCTTCACGCGCCAGTTGAAGGAAAAGGGTTGCGTCGTCTCGTTTCACGGTTGGAAAGTCTTCAAGAAAGTCCTCCAGCTTGTCTCCCGCATCCAGATAATCCAATAACGTCTGAGCCATCACTCGGGTCCCACGGAACACCAACGTGCCCCCCAAGACTTTGGGATCGGAATGCACCGGACTGTGATCAAGTGTTAGCATGCGCCCAATCTAACCCATTTCCCCAAGAACGCCACCAGCACCTCGCCGACGAAGTCATGACCCGCATCGCGACCCTCCCCCTTCCGTGACTCCAGTGCATTCCGTGAGCCACCCTCAATGCACCCCGGCCAAACGTACCTTCGCCAGGTAAATCGCGCTCTTCCCCCCCTCGTGCGACGAGTAATAACTCACCCACAGCATGCCCTCATGCCACACCATCCCGGGGTAACTGCAATCCCCCCCGCTCGGTAGCTCCAACAACGGTTGCACCCCCTCCGGCGTCATCTTGTAAAGCACCATGTGCGGCCCCGGCGTCTTGCCAAACCCGCGTGACCCCGCCACCAGCATCCCATTCGGCAACTCAATGAAATTCGGCCCGCCCAAAGGCACCGGCAACTGACTCCACGTCCACTGCCGGTGCGGCGGCGCGCTCACCCCGATTGCTCCCTTCTTGTCCCCGCCCTCACGCCTCACCAGCGCCACGGCCCGCCCATCTTTTAAAAACCGCACCGTCGTCTCGTTCGGACGCCCCGGCACATTCAGGATCGACTCCAACTGCCACACCGACCCATCACCGCTCGAGTACATCTTCGCCGACCACTCCGCCTCCGGCTTCCCTCCACCCGTC
>CANETF010000344.1 GCA_947440575.1 Verrucomicrobiaceae bacterium
AGTTTCTCGATCGACACCCCGCTGCGGGCAAACGACCGCTCGTCATGGAGAAGCAGTGGTATTCCTTCTCGATGTGGGGCCGCCTCGCTTACGACCCCACGCTGCCGGATTCGCATTTCGAGCGACTGCTTGCCGCGCAGCATCCGAAAGCTTCATCGGCCTCGCTTTTCACCGCGCTACAAAGCGCCTCGCAGGTGATGCCGCTCATCACACGCTTCTTTTGGGGCGATATCGATTTGAAATGGTTCCCCGAAGCCTGCTGGAGCCATCCCGGTCGCAAAGGCGGCGGTGGTGGTTTCTACACCGTGCAACAGTTCATGGAAGGCAGCGCCATGCCCGGTGCCGAGGTGCTCTGCATCCGCGACTGGCGGAAGCGCCTTCTTTCACGCGAGCCGATGCTCGAAACGACGCCGCTGCAAATTGCGGAGCAGCTTGAAGGTGCCGCCTCGCAAACGTTTGCTGTGCTCGATTCGCTGCGCGAAGCCGCCAAGGGTGATTCTGAATTGGAGAAGAACGTCAACGACTGTGAAGCGCTCGCGTGGCTTGGTCGCTACTACGCGGCGAAGATTCGCGGGGCGTGTGCGTTGGCTTTGTTTGATGGGAACGGCGATGCGATTGAGCACACCGCCGCACTGCGTCAGCTGAATGAGGCTCTTGCACATTGGAAGCACTACGCCGCCATTCGCGATGCGAACTACGTCCCGGCTCTTTACAATCGCCTCGGCTATGTGGACATCACCGCGCTCACTGAGAAGGTCGCCGGCGACGTTGAGATCGCCAAGCAGTGGAAGCCTGGCAATCTGGAAGACGATGGCAAAAGAGCTGGGGCTGAGAAGGGCTTCCGGAAGTAGCCTCGTGCGGCTCGTTCAAATGGAGCCAAGGATTGGAACACGTTGATGATGGGTGTGCCCGCTCATTTGTGACCCACCATTGGTAGTGGGGAGTTTTTGGGATGGGACGTTTTTTCTCAAAGAGTTAGGCGAATCTTCATGCAGTGCAGTACCATTTACACCTCGAATCGCTATGAACCGATCGAAAGAGTGCAAGCCGGTGGCATTGAGTTCTCGGGAATGAGAGGGTCAAAGCTCCGCTTCGGATGCAAGAGAGGATTTACGCCAGCAGCTCGGTGACGACCTTTGGACCTTCCTCGACGCCGGTGAGGCGGTAGTCGAGGCCGGCGTAGCGGTAGGTGAACTTGTGATGATCAAAGCCAAGCAGGTGCAGGATGGTGGCGTGGAGATCGCGGATGTGGACGGGCTTTTCGGCGGCGGCGAAGCCAAACTCATCGGTGGCACCGTGGATGTGGCCGCGCTTCACACCGCCTCCGGCGAGCCAAGTGGTGAAGCCGTAGGGGTTGTGATCGCGACCGCGTTGCTTGCCGGCATTGAGGCCGGGCGTGGGCAGTTCGACGACGGGGGTGCGGCCAAACTCGCCGCCCCAGATGACCAGTGTTTCGTCAAAGAGGCCGCGTTGCTTTAAATCGGTGAGCAGCGCAGCGATGGGTTGGTCCACCTTGGCGGCGAGTGGCTTGTGATCTAGCACATCGTCGTGGTTGTCCCAGGGTTGACCATCTCCGGTCCAGAGCTGGAGAAAGCGCACGCCGCGCTCAAGTAATCGACGGGCGATGAGGCACTGACGGGCAAAGGAACCCTCCGGGCCGGGCTTCACGCCATACATCTGACGAACAGCCTCCGGCTCCTTCATGATGTCAAAGGCATCGCTGGCCTCCATCTGCATGCGATAGGCGAGTTCGAAGCTCTGAATGCGGGCTTCGAGCTGGGTGTCCTTTTGGCGTTCGGCGAGGTGGCGCTGATTGAAGGCAAGCAACAAGTCGAGTTGCTCGCGCTGGCGTTTGCTATCGAGTGAGCCGTTGCGGATGAACTCGACGAGCTTATCCACGCTCTCGTGGTCGGTGTTGACATAGGCACCTTGGAAGGCGCTGGGGAGAAAGCCTGCCTGCCAGTTTTTGGTGCGGCGGATGGGCATGCCGCCTGGGCACATGGCGATGTAGCCGGGCAGGTTTTGATTCATGGAACCGAGCCCGTAGGTGATCCAGGAGCCGAGGCTGGGACGATTGAGCCGCGCCTCGCCACAGTTGAGCAAACCGAGCGATGGCTCGTGGTTTGGCAGATCCGTATGCATGGAGCGGATGATGCAGAGATCGTCCGCGTGCTGCGCGGTCTTGGCGAACAACTCACTGATCTCGATGCCACTTTGGCCGTATTTTTGAAACGCATACGGTGACTTCAACCCTGCGCCTGTCGGACGCTCCGTCTTCAACTGCGAGGGAATCGGCTTGCCGTCGTATTTGTCGAGCGAGGGCTTTGGATCGAAGGTGTCGAGATGCGATGGACCGCCGTTCATGAACAGATGCACCACCCGCTTCGCCCTAGCAGGAAGCGGTGGCTGGCGCGCGGCGAGCGGGTTGAGTGAAATGGAAGAGGTCTCCGCGAGCAGATCACCAAGACCGAGGGCACCAAAGCCCATGCCGATGCGGCCGAGCATTTCGCGGCGGGTGAGGGAAGAGGCTGACAACATAAGAGCGCGAATTGGCGGTGAAGGTTAGTCGGCAAACTGGAACTCATTGCCAATGAGGAGCACCTGCGCGAGCTGGGCGAGCGGGGTCTGCGGTGCTGGAGTTGGCGCGGGTGGGGCGCTGTTCACGAAGCGCAGCGCCATCTCGGCTTCGTCGGGTTTTGGGCCGCGCAGCAGCACACGGTGATAAAGCGCCTCAATGGTGCGTGCATCCACAATACCTCCGGTGCTGGCTTGGAGCGTGGCGGCGAGCTTGTTGGACTGCGTCTGGATGAAGGGCGAGTTGATGAGGAACAAGGCCTGCTGCGGCACGGTGGTGACGGAGCGCTGAGGGCTGTGAATGTCAGGATTCGCAAAATCAAACATGGCGGGCACGCTGGCCTGCACTTCACGGTCGATGAAGAGGTAGAGGCTGCGGCGGGTGTCCACTTCCGGCGCGGCTGGCGCCGTGGGACGTCCGCCTGCATTAGCGACATTCAGCGAGCCACAGGCGGCGAGGGTGGAGTCACGCATTTGTTCGTAATCGAGCCGCAGGCGATTGAAGCGCGAGAGCAGGGCGTTCTCTGCGTCTTTCAAGTCCTTGTCAGATGTGCTGGTGCAGCTCTGCTGATACGTGCGCGAGTTCAGGATGAGGCGTTGCAGCTTCTTCAGGCTCCAACCTTCCTCCATGAAGGTGGCGGCGAGGTAATCGAGCAGTTCCGCCTGCTCGGGCCTCGGCGTTTGCATGCCAAAGTCGCTGGGCAGGCTCACCAGCGGCTTGCCAAAGTGCAGCATCCACACGCGGTTCACCATTACGCGGGCGGTGAGCGGATTCTCCTTGCTGGCGATGCTCTGTGCCAGCTCCAGCCTGCCGCTGCCTTTCGTGAACTTCTGCCCGCCAAACATCGTCAGGAAGCCGCGTGGTGCGAGTGCTCCCTGACGTGCCGAATTGCCACGGATGAAAACATTCACATCCGCTGGTTGCGGACGATCCTGCATGGTCAT
>CANETF010000345.1 GCA_947440575.1 Verrucomicrobiaceae bacterium
AACTCCGCCTCGACCTCCGTGACGCCGCGCTCTCCGGCGGCAAATCCGGCGCCATCGCCATCGTCCCCGGCAAACCCGAAGCCAGCGAGATCATCGCCCGCCTCTTCTCCACCGACGAAGACGAGCAAATGCCCCCCCCGCACACCAAAAAAGTCCTCTCCGAAAAGGACAAAAACACCCTCAAACAATGGATCGCCGAAGGTGCCCCCTACGACACCCATTGGGCCTACACCCCGCCCAAACCCGCCCCCGACTCCCCCACCAGCATCGACGCCTTCATCCAAAAACGCCTCGCCCAGGAAAACCTGCAGCCCTCCCCAAAAGCCGATTCCTACACCCTCGTCCGCCGCCTCTACCTCGACCTCACCGGCCTGCCTCCCACCCCCGCCGAAGCCGACGCCTTCGTCAACGACCCCTCTCCCGACGCCTACACCAAACTCGTCGACACCCTTCTCACCTCCAAACACTACGGCGAACGCTGGGCCCGCCGCTGGCTCGACCTCGCCCGCTACGCCGACACCAACGGCTTCGAAAAAGACCGCCCCCGCAGCATATGGCCCTACCGCGACTGGGTCGTCAAAGCCCTCAACGACGACATGCCCTTCGACCAGTTCAGCATCAAACAACTCGCCGGCGACATGCTCCCGAACCCCACCCCGGACGACCTCATCGCCACCGGCTTCCACCGCAACACCATGCTCAACGAAGAAGGCGGCATCGACCCCAACGAATACCGCTACTACGCCATGGTCGACCGCGTCAGCGTCACCGGCACCACCTGGATGGGCCTCACCATGAACTGCTGCCAGTGCCACACCCACAAATACGACCCCATCCTCCACACCGACTACTTCAGCACCATGGCCCTGCTCAACAACGCCAGCGAGCCCACCTACCACATCCCCCCGCCCGATCTCGAATCCCAACTCCAAACCCACGCCCAAAAAATCGCCCAGCTCGAAGCCTCCCTCCCAGCCAAATTCCCCGGCGGCCCGGCAGCCCTCGAAAAAAGCTTCACCGAATGGCTCGCCCAGGAACAAAAAACCGCCTCCCACTGGGAAATCATCCGCCCCACCAAAATGACCACCACCATGCCTCACCTCGAGCAGCAGCCCGACGGCTTCATCCTCGGCAGCGGTGACATCTCCAAGAGCGACGTCTACGACCTCACCCTCAAAGCCCCCCTCAAAAACGTCACCGCCCTCCGCATCGAAGTCGCCAGCCACCCCAGCCTCGCCAATGACGGCCCCGGCATGACCGACTACGAAGGCCCCCTCGGCGGCTTCTTCATGAGTGAACTCAAGGCCACCCAAAACGGCCAACCCATCGCCTTCTCCCACGCCGAAGCCACCAACGACCAACCCGAAACCGAAGACACCGCAGCCGCCTCCAAAGGCAAAGCAAAAGGCAAGGCCGCCCGCAGACCCAAAAGCAGCAACAACGCCAGCTCCGCCCTCGACCAGGAAATGTCCAGCGGCTGGCAGCTCCTCGGCGGTTACGGCCAGCAGCACGCAGCGGTGTTTCATTTCGAAAAACCGATCGATCTCACGAACGGCATCGATTTGAAGATGCTCTTCGAAAAACACTTCGCCTGTCCCCTCGGCCACTTCCGCCTCTCCGTCACCACCAGCGACCACGCCACCGCCACCGGCCACCCCGCCGACCTTGAAGAAGCCCTCGCCTCAAACGATTCCTCCAAGCACCCCCAACTCCGCCAGCGCTTCCTCGAATCCACCCCCGTCATGAAGCAAGCCGCCGCCCCCCTGCTCGCCGCCCGCAAAAATCCGCCCCGTGGCCAGCCCACCCTCATCTTCAACGAACGCCCCGCCTCCAACCCCCGCCCCACCCGCCTCCACCACCGCGGCGAATACCTCCAGCCCAAGGAAGAAGTCCCCCCCGCCGTACCCGCCTTCCTCCCCCAGCTCCCCAAAGACGCCCCCCCCAACCGCCTCGCCTTCGCCCGCTGGCTCTTCGCCCCCGAAAACCCCCTCACCGCCCGCGTCACCGTGAACCGCCATTGGCAGGCCTTCTTCGGTCGCGGCCTCGTCAAATCCCTCGAAGACTTCGGCTACCAAAGCGATCCCCCCTCCCATCCCGAACTCCTCGACTGGCTCGCTGTCGAATTCGTCAAACAAGGCTGGTCCATCAAAAAACTCCATCGCCTCATCGTCACCAGCGCCACCTACCAGCAGTCCTCCCGCGTCACCCCCGAAGGCCTCCAGCGCGACCCCGAAAACCTCCTCCTCGCCCGCGGCTCCCGCTTCCGCCTCGACGCCGAAGTCATCCGCGACTCCTCCCTCAAAGCCGCCGGCGTCCTCTCCCCCAAAATGGGCGGCCCCGGCGTCTACCCGCCCCAGCCAGCCAGCGTCACCTCCGAAGGCGCCTACGGCAAAATCGACTGGAAAATCAGCGAAGGCGAAGACCGCTACCGCCGCAGTCTCTACACCTTCATCAAACGCACCGCCCCCTTCGCCATGGCCACCACCTTCGACGCCCCCACCGGCGAATCCTGCCTCGCCAGACGCGACGTCTCCAACAGCCCCCTCCAGGCCCTCACCCTCCTCAATGACCAAATGTTCATGGAAGCCGCCCAGGCCATGGCCAAACAAGTCCTCACCGAATCTCCCGATGACGACACCCGCCTGCAAAACATCTTCCGCCGCTGCGCCACCCGCCCCGCCTCCCCCGAAGAACTCACCCTATTGAAGACCTTCCTCCAAAAACAACGCGCCCAAAACCTCGAAGGCGAAGCCCTCTGGACCGCCGTCTCCCGCGCCGCCCTCAACCTCGACGAAGCCATCACCCACCCCTGAACCGGCGCAGGCCCTACTCCGGATCCACCTTCTTCCCACGCCGCAAAAGCCACGCAAACGGCTCCCAAAGCTGCCCCAGGTAACTGTTAGGCATCGGCTCGCAAATCCCAAAATGCTCCGGGTAGCGCCCCTTCGGCATGTAGTAGGTGCCAAACAAAAGATCCCACATCGGAAACAACCCCGCAAAGTTCTTGTCCCAGGCCTCCCGATCCTTCGAATGATGCCAGCGATGAAACACCGGCGTGGCAATCACACTGCGCAACGGCCCGAAATCCCAGTTCACATTCGCATGCAGAAAAATCGCATAGAACGTCAGGATCGGCGCCGCGCTCAGCGTCACCGTTGGATTGTAACCCATCAATAAAACCGGTGTCACCTGCGCCATCTTGTTCACCAAATCATTCACCGGATGCACCCGCAGACTGCCCAGCCAATCCAAATCTTCTGAGCTGTGATGCACCGCATGAAACGGCCACCATTTTCCCCGATGAAACAGCCGGTGCGTCCAGTAAGAGGCCAAATCAACGAGCAAATAGATTTGAATCACCTGCAACCAGATCGGCTGCCGGCTCAACGGCCCATAACCCGCATACGCCCCCAGCTTCATCACATCAACGGAAGTCACCTGCGCCAAAATCAAAACCCCGGCCGGCAAAATCAGCATCAGCCGCACCAACGGCTTCGTCAGCAGAATCGTCGCAAAC
>CANETF010000346.1 GCA_947440575.1 Verrucomicrobiaceae bacterium
CGCTCCGTCACCTTCGGCCACCAACTCGCCTTCTTGTTCTCCCAGCAAATCACTTCCTTCACCTTCCCGATCGCACCGTTCTTGATCAAATCCACCGCCAGCAAAGTCTCCACCGACGAATGCCCCTGCGTCCCCATCTGCGTCGTCACCCCTGCCTTCGCCGCCTCCGCCCCCAACACCCGCGCCTCGTGAATGTGATGCGTCAGCGGCTTCTGCAAATACACATGCTTCTTCGCCCTCAACGCGCTCACCGCCATCGACGCATGCGTGTGATCCGGCGTCCCAATCGTCACCGCATCCACCGTGTCCCCCAGCTTCGCCAGCATCTCCCGATAATCCCGAAACACCGCCGCCTCCCGCAACCGCCCCGCCGCCTCCGGATCCTGCAACTCCTTCCGCCTCGACCCCTTCCCACCTTGCGCCAACTCCAGCGTCCTCGAGTCCACATCACACATCCCCACCACGCGCACCTTCGCATGCTGCAGCACACTCATCATCGTATTGCCTCCCATCCCCCCCCACCCCAATACTCGCCACCTGAAACATCGAGTTCGGCGACCTCGCCCGCAAAATCGCAGGAGCGGAAAACACAGTGGAGGCGGCAAGAGACTGCTGGAGAAAACGGCGACGATTCATATCCCTCACTAAACGCCGCACTAACCCACCATCTGTCCCCACTTTCGTTTCATACCCTTCACCATGTCCAAACCACATCCATCAACGCTCCAACCCGTACGTTGTTCACACTTCAGTGTGTTCAGAGCCCAAGGATCGCTCAATAACACGGTAAATCGCGCACAACGTGCCTTTCACTGCACTGAACCGCCCAAACCTGCCTCCCCTCCTTACTCCGCCTCCACGCCCAACCGCCCCACTTCCTCCTCACCCAGCGCCCAGTCAAACACGGCGATCTCATCCATCCGCCCCTCCCAGTCCGCCGCTTGGTCGCTGCGTCCGCCGAAGAAGCAGGAGGCAATGCCCGACGCATCCTTCGCCTCGCCCTGGATCTCCAGCTTCCCATTCAGATACACCCGCACTTTAGGACCCTCACGCACCAGCACCACATGCTGCCACTCCCAGCGCGGGATCTCCGTCTTCCCGGCCAGCACCACCTCACCCGCCTGAAATACCAGCCGCCCCGTGTTCCCTGCACTGCCACCCACGCCAAGATGCTCGCCGTAGGTACTCACCCCGTGGTTGTGATCGCGTGAATAAAACCACCCGCTCATCTCCCGCCTCGCATTCGGCATCCCATTCCAGATCCACATTGAGATCGTGTGCGCATCGCCAACGCCCGACAAATCAGACGCCAATCGCCCATTCACGAAATGCGGCGCGCGATTCACCTCCCCCGCGCAGAACGCCTCTGAGTGAGGCCCATCCAAATAATAAGCCACCCCACCCTCATAAGTCGCATGGCGCCGACTCGGTCCCTCATCCTTAGCCAGCGGCCCGTTGAACTCATTCAAGCGCCACCACATCGCCGGCTTCAGCCCCGCCAACGCCTTCGTCGCCGGACCCGCGCTCAATTGATGCGGTTTCCTCGGCGCACCACTTACCGTCTCCAGCAGCCCGATTGCCGCCTGCGTGATCTTCGGCTCCGCCATCACCTCCAGCCCAGCCGAACGCGCCGCCCAGGTGTTGTACCCACCCCACGCGTGCATCTCCGGCGGCGGGATGTAACCGTCGCCACCATTGGCCAACTCGATGACGATGTTATTCGGCAAAGGACTCGCCGCTTTGATCTTCAATCCGGTGATCGCATAGGTCTCATTCGGCGTCGTGGCGATACCAATGTCCCCGATCCTCAGCGCCTGCACCACGATCTCCGTCTTCTGCCGCTCATGCAAAATAATTTGCTCCCGCGCATACACTTCGGTCGGATTTTTGGCCGGTTGCCCGCCCATCTCCGCCACCACCCGCTGCGCCCACTCCAACCTTTGCTTGTCCGGCACTCGATACGCCAAAATCATCCGCTTCTCCGCCATCGCCACATCAACATTGTCCCGATACGAAATGCGAGCATACGCCTTCATCGCGATGTCCAGCAGCCCGTTCGTGTACGCATCAATCGTCGGCGCAGGCCTTTCCTTCTCCGGCACCTTGTAGTCCACCCGATAAATATCTCCGCTGCACCCATGCGACATGATGCCCACCATCGACCCCTCGGGATCGATGCGCTGCTTCAGCCCCTCGGAGAACAAACCGAAATAGTCCGCACTGATGTCTTTGTCTCCGAAGTAGTGCATCGAGAAATTACCCAGCACCGCCAGCGGTTTGCCCGCTTTTGTTTGGATGGAGATCAAACTCAAGTCGGGATCTTCCGGCCCGGATTCCCCGACCGCATCATCCCAATTCCGGCCCGCGTGCATGTTGGCCCGCACCGTCAGGTTGCCAAAGGGATCTTCCACCACCCGGTCAGGCTGCCGAATCCACTGCCGCAGTGCCGTGAACGCCGCAGCATCCTCCTTCGCAAAACCAATCCGCGCCGGTTCCAGCTTCGCCTTCGCCGCCTCGATCGCCTCCACCAATTTTTCCTTCAAAAACGGCACATACGCCGGATCCGCATCCGTCCCCAGACACCCCATCGAAGACGGAGCTGTGTGCGTGTGCGTCGCCGAGATCAGCAGGTGATCCGTGGGGATACCCGTCGCTTTCGCCGCCGCCGCCTTCGCCTCATCCAGCACCTCCCGGCTCATCATGCAACTGTCCGCCACCACGATGGCCACCATCGTCTTGCCATCCGCCACCACCACCGCACGCGCATTCACCCTCGTGTTAATCTTTTCCAGATAGCGGCTCAGCATCCCTCCATTAACCAGCACCGGCAGCTTCGGCGGTGTGATATCAATCACCGCCGCCCCCGCCTGAAACTCCGCCCGCACATAAACGGACGACACAGCGGCAAACAACAAACCCAACAGAAAAGCACGCATACCGAGCAGATTACGCCCGCGCAGCCCTTCATCTTCCGAGGGGCTTCAGCGACCCGCAAACTCCATCATCACATACCTCTCCCCATCCCCCCCCGCATTCCCCGTCACCGGCTCCTGAATCGCCACCTCCCGCACAATCGCCCCATACCTCCGCCCCATCTCCTTCCGCCTCAGCGCCACATCCGCCTCCTTCACCATCACCCATCTCGCCGACTCCGGAAGCTCCCTCAAATCCGCCACTTCCCGACACGTCATCCCCAAATAAAACGGCCACATCCGCTCGTCCAATTTGTACAACACCAGCGCCGGCGCCTCCCCAGTGTGCCCCAAAATCTCCTTCGCAAACGGCCGCAAATCATCCTTCACCGTCGTGATCGGCGCCACCGTCACCCCCACCAAAGCCACCGCCCCCCCCATCACCGCCAAATGCCCCACCCCCAGCCGCCACGCCATCCCTTCCCCCTCAGCCCCCCTCAACCGCCACACCCACCCACACGCCACCACCAACACCCCCGTCGCCGCCACCACCCACCCCCAATTCACCCCCACCTC
>CANETF010000347.1 GCA_947440575.1 Verrucomicrobiaceae bacterium
GGGGGGGGGGGGGGGGGGGGGGGGGGGGGGGGGGGGGGGGGGGGGGTTGGGGGGGGGGGGGGGGGGGGGTTGATTGGGGGACGGGGGCGGGGCCTTTTTCGAAGATCAAGCGCTGGTGGGGTGGGGTGAGGAGGGCGTCGTAGGCGAGGAAGAGACCGCCGAGGATGAGGAGGGTGATGAGGAGGGATTTCATGTGGCACGCAGAGTCGCAGAGGTTGAGAGGCGCAGAGGAGGGAAGGTTGTGGAGAGAGGAGAGGGTTGTGGGAGATTCGGTGAGAGATGGGGGGATTGGGGGCGTTAATGGTGGTCTGATTTTACTCTATTAAACTGATGAAACGATTTGTTCTTATTCCTTTGTTGTTCTTGGCGGGTGTGGTGGGTGCGGAGACGGTGAAGTCGGTGGCGACGACGCCGGTGGAGCGGCCAGAGGAACGCAATCAGCAGCGGCATGCGAAGTTCAATGAGGTTTCGAAGGCTGGGGAGGCGCAGGTGGTTTTTTTGGGGGACTCGATCACTCAGGGTTGGGAGGGGAAGGGCAAGGCGATGTGGGAGCAGCATTTTGCGCCGATGAAGGCGGCGAATTTTGGGATTGGAGGAGATCGCACGGAGCATGTGCTGTGGCGTCTGGCGAACGGGAATTTTGATGGGTTGAAGCCGAAGCTGGTGGTGCTCATGATTGGGACGAACAATACGGGGCATCAGGGTCGCGAGGGATATGTTTGCACGGCGCAGCAGACGGCGGATGGGGTGAAGGAGATTTTGGCGGTGCTGGAGACGAAGTGTCCGGAGGCGAAGGTGTTGTTGCTGGGGATCTTTCCGCGTGGGCCGGATGCGATGGATAAGTTCCGGGTTCAGAACGCAGAGACGAATGCGATCATCAAGGGGTATGCGGATGGGAAGCGAGTGTTCTGGAAGGATTTGGGGCCGGTGTTTTTGGCTAAGGATGGGACGCTCTCGAAGGAGATCATGCCGGACTTGCTGCATCTGAATGAGAAGGGGTATCAGATGTGGGCGGAGGCGATTTTGCCGGATGTGACGGCGTTGATGAAGTAAGGGGGGCTGAAGAGTGCGACCGAGCCGGTCACGCCATGCTTTGAATGTTATGAATCGTTCGATTGTTGGACTTTTGTTGGCGGCGCTGTTTGTGCCGCTGTGTGCGGTGCAAGGGCAGAAGGCAGAGTTGCCTGAGCCGACGGAAAAGCGGGTGTATAAGGAGGTGGACGGGAAGGCTTTGGAGATTTGGATTTGGAAGCCGGTGGGCTGGAAGCAGGAGGATCGGCGGGCGGCGGTGGTGTTTTATCATGGGGGCGGGTGGAAGGGTGGGAGTCCGTCGGCGTTTGCGCGGCAAAGCGCTAAGCTGGCGGAGAAGGGGATGGTGGCTTTTTCGGTGCAGTATCGGCTGACAACGCAGCCGGGGGTTACGGTGGTGGAATGTGTGAAGGATGCGCGGTCGGCGTATCGCTGGGTGAAGTCGCATGCGGCAGAGTTGGGGATTGATGCGGGGAAGATTGCGGCGGGTGGGGGATCGGCAGGGGGTCACTTGGCGGCGGGGTTGGTGACGTTGGGGGAGTTTGATGATGAGAAGGATGACCGGAGTGTGGTGATCGATCCGGTGGCATTGGTGCTGTTCAATCCGGCGGTGAAATTGGATTTTGAGCGGGCGCGTGCGGGGGCGGCGAAGGAGGGACGGAAGATCGAGGAATTGCTAAGAGTGAGTCCGTTTCATCAACTGAAGGCGGGGCATCCGCCGACGGTTATTTTTCATGGGGATACGGACACAACGGTGCCGATTGAGTCGGTGCAGGCGTATGCGACGAAAGTGAAGGAGATGGGGGGAGCGTGCGAGGTGGTGGTGGCACCTGGACAGGGGCACTCGTTTTTCAACCGGGAGCCGCATGTGTGGGAGACGCTGGCGCGAGCGGAGGGGTTTTTGCGCGAGCGAGGTTTACTGATGGAAGCTGAGTAGGGCGAAGGGAAGTCGGCGCTACTTGAGGAGGCGTTCGGCGATGCGCATGCCGTCGGCGGCGGCGGAGATGATGCCTCCGGCGTAGCCTGCGCCTTCGCCGGCGGGGTAGAGGCCGGGGAGGGTAATGCAGGCGAGGGTTTCGTGGTCGCGGGGGATGCGGATGGGGGAGGAGCTGCGGGTTTCGACGCCAGTCATGATGGCGTCTTCGAGGTCGAATCCGGGGAGGGCGAGGTTCACTTTGCCGATGGCTTCGGTGAGGGTGTCGCAGACGATCTCGGGGAGGATTTCGTGGAGGTTGGTCCAGTGGACGCCGGGTTCATAGGAGGGCTTCACATTGCCGGGGCCGGTGGAGGGGCGGGCGTGGAGGAAGTCGCCGAGGAGTTGGGCGGGGGCGTGGTAATTGCCGCCGCCGAGTTCGAAGGCGCGTTGTTCGAGGGTGCGTTGGAAAGCGATGCCGCCGAGGGGATTGGTGGCGTCGGCATGGAAGTCGCTGGGGCCGACATCGACCATGAAGCCGGAGTTGGCGTTGGCTTCGGCGCGGGCGTAGGAGCTCATGCCATTGGTGACGACGCTGCCGGGTTCGGAAGAGGCGGCGACGACGAGGCCACCGGGGCACATGCAGAAGGAGTAAGCGGCGCGGCCGGTGCCGCAGTGGGCGACGAATTTGTAGGGGGCGGAGCCGAGGCGTGGGTGGCCGGCGTGCTGGCCGTAGCGGATGCGGTCAACGAGGGTTTGAGGGTGCTCGATGCGGACACCGACGGAGAAGGGTTTGGGTTCGAAGGGGACGCCCTGGGCGTGGAGGGCGGTGAAGGTGTCGCGGGAGCTGTGGCCGACGGCGAGGATGGTCTGATTTGACTCGATGGTGGAGCCGTCGTGGAGGATGACGCCGCGGCATTGGCCGTTGTCGATGAGGAGGCGGTCGACGCGGGTTTCGAAGCGGACTTCGCCGCCGAGGGCGATGATTTCCTCGCGGAGGTGGCGGACGACTTTGATGAGGCGGTCGGTGCCGATGTGGGGTTTGGCTTTGACGAGGATGTCTTCGGGGGCACCGGCGGCGACCATTTCTTTGAGGAGCCAGGGGATGCGGTGCTCACGGTCGCGGATCTGGGTGTAGAGTTTGCCGTCGGAGAAGGTGCCGGCGCCGCCTTCGCCGAATTGGACGTTGGATTCGGGGTTGAAGGCCCAGCCGCGGCGCCAGAAGCCGGTGACATCGCGGGCGCGGTCGCCGGCGGGTTTGCCGCGCTCGAGGAGGATGGGTTTGCGGCCGGCGCGGGCGAGGAGGAGGGCGCAGAAGAGGCCGCAGGGGCCGGAGCCGATGATGAGGGGGCGAGAGGCGGCGGGGCCGCCGGAGATGGGAGATGGAAGATGGGAGATCGGTGAGGGGGCGGGCAAGCCAGCGGCTTGCCCCACGGGGTGTGGTGCGACCGGCTCGGTTGCAGGGGAGGGGGAGGACGGGGAGGACGAGGACGAGGACGAGGACGAGGACGAGGACGAGGAGGAGGAGGAGGA
>CANETF010000348.1 GCA_947440575.1 Verrucomicrobiaceae bacterium
CCCGCTCCCTAGCCGAAGTCGCCCTCGTCCTCCTCAACTCCAACGAATTCGTCTACGTCTATTGACCCCCCGAAAGGCCCCCACCATGTCCTCCCCCCTTGCCTCCCTCTCCCGCCGCGAAGCCCTCTACGGTCTCGGCACCACCCTCGGCTCCGTAGCCCTCACCTCCCTCCTCGCCGACGACTCCAATCCGCAATCCTCAGCCCCCCTCACCCCCAAGTCCGGCCACCACCCCGCCCGCGCCAAACGCTGCATCTTCCTCATGATGGAAGGCGGCCCCTCTCATATCGACACCTTCGACCCCAAACCCACCCTCGAAAAACTCCATCTCAAAGAGTTCACTAGCGAAGGCAAACAAAAGTCCGCCATGGAAAGCGGCAAACGCTACTACGTCCAAAGCCCCTTCAAATTCCACCAGCACGGTCAAAGCGGCGCCTGGATGAGCGAACCCTGGCAGCATCTCTCCTCCGTCGCCGACGACCTCTGCTTCTACCGCGGCTGTCAAGTTGACAGCGTCAACCACCCCACCGCCATGTACCAAATGAACTGCGGCAACCGCTTCGGCGGCGACCCCGCCCTCGGCGCCTGGACCACCTACGGGCTCGGCTCCGTCAATCAGGACCTCCCCGGCTTCATCGTCCTCCCCGAAATCTCCTACCCCCAGGGCGGCTCCGCCAACTGGAGCAATGGCTACCTCCCCGCCTACTTCCAGGGCACCACCCTCCGCCCCAAAGGCTCCCCCATCCTCGACCTCCAACCTCCCAAAGGCGTCACCCCCGAAATCCAGCGCGCCAACCTCGACCTCCTCGCTCAACTCAACCAAAACCACCACCAGCAGCACCCCCAGCACGACGAACTGCTCGCCCGCATGAACAGCTACGAGCTCGCCTTCCGCATGCAAATGCAGGTCCCCGAGGCCATGAACCTCGACCACGAACCCGCCGCTCTCAAAGCCTCCTACGGCATCGACCAGCCCCACACCGACGCCTTCGGCCGCAAATGCCTCCTCGCCCGCAAACTCATCGAGCAGGGCGTCCGCTTCGTTCAACTCTACGCAGGCACCTGGGACAGCCACGACTACATCGAGCGCGCCCACGGCAACCTCATCCGCCAAGTCGACCAACCCATCGCCGCCCTCATCAAAGACCTCAAACAGCGCGGCCTCCTCGACGACACTCTCGTCGTCTGGTGTGGCGAATTCGGCCGCACCCCCGACAACGGTGTCCGCGGCGGCACCGCCTACGGCCGCGACCACAACCCCAAAGCCATGACCATCTGGTTCGCCGGCGGCGGTGTCAAAGCCGGACACACCATCGGCCTCACCGATGACACCGGCGCCGAAGCCGTCGAGTGCGTCCACCACGTTCGCGACCTCCACATCACCCTCCTCCACCTCCTAGGCCTCGACGACAACAAACTCACCTTCTACCACGGCGGCCGCTACAAACAGCTCAGCCAATTCGGCGGTCAGGTCATCACCGACCTCCTCGCCTGAATCCTCCAGAACAGGAGCCACCAAATCTCGCGCACGCCCGCGCTGGACATTCTCCGTCCCCTGCCCCATACTCCGCGCCCCTGTGCCCGTGCCTTCCGATGTTCGAACTCCTTGCCACTGACCCCACCTCCGCCGCTCGCCGCGGCCGATTGCACACGCCCCATGGCGTGATCGAAACCCCCATCTTCATGCCGGTCGGCACCCAGGCCTCCGTCAAAGCCATCCATCCCCAGGAACTCACCGCCCTCGAAGCCCAGGTCATCCTCAGCAACACCTACCACCTCTGGGTCCGCCCCGGAGCCGACATCATCAAAGACGCCGGCGGCCTGCATTCCTTCATGGGCTGGAACGGCCCCATCCTCACCGACAGCGGCGGCTATCAGGTCTTCTCCCTCGCCAAACTCCGCAAAATCAAAGAGGAAGGCTGCTACTTCAACAACCACGTCGACGGCACCCCCATGTTCCTCGGCCCCGAGACCGCCATGGAAATCCAGGCCGCCCTCGGCAGTGACATCGCCATGCTCTTCGACGAGTGCACCCCCTGGCCCTGCTCCCATCCCGACGCCGAAAAAAGCCTGGACCTCACCCTCCGCTGGGCCCGCCGCTGCCGCGACTGGATCGACCAAAATCAACCCCTCACCGCCGGCAAACCCCAGCTCCACTTCGGCATCGTCCAGGGCAGCACCTACGAAGACCTGCGCCAAAAATCCGCCCGCGAGCTCGTCGCCATGGACTTCCCCGGCTACGCCATCGGCGGCCTCAGCGTCGGCGAACCCGAAGAGGACATGATGAGCATCGCCGACTGGACCTGCCCCCACCTCCCTCAGAACAAACCCCGCTACGCCATGGGCCTCGGCACCCCGCCCCAGATGGTCGAACTCATCGCCCGCGGCATCGACATGTTCGACTGCGTCCTCCCCACCCGCCTCGCCCGCAACGGCACCGCCTTTACCCACGAAGGCACCCTCAACCTCCGCAACGCCCGATACGCCCGCGACTTCTCCCCCATCGCCGAGGACACCCACCCCCTCGTTAAACCCTTCACCCGCGCCTACATCCGCCATTTGATCAACACCCAGGAGGTGCTGGGTTTAAGGTTGATTTCTCTTCACAATCTGCATTTCTACCTGTCCCTCGCGTCCAGGGCACGCCTAGCCATCGAACAAGGTTGCTTCGCCGACTTCCGGACCGAGGTCGTTTCACGTTACCAACCTCGCCCCACGGCCTCCGATTCCGACTGATTTTCCCATGACAACCATCGCCACCCTCGCAGACATCGCCACCTCCTTCACCCTCGCCCAAGCCGCCGGCCCGGGTGCCGCTCCCGGCGGTCTGCTCGGCAATCCCCTCGTCTTCATGGTCCTCATGATCGTGATGATGTACTTCCTCCTCATCCGCCCCCAGCGCAAACGCCAGCAGGAACACGAAGCCCTCATCAAGAGCCTCTCCGTCGGTGACCACGTCGTCATGAGCGGCGGCGAGCACGGCATCGTCACCTCCCTCCACGAAAAAACCCTCAAAGTCAAAATCGCCGACAACGTCAAAGTCGAATACGAACGCAGCTCCGTCGGCACCGTCATCAAAAAATCCGACATCAAAGACGTCACCCCCGAATCCGCAGCCTAACCTCTTCCGACTTCTCTAATCACGCACCAACGACCACTTATTACTGATTACTGGTTACTGATCTCTCCCCCTTCCCTTCCATGAGCCCCATCCTCACCTTCCTCTTCGGCGCCGCACTCCTCATGATCCTCCTGGTCTACGTGGGCACCACCGAACTCAAGCGCAAACGCATCCTAGGCACCCTGTTGACCGTCCTCGCCACGGCCCTCGCCCTCTACACCATCGAACAAATCGGCCTCAAAAAAGGCATCGACCTTCAAGGCGGCAGCGAGTTCATCGTCGAACTACAACCCTCCCCTGATGCCGATGGCAAAGTCAAAGCCGTCTACCCCTCTGACATTCAGCA
>CANETF010000349.1 GCA_947440575.1 Verrucomicrobiaceae bacterium
AGGGTGAGCGCGATGAAGGCGGAGTAGAACCAGTGGAAGTGGTGGGAGTCCAAGTCGAGGGAGGCGGGTTCACCGAGGCCTTCGGCGATCGAGTAGGCGGTGGCGATGGGGACGATGGCGGCCGCGAGGAGGGAGGCACCGAGGAGACCGGCGCCGAAGAGGACGGTGGCGAAGCGACCGGCAAGGGGTTCGAGGGCCTTGGCGGCGTCGCCTGCGTCGGTGATTTGGATACCGGCCTTGTGGAGGGTGGCGGCGCAAGCGACGGCGATGGCGAGGCCGATGACGCCGGTGAGGACGGAGCCGAAGATGACGTCGATGCGGGCCCAGCGGAGGGACTCGAGGGTGATTTTTTTGTCGACGGCGTAGGATTGGATGAAGGCGAGGCCCCAGGGAGCGAGGGTGGTTCCGAGGGCGGCGGCGATGGCGGTCCAGCCGGGGAGGGAGGAGGGGAGGTGGGGGATGATGGAGTGGTGCAGGACTTGGTCCCAGTCGGGGGCGGCGAGCAGGCCATCGACGATGTAGAGGGCGAGGGAGGAGGAGATGACGAGGAGGACCCGTTCGATGCGGTGAAAGGAGCCGAGGACGACGATGAGTGAGATGAGGATTCCGGCGGTGGGGGCGCTGATCCAGGCGGGGATGCCGATGAGGCTGGCGGCAGCGGCGATGCCGGCGTATTCGGCGCAGATGGTGCCGAAGTTGGCGAGGAGGAGACCGGTGACGGCGATGTAACCGGCGTTGCGGCCCCATTTTTCCCGGATGACGCCGACGAAGCCTTTCCCGGTGGCGGCGCCGATGCGGACGGCGATGAGGTGGAACTGGACGAGGAGGATGGTGGAGGCTGGGATGATCCAGAGAAGCAAGTAACCGGAGTCGGCGCCGAGGACGGAGTAGGTGGTGATGCCTGCGGGATCATCGTCTGAGAGACCGGCGAGGAGGCCGGGGCCGAGGACGGCGAGGAAGGCGATCCAGGCGCTGCGGCCGGATTTGATAAGGGCGGCGAATCGGAGGCCGATGCCGCGGCGATGATGGGCGACGGCATGGGGTGGCGCTTGATTGTGAAGGCGACGCTTGTGGGCGATGCGGTGGAAGGATTTATGCATCGAGGGGTGGCCTTGCTTGGGGTGGGAGGCAAGGGATGAGAGCAGCCCGGGGAGAGCTTAGCGCCATTTGAGAAAAACTGTAGCCGCATCTTTGGGGCGGCGGAGGGGGATTTGGGCTGAGGACAGCTTTGTTGTGCCTGGGCTGCCAGGGGCGCTGGTTTGAAGGGTTTTTTATGGTTGGAGCGGGGCGGGCTCGATGTCGGTGGGGTTGATCCAGCCGGCTTTGGCGGTGGGGTCGCCTTTGAGGTAGCGGTCGTAGAAGCCGGGGTTGTTGGTGGGGATGTATTGGTCGAAGATTTGGCCGTTGCCGAACATGCGGGGGTCGTTTTGGGATTTGAGTTCGGTTTCCATGCTGGTGAGGAGGGCGGTTTTGCGTTCGGTTTGGACGGAGTCGGCGGCGAGGTTGTGGATGCAATCGATGTCGCTGGTGAGGTCGTAGAGTTCTTCGGCGGGTCGGAGGCCGAAGTTGAGCTGCCAGAATTTGTCGGTGCGGTTTTGGCGGCCGCGTTCGAGAATGAGGGATTTGGTGGGGCTGGCGTCGGTGTCGGTGTAGCCGGTTTCGGGGTTGCCGGCGGGCCAGCGGGAGGGTTCGTAGTTTTTGAGGAAGAGCCAGCCGTCTTTGATGATGCCACGGATGGGGTAGCCCTGGTCATGGGGGCGGCCGACATCGGTGCGTTCTTTGCCGATGAGGACGTGGTCGCGGCTGGCGAGGATGCGGCCGGATTGGTCGCTTTCCCAGAGGGGCCGCCAGGTTTGGCCGGTGAGGGGCTGCATGCCGCTATCTTGGTGGGCGATGCCAGCGACGTCGAGGAGGGTGGCGGCGATGTCAATGAAGCTGACGAAGTCGGTGATGGTGCGGCCGGGGTTTTTGATTTGAGCGGGCCAACGGATGGCGAGGGGGACGTGATTAGAGCCTTCGTAAGCGTAGCCTTTGCAGCGGGGGAAGGGCATGCCATGGTCGGCGGTGACGATGATGAGGGTGTTGTCGAGTTGGCCGCGTTTTTCGAGTTCGGCGATCATGCGGCCGAGGTGGGCGTCGGTGTGTTCGACTTCGAGGGCGTAGTCGAGGATGTCGTGGCGGACGGTGTCGGAGTCGGGCCATTGGGCGGGGACGGTGGGGATGTCTGAGAGTTTTTTGCCGCCTTTGGTGACGCCACTTTGGAATTCGTAGGCGCGGTGGGGTTCGGTGCTGCCGTACCAGAAGCACCAGGGTTTGGCGGGATCGGTGGAGTCGAGGAAGTCGGTGAAGTTGGCGGCGTAGTCGTTGGGAGAGATTTGGGAGGTGAGGGGTTTGGTTTTGCGTTTGTCGAAGGGTTTGCCGGTGATTTGGCGGGGTTTGCCGGACGCGTCTTTGGCGATGCCGGGGCCCCAGCCTTTGCCGGTGATGCCCATGGGCCAGCCTTTTTCGGTGAGGACTTCAGGCCAGCTTTTGAATTTGGCGGGGAACATGGCCATGTGGTTGCCTGCTTCCTCGAGTTGCCAGGCGTTGCGACCGGTGAGGACGATGGCGCGGGAGGGGGCGCATTTGGCGACTGGGGTGTAGGCGTTGGTGAAGAGGAGGCCTTCTTTGGCGATACGGTCGAAGGCGGGGGTTTTGACCCAGGGAGTGCCGTAGGCGCCGGCGTGGGGGCCCCAGTCGTCGGCGATGGCGAAGAGGATGTTTGGGCGGGAATCGGCGGCGGAAGCGAGGGAGACGAGTAGGAGGCAGAGAGTGGCGAGGGCGCGAGTCATGGCGGGGTGAGAACGGGGGAAAGGGGGGTGGGCTTTCGGGAGATTGGGAAGAGGAGGGGATGTAAAGAAGCGCTTGCCGAAGAGGGCAAGAGGGGGCAAGTTGTTACTCGCTATTGAAATGCCTCCGTAGCTCAGTTGGTAGAGCAGAAGACTCTTAATCTTTTTGTCGAAGGTTCGAATCCTTCCGGGGGTACCACACTCGTTCTTGAGATTTGGTCGGGATAATGGTCGGATGACGATCGTTTGGTTCGGCTTCGTGGTGTGTGTCTTACAAGCCGTCGGCGATGGACCCATACACACTTTCTTTCGAAACGGTTGCTGCTCTACCAATGCGAGTTTTATGTCGGTCTCATCACGACTTTGATGAAAAGGAGAGCCGAGGTTTATCGGTCAGATCGACAAGGACGGATGTGACGGGCCTGTTTGCATTCAATGTGAATTCGAGAACGTGGTTGCCTTCTGGAATCAGAGTTTGGGAGCATGACTCTTGCTGGCAGCCAGTCAGCCTTGCCGAAAGCTGCAAAACTGATGCTCGCGGCGAACCTTGATTCGGAGCATCTGCGAGGTGTTTGAAAA
>CANETF010000350.1 GCA_947440575.1 Verrucomicrobiaceae bacterium
AGCTCCAACCCATTCCGATCCGGCAGCGTCAAATCAATCACCGTCAAATCCGGCGCACACCGCCCCACCGCCTCCAAACCCTCCCGCGCCGTCCCCGCCTGCCCGCAAATCTCCAACCCCGGCTCGTCCGCCACCAATTGCGCCAATCCATAGCGCATGATCGGATGATCATCGATCAACAGCAGCCGCTTCGCACCTGCCTCCCTCAACTCGGATCCGGTTGAACAGGAGCTGTCGGCTTGTGAATCGGTATGCTGCATGTGACAACGGTTCCTCCCAGTGGGTGATTTTCTACCCCGAGATCGCCACCCATCATGCGTGCCCGCCGACTCATGGTCAAGAGCCCCATTCCAGTCCCCGTCCCCGGCGCATGATCCGGTATCCCCTCCCCATTGTCCCGTATCCTCAACCGCACCCATCCATCCACCTCCTCCAAACTCAAATCCAGCCGGTCCGCCTTGCTGTGCTTCACCGCATTCGCCACCGCCTCCTGCGCGATCCGGTAAAGCTGGATCGCCATCGTGTTGTCACTCACCTCCACCGGCGGATCGCAATGAAACTGGCATGAAATCCGAAAAATCTGCTGCGTCCCCCGCGCCATGTCCGCCAGCGCCGCCATCAAACCCGACGCATCCAACACCACCGGCACCAATCCCCGCGCCATCTCCCGCGCCCGCTGATTCGCCGTCGAAATCATCTGCACCACCTGGTCCAAATCCGGCGCCGCCGCACTCGCCGTCTTCACCAGCCGCTGATGCGCCACCTTCGCCAAACAAGCAATCGCCACCAACTGCTGGCACAAATCATCATGAATGTCCTGCCCGATCCGGTGCTGCTCCTCCTCGCTGATCCGCAGGATCTTCTCCTCCAATTGCTTGTTGTCCGTCAAATCGCGAATGATCCCCGTGAACAACCGCTTCCCCGGCCCCAAAACCACTTCTCCCACCGACAAATCAATCGGAAACAACTCCCCGCTCTTCCGCTTCGCCACCACCTCACGCCCGATCCCGATGATCTTCCGCTTCCCCGTCCTCACATAATTCTTCACGTAACCGTCATGATGCCCCGCATACGGTTCCGGCATCAGCATCTTGATGTTTTGGCCGATCAACTCCTCGCGACGATACCCAAACATCCGCTCCGTCGCCGAGTTCACACTCGTGATCACCCGCGTCTCATCAATCGTCAAAATCGCATTCACCGCCGTCTCCAGCACCGCCCGGTTCCGCTCCTCCGACTCTCGCAGCGCCTCCCGCGCGCTTTGCAGCTCCGTCACATCCCGCCCGATGCAAAGAATCCCCACCGTCTGCCCCTGCTCATCTTTCAGGTCCGAATGAAACCACTCCACATACCGGACTCCCCTCTCCCGCGTGATCAGAGGCTTCGTGTGTACCTCCCCGCTGGTCTTCCCAATCAATTCCCGGCACTGCACGCGCGTCGCCTCTCGCTCCTCCACCGGGATGAACTCCTCCACCCAGTCCCGCCCTCGCATCACCTGAAGCTCCTGCCCCGTCACCGTCGCAAACACATTGTTGAACCACACCACCCGCCCCTCCAAGTCCAGCTTGATCACCAGCATGCCCGCATGACTCACCAAACCCTGAAGAATATCAGGGTCTTCCGTATCCAGCGTGCCCGCAGCTTGAGGAGAAATAGGAACTTCCATACCAACCGAAATCAAACCCTTCTCACTCAGCCCCACCACCCGTCACCTCATCCGGTTTCACCGCCAAAATGGAACACGTCGCATGTTGGATGATCTTCTCCGCCGTCGTCCCAATGAACAACTCCCGCAGCCCCGACTTGCCCCGCGTCCCCAGCACCACCAGGTCCGCATGCGAATCGCTCGCCTGCTCCAGGATCGCCTCCCGAATATTGATCCGCTCCTTCACCACCGAAGTCAGCGCCACCTCATGATCCCCCCGGTGCAGCGGCTCCAAAAACGCCTTCAAATCCTTCTGCCAGTTCGCCAGTGCCTCCGGATCCGCCCCCGACACCGCAGGCGCCACCATGCCCCCGTAATCCAACGCCATCGCCAGCGCACTCTGATACACAAACAACGCCTCGACCGCCGCCCCATCCTGCTTCGCCACATGCAACGCACACTGCACCGCCTTGGCTGAGTTCTCAGAAAAATCCACACACGCCAGCACCTGCTTGAACGGCCCCTGCGCATCCTCCCTCACCACCAGCACATCCACCGGCGCCTGCCGAATGCACTTCGCCGCGATCACCCCGATCCGGTTCGGCTCATTGCGCGACCCCTTCGCCCCCATCACCAGCAAATCCGCATGCCGCACCCGGCACGCCTCCACCAACTCATCAAACGGTCGACCAATGCGCACCTCCACCCGAATCTTCAGCACATCCCTCAACCCCGCTTCCTCAATGAAGTGAATCATCTTCTGCTCCCACTCCTTGCGAATCGTCACCCGATCCGTCACCTGCGCCCGCTTCAACTCCTCCATCAAAAACTCATCCATCACATGCACCGCAAACACCTCACTGTGATCCTCCACCGCACGATGCACCGCTTCCTTGAGTGCGATTCGACAGTGCTGGGTAAAGTCAATGGCCACAACGACGCGATGAAAAGTTTTCATAAGGCTTTGGAATTATGACCCAATCGTAACAGACAATTCCCCCAACCGCGCCACCAGAATTGCGCCTTATCCCGCTTTCTTTGCGCTGCCTATGCCAGTGAAACCTCAGCCTCATGTCGGGTCGTCTCCACCTCGACCCTCGCTAACCGCGCCCGAAACGTCCAAGCCACCAGACTCATCGTCGCCAGCGAACTCAGCGGCATCAAAATCGCCGCCAGCAACGGATTCAAATGCCCCGCCAGCCCCAACCCCGCCGCACTCAGGTTGTACAGCACCGAAAACGCAAACACCCGCCTCACCGCCACCCGATGCTGCCGCGCCACCCCAATCAATCCGCTCACAAACCGAAGACTGTATCCCAAAAAGAAAAAATCAGCCTTCTGCTCCAAAAAACTCCGCCCCGTCACCGGACTCCCCGCACACAGCGCCGCATCAAACGCCAAACTGTCATTCGCACCATCTCCAATGAACAGCGCATGCCCCGCATCATGCTCCACCAGCCAGCGCGCCTTCCCCGCCGGATCCAAACTCGCCTCCCACTCTCCCTTCGCCAGCCCCAACTGCCCCGCCACCCCCGCCACCTTCTCCTCACGATCCCCACTCAAAATCGCCACCGCCAGCCCCCTAGCTCGCAGCCTCTGCACCTCCTCAACCGTATCCGGCCGCAAACTCTCCTGAAACGCAAACCCCGCCACAAACACCCCGTCTCGGCAAAGCTCCACATCCACCGCCTCCACGCCCACACCCCCATTCCCCCCCAACCCCG
>CANETF010000351.1 GCA_947440575.1 Verrucomicrobiaceae bacterium
CTCCTTCACCGCCCACGCCCCACCCTTCTCATTCCATGCGGCCCCACTCGGCGTCACCATCACGAACCGATCCAAAAACGCATCGTCAATCGGCCCCTGCAACCCATGCCGCTTTACCAGCTTGTCGCCTTGCCCCTCATTCGCACTCAGCGCCTCCTGCCACTTCCCATCCCCCGACTTCCTCAAATGCACCGTCCAGGACCGATCCGTCTTCGGCCGCCTCACCGTCAACTCCTGCCCATCAATCTTCACCAGCGGCCGCGACATCGGATGCAGCGGACAATGCCCCGCCGCCATGTCCAATGTCAGCGCCGTCACATTCTGCGTCTTCACCATCACCTGACTCCCCCCGGTCAACTGCGCATGCACCCGTGTCCGCTCCCACTGCGCTTCCACCCCATCCACCACCACCCAGTGCATGCGATTGTACCTCAAAAACCAAGTCGCAAAATGCACCTCAAACGGCATCCGCGCCCGTCCCGCCGCCGCGATCTCCGCCAATCGCTTCTCGATCTCCACCAGGCTGTCCGGATGCATCTTGTGCTCCGTCTTCGGCCCGATCAAATGCACCATGTCCAGATCCTCCGCACGCAACGCCACCTCCATCATATCCGCCGCCTGCTTCTGCTTATCCAATTCCCCGCTGTAAGCCACCGTCGGACTGTGAAACAAATTCAGCGCCGAATCCGTCGCATTGTACCACCGCCAAAGCTTCTGCTCATACCACGGCGCCAACGACACATCCTCCTTCTGAAACACCTTCAAAAACTCCGGTGTCTCCGAAAAACCCGCCCCCGGACTCACCGCACACCACCGGTCCGCATAATGCACCCCAAACTGCCAAGTCGCCGCCCCACCCATGCTGAACCCCCTCACAATCACCCGATCCGCATCCACATTGTAAAACTTCCCCGCATGCGCCAGCGCCTCCAGAAGATCGATCTCCCCCGCAAACTTGTTCGCGCACGAATACCGCCCATAAAGATGAATCACCAGCGCATCCTTCGGTGCCACCTGGCCCACTTGCTTGCGCCGCTGGTCCATAAACGACAACTCACTCAACGTCTCCCCCCGACCATGAAACCACGTGTCCAATCGCGTCGGCGCCCCCGTGTAACTCTCCGGTATCACCATCCCGTAAGGCTGCACCGATTCGTCAATCTTGGACCGATACCCCCTCACCACCAACCCCTTCTGCTGCAGCCACGGCGTCTTCCCCAATTGAAACTGCACCGCCCGCTCCTTCCCTTCCACCAGCAACTCCAGCGCCGCCTTCAGCTCCGCAGGCTTATGCACCTCCTGATACCGCAGCGCCCAATCCACCGCCTTCCAATACACCTCCAAGTCGGGCATCAAATCCGCCAATCGCGGATGCTTCACCTGCGCCTTCTCTGCCGCCAGCACCAGCGCCTTCAACTCCGCCAACCCCTTCTCCAGCGCCGCACGCTCCTCCGCCGGCACCTCGATTCCCACCGGTGGAATCGGCCTCACATCCATTGCCACATTGTCCTTCGGTCCATCACCGAAAACACTGCTCACCACAAAAGCCAAACAACTCAATCCAACGGCAAAAACACGCATAAATCAATGGGGTAACCTCTCTTCAAACGATCCCTCACGCCCGCTTCTTCCCTGCCTTCTTCACCGCCGCCTTTTTCCCAGCCTTGGCACCGATCAATTCCATCGAGTGCAACTCATACGGTCCCGCCGTCCCTCCGTCAAACTCCGCCGCCGCTTGCAGCCCGGCCTTCACCACCTCCTCCACCGTCTTCGCTCCATCATAAACCACATGCATCGCTCCCAAAGCAAAATCCCTCCCCGACCCCGCCGCCCAAAACCGCTGAAACGCTTGACACGACCGATACGAATACAACGCAAAGATCCCATGCGGATTCGCCGCCACCCCGTAAAACTGCGTCGTCTCATACTCCTCCCCCGCCCCCGGCGCCGCCGACATGAAATACTCCCCCTTCAAAAACTGATGCGCATACCGCAGCGTCTCAAATATCCCGTCCGTCGACGAAAAATCCCTCGGCCGCTCCGGATTCGAAAAGTAACTCCGCATCACCACCAAACTCGCCGACGTCCCCGTTAGCCCAATGTAAGTGTCCCCGATCTTCGTGATCTTCGAATGGTTCGTCACATGATGCGCCCGCTGACGAAGCGACCCCAAACTGCTCATCGTGTCCGCCCCAATGCAGACCCTCCCATTTTTCTGTGCAACAACAATCGTAGACATGACCCCACTCTAGCGCCTCACTCACCCCCTTCTCAAGCCCCCTTTGCTTTCATTCCCATTCCACCCCCCAATTCTCACCCTCCTCTATGTCCCATATCGAATTAATCATTGACATTTTTCGTTTTTTCCTTATTCTGATTTAGGTAAATACGAACCCCAATGAAACGACTCCACCAGGTTATCGCCGTCGTCTTGCTCGGAGCTTATGCTCTGACAGGAACAGCGATACTCCCGGCCCTAGTCACTCTCCTTGCTCGCTTCGATGGAACACACCTCGTAAGCGTCAGCTTCACCGATTCGGGAGTCCATCTGTCTCTCAACCACCAGAACTGCGACTTCACACCCTCACCCGCCGAACACCGAAACACGGCAGGCCAGTGGGTCACCCGCTTTTGCAAAACCAATTCCAGCAGCAACCACGAGTTCAACTCTCATCAGTTCTCGCCCCGTATTGCCCCGGATTCCGATCTTGATCTCACCGCCAAGCCCGCTCCCACCCCTTCTCTCAACCACGGTGCCTCCATGGTCCTGGCACTGCTAGCTCCAAGTCGAAACCTCGACTCATTCAATTCCTGCCAATCCTTCGCGGATTCGCGACCGATTCCTCTTCCCAGCCAGGGGCCCATGACGGCCACGGTTCAGTTGCTGCTTTGATGCCACCTCGCGTCTCTTCTGCCACTCCATGAGTGCCGCAGCCTCCGACGCGCCCCCAGCCTAAGTCCAGGCCCCGCATGGCCCGATCCGCCTGCCCCTGGTCCTTGCCTCTGCCGATTTCAGGCACCGTCTCCACCCCTCACGCCCCTCCACCACCAACCTTTTATGAACCGCTTCTCAATCCAAATCCATTCGGGACTCCATTCCCCCATCCCCCAGCGCGGCATCACCGCCCTCCTAGCCGTCTTCGCAACGTTCGCCGGACTCGCATTCAGCACCCCATCAGCACACGCCAGCACCGCCTATGGTTCGATCAATAACTTCGACGTCGTCAACGACACCGGTTCCTCTTGTCACGGTTTCGAAATCGAACTCGAGGACGTCGCTTCAACCGAAATCACCTATACCTACGACTGGAATCACTACGGCAAATCCAAGTTCATTCCCAGCACCACGGCATCGGGTCGCCC
>CANETF010000352.1 GCA_947440575.1 Verrucomicrobiaceae bacterium
AGGAGTTGGGTGGTGGGATCGGTGGGGCGCTGCTTGAAGAGGGCGGTTGCGTGGAGCAGGGAGGTTTCCATTTGCTGGCCGACGAGAAGGCGGACGTAGACGAGGTTTTCCTGGTAGTCCTGATTGTCCGGCCACTGGCGGGAGGCGTCCTGGAGGGCGGCGAGATGACCGACGGTATTGCCGCTGAGGTGGGTGGCGCGGAGGAGGCCTTCAAGGCCGGGGATGAAGGCGCGGCGGGAACGCATGGCGTAGGTGTAAGCGGGTTCAGAGAGGTCGGGCATGCCGCGGAGTTCGCCGTATTTGCCGATGGAGAGAAGCATTTCGATGCGGCCTTCATTTTGAGCATGGAGGGTGGCGGTTTCCATTTTAGCCCGCAGCTCCTGGAGCGGTTGATGGGTGACGAAGGCGAGGTGCAGTTGATAGAAGGCGGAGGTGGAGCGGGTGAGGAGGCTGTTGACGCGAGGGTCATTGACGAGGCGGCGGAGGTCGTCAAAGCGATTGAGGGCGGTGAGGGAGGTGAGGTAGTTTTCGAGGAGGGGCTGGAAGCTGATGACGTCTTCTTCTTCGACCAGAGAGAGGACTTGCTGGTATTCGTTGATGTCAACCAGCCAGCGAGTGACGGGAAGGAGGTCCTCGCGTTTGGACTCGCGAAACTCGAGCACTGCTTCTGACAGGATGGAGAGGCGCTGATCGGGCCGGAACTGCAGACGAAGGCGGTAGGACTGGACCTTTTGTTCGTTGGTGGAGCGGGGGTGATTTTTGAGGCGCGCGATCAGACGGGGGTAGCTTTCGGGGGGGATATCGGGGAATTTGCTGAGAGTGTCGAGGGCGTCGAGGCTGACCGAGTCCTCGCCTTCAGCGAGGTGCCAGAGGAGGGCGAGGGCTTCGCCTGTCTCGGTGGGGATTCCCGAGTCGATTTCAAGATGGGCTAAACGGAGAATGCTCTTGCGGTCTTCGGGGTGGGTTGAGGTGTAGGTTTTGAGTTTGGAGAGGAGGCTGCCGAGGAAAGAGCCGTCGCCATAGACTTCCTGGGCGAGACGGATGGTGTCATCCTGGGGAGGGTGGCGGGCCATCCAGTCGTTGAGGGTTTGGCGGGCTTCTTTGTCGCGGTCGGCATTTAGGAGTGCGCGAATGCGATTTTGTTCATCTTCCGGGGTGAGGGCGCCGAGGTGGCTGAGTTTGTCCCAAAAGTAGAGGGCCTCGTTTTTTTTCATGCGAGTGAAGAACTCGGCATTGAGGCGGATGGCGGCGATGTTTTCGGGTGAGAGGGTGTAGGCTTCCTGGGCGGCCATGATGGCGGGCAGGAGTTCACCTTCATCCACGAGGGAACGGGCGTCTGTTATGAGTTGGTTCGCGCGCCAGTCCTGCCAGGCGTTGTAAAGGGGGCGGGCATAGAGGATGGCGAGGGTGCAGAGTGCGACCGAAGCGGTGGTGACGAGGGTGATGCCGACGAGGCGGGAGGTATGGGATTGCTGGTCGCGGGAGGCTTGAGTGGAGGGGGCGAGCCAGCGCCAAGCTGCGACGAAAGGGCGCCAGAGAATGAAGGGAGCCTTGGGGGAATTGGGATGATTTGAGGGATCTGGCGGCATGCTTGTGGCACTGGACTGCAAGACTGAAGTGGGAGAGCGTTAAGGTAGATCAACGAAACGGTCCGTCACGTTGAAATTTTTACGGGAATATCTTTGCGGAGACGACCGTCAAAAGTGAGGGGTGGGGTGAGTTTCTTGTTTGCCCCGGCGCGGGACTGGCTAACAGTGAGGGAGATGAACGAAGCTTCAGAATTGGCAGCGGCCCCGAGTCAGCACCGGATTGAACCGGCGACGCTGGAGGACATGCCTCAGTTGGTAGAACTGCTGAGTGCCCTTTTTTCGTTGGAGGAGGACTTTGTGCCGGATCCGAAGAAGCAGGAGCAAGGGGTGAGGTTGATTTTGGAGCAGCCAAGCCGCGGGCGGATCTTTGTGCTGCGGACGGACCACATGGCGGTGGGGATGGCAAACCTGTTGTTTACGATTTCAACGGCGGAAGGCGGGTTGGTGGTGCTTCTGGAGGATGTGATTGTGCATCCGGAGCATCGGGGGCAGGGTTATGGGGGGCAGTTGCTGGATTATGTGATTCAATTTGCGAGGGAGAAGGGATTCAAGCGGATCACACTGTTGACGGACCGGATCAGTGCGGAGAGCCAGAGTTTCTTCCAGAAGCATGGGTTTAAGTTTTCGAGCATGATTCCGATGCGGCTGGTTTACCCTGAGAATTCGTAATGATTGGCGATGCTGGCGGATCTCACAGGTAACATTGTTTTGGGTGTGGCGGCTGTCTCCGGGGCGTCGGGGTCTCCTGGGGCCTATGGGAGGTGGATTCAGGAGAGTGGGGCGGGGGAGTGGTTTGTGCTGGCGCATTTGGGGTTCTTTTTCATGTTGCTGGCGTGTTTTGGATGGGCCGCCTGGGGGATTTGGAGGCGCACGACGAAGCCTGAGCCGCATGTGCAGTTGTTGATGGAACTGGCGGAGGGAGAGTCAGGTGGGGAGGGCCAAGTGGCGGGGAAGAATCAGGGTGAGGTTAATCCTTGGGAGCGGTCAGCGGATTGGTGGAAGAAGTCGAATCCGTGAGGGGGTGATTCTGGGGTTGCAAAGGCGGGGTGAGTGAGGATTGAGTTGGGGAATGGCGAATTACCTTGGCAACAAAGTGGGAGTGGGGCTGGCGATTGCTGGCGTGGTGGGCATTGCAGCGGCTGCGGGGTGGATGTTGGCGACGCTGGGCGGGGGTGGGGCCAAGGTGGTGCCGATTGAGAAGGAGGTGGTGGAGGCGAAAGCTGATCCGAAGGTGAAGGCGGCACCGCATCCGTTGGAGCATCTTTTTGGGAAGGATCCGGTGGCGTATTATCGGGGAGGGAAGAGTGCGAAGGAGCGGATGGATGCGATCAGCAACTTCATGGCACTGGGGGATGACAATAATTATGCGATGCTGAAGGCGGCGCTGGATGATGCGGACAAGGAGATTCGGATGTTTGCAGTGGAGTCGGCAACGTCGCTGGAGGTGGCGCATGCGGTGGATGTTTGGAAGAAATCGGCAACGAGTTCTGATCCGGATGTGCGGGAGATGACGTGGAGTTTGAGTGCGACGTATCCGATGGAGAGTCGGGCGGCGATTTGCCGGGAGGCTTTGACAAAGGGGCCGAATGAGGCGGTGACAGAGGCGATCAATGAGATGACGGTGACGCCGGAGCGGCCGTTATTTGAGATGATGCTGACGATGGGGGAGGCGTTGCCGGCGGATCGGGCGCCGACGGTGTTGAAGGCGATTCAGGAGTGGCTGGTGCCGGGAGGAGGTGAGGTGCCGGTGTTCAAGTCG
>CANETF010000353.1 GCA_947440575.1 Verrucomicrobiaceae bacterium
CGGAAAGCATCTCCCGTCTCCCCGAATTCACCGCCATCCTCAAAGACAAATACGGCGTCCGCATGGTCAATAGCATTCCCACCCTCTGCGGTGAAGTCGATGCCGTCATGATTCTCAGCCTCGACGGTCGCCCCCACCTCGATCAGGCCAAAGAAGTCATGACCTTCGGCAAACCCATCTTTGTCGACAAACCCGTCGCCGCCAATCTCAAGGACATCGTCCAAATGTACGTCCTCGCCGAAAAAATGCAGATCCCCCTCTTCAGCGCCTCCGCTCTCCGCTGGTATCAGGGCGTCGTCGAAGTCGCCAACGCCAAATCGACCCCGCCCCAGGCCGCCATCTCATGGGGACCCGCTCCAACCATCGCCCATCACCCCGACCTCTACTTCTACGCCATTCACGCCACCGAAGCCCTCTTCACCGTCATGGGCACCGGATGCGACCACGTCACCCGCACCACCACACCTGCTGAATCCGTCGTCACCGGCATTTGGACGGGCAATCGCACCGGCTCTCTGCATGCCCTGCACAAACTGCCCATGCACTCCACCTCCTACAAGCTGGTGCGATTCGACGGCGAAGACGTCTTCGAACAAAAGACCCAGGGTGATTACAACCCCATGCTCCGCGAAATCATCAAATTCTTCACCACCAAGGTCGCCCCCGTCACCCCCGCTCAAACCATCGAAATCTACGGCTTCCTCCAAGCCGCCGAAGAAAGCCGCCGCCTCGGTGGTGTGCCCGTTTCCATCCGCAATGTGCTCACCCAAGCCGGCGCCCCAGCCGAATGGCTGACACCTCCTCCATCCAAAAACGATCCGGGAGCCAAATAGCCCTCACCTAATTCGGGCTCAAATTGTTCGCTTCCATCTAAACCTAGACAAACTTATTCAAATCCTTCGACAATTTAGACAAAAAATGGACATTTTCTTTGACAAGGGAATGCCGCTGGCTACTTGTTTCTCCTATCCTTATGAACACAATCATCCCTTTGACCCCTGAAGCGGAAGCCAGTTTGAAAGAGGACCTGATGCTTCTCCAGCGCATCGCCCAAAAAGACAGCGCAAGCTTCCAAGCGCTCTATCGCAAATACAGCGGCCTCATCTTTACCGCGATCTCCAACGTCCTCAATGACCACCACGACGCCGAAGACGTCATGCAGGAGGTCCTTGTCCAACTTTGGAACAAGGCTCACCTCTACGAACCCCGCAAAGGCAAGCCCCTCACCTGGATCACCACCATGGCACGCAACCGCGCCATCGACCGCATCCGCTCCAAACAGCGCCGCTCCCGTCTCAATGACGACTTCGAGAGCGAAAACAAAACTGACCAGTTTGAGTTCGAAGACTCCAGCGCAGACATCTGTGAGGTCAAAGAACGCAGCCGCATCATCCGCAGCGCTGTCTCTAAACTGACCCCCGATCAAAAAGAAGCCGTTGTGCTCGCCTACTTCTCAGGCCTCACCCAAGCCGAAGTGGCCGAAAAACTCAACGAACCCCTCGGCACCGTCAAAGCCCGCATCCGTCGCGGTGTCAATCGACTCGAGACACTGGTCCGTCCTGCGCTCAGCTAGTCACTTACCCCCCAAAACCAAACCAACCACTGAGGGATGGCCTCCGAGCCATCCCTCTTTTATGTCATGCTACTGCGCCATTCGCAGCGCCTCACGGATCAATTGATCCGCCGTCGCCCCCGGAGCGGTCCCACTGTGCTTCACCACCGCCTGGATCGCCTTCTGCGCCTCCGCCTGCTTGTATCCTAGAGCGATCAATCCCAGCACCGCATCACTCTGCGCCTCCCTCGGGCCATCGTGCGCCACCCTCGCCGACTGCGCATCTTGCCAGGCCGATACCACACCCACCTTGTCCTTCAGTTCCAAAACAATCCGCTCCGCCGTCTTCGTCCCCAGCCCCTTGATGCGGGATAACGCCTTCACATCATTCTGAATCACACACTCCTTGAACGCCGCCACCGGCATCCCGCTCAAAACCGCCAACGCCATCTTCGGCCCGATTCCCGACACCCGGTCAATCAATAACCGAAACAGATCCCGTTCATCCGCGCTGCCAAACCCAAACAGCGTCTCCTCCCGTTCCGTCACATGGTGATGCGTCAACAACTTCACCTCCGACCCCACCTGCGGCAGATGATCAAAGGTCGAAAGCGGAATCAGCACCGCATAGCCCACCCCATTCACATCCACCACCGCCTCATGCGGCAGCGCCTCCACGACAGTTCCTTTAACAAATGCAATCATCGCCAAATCAAGCCGGAGACCAGCCCCTCGCGCAAGCTCCAACTGCAAACACCTGGACCGCTTCTCCAAAAGAAAGTCACTTAGCCCATGAGACCACCCCGCCACCGCGCGAGGTGACAAGCATTTCGGGAATCGGTCTAACTTGATCCTCACCCCACCCGCCCCCACATTCCCCACATGCCCACCCTTCACGCCTACCTCACCTTCAGGCTCATCCTGGCCGCCCTCTTCGCGGTCCAACTCGCCCCAGCCCAGGAACCCGCACCCGCCAAACCCACGCCCGAAACCTTCCTCCTCTTACCCGAGCCGCACATCATGCGCTCCCCTCGCTCCATCAACCTCAAAGGCGCCGAAAACACCGTGGTCACCCCGGCCAAAGAAATCCCCGAATCCCCCTTCATCGCCACCTACACCGCCAACGAACTGCTCGCCATCGGCATCAGCCCGGAAACCTTCGCCAAACGCGCCCGCACCGTCGCCGACCGCCTCCTCCAGGAACTCAAACCCGAATGGATCCGTGATGCACAGGGCCAGGTCATCTACGCCGTCTATCGCGGCGACCGACCCATCTACGCCTCCCTCATCGTCGCCCCCTCCCTCCCCCTCCTCTTCGAGGCCACCTTCGGCCCCGAAATCTGGGTCACCGCGCCCGATCGCAACGCCCTCTACATCTTCCCCGCCAAAGCCGCCATCCTCAACGATTTCGCCGGCGACCTCGAGGACCGTTTCAAAAGCGAACCCTATGCCGCCACCAGCGAAATCTTCTCCTGGAAAAAAGGTGCCTTTGAACCTGTCGCCGTGGGCTCGTTCGCCGAGTAGCCTTCCCTCTCCCTACCTCCCCTCCGCGCATCCAATGAAAAAAAGCGCGCCATAAAACGCCATTCTCGTAAGCACCTTTCATCAAGTTCTTCCGCGTTCGGAAAAGTGTCATCCAGGTAACAAATGCTTCGCAAAGCCCCGAAAGCGTGCTAACCTCAACTTCCTATGGCAACTACTCCGACTCGTAAAACCCGATTCTCACGACGCGTTCCTGATCATGTCACAGATGAACTTGTGAATGTACTCACTGACGGAAAAA
>CANETF010000354.1 GCA_947440575.1 Verrucomicrobiaceae bacterium
TCCATTCCCGTTTCTAGGATCATTCCAAGCAGAAAAGCCACCAAAGCTTATCAGAAGGAGAAAAGCGATGAAACTTAACCCGGAAGAAAAAGAGATTGAGGCGTTTTTTGAGCGTGATGAGATTCTTTTGCGCAAGCCAGATAAGGCGCTGCTGGGACGATTAAAGTCCGCTGCAGAAAACACCTTCAAGAAAGATCGGCGAATCAATATCAGATTGTCTGATCGTGACATGGCTGGTATCCAGCGGGTCGCTGCGGTGAAAGGGGTGCCGTATCAGTCGCTGATTTCGGGATTGATTCATCAGTTTGTCGAAGGGGATCTAGTCGAAAAGTCTTAACGCTAGTAGCTGCGGGGGGTGAGGGTGTAGAGGCCGTCGGTGGAGGTGTAGGCGCCTGCGAGGGACATGCGTTTGAGTTCGTGGCCGGCGCCCCAGGAGTCGGTGAAGAGGACCTGGCTGGTTTTGGGGTCGTAACCGATGATGAGGCGCATGTGGCCGCCGGTGACCTGGCCGGTGGTGGAGAGGGGTGGGATTTCTTCGGCACGGCCGAGTTGGAGGGTCCAGAGGAGGGGGATGCCTTCGTCGATGCTGGTTTGGATCATTTTGGCGAAGCGGGCGGTGTCGAGGCGCTCGCGGTCGCGACTGTCCATGCCGGGGCTGATGAGGGCTTTGAAGCGGGTTTTGAAGGTGCTGTCGATTTTGTTGAGGCCGGCCTCCATGAGGCGGGAGTTGGTGCCGCGGTCGGCGGTGGTGCCGACGAGTTGGGCGAGTTCGTGCTGGTCGCAGGGGATCTGGTAGAATTCGAAGAGGCGCTGGCAGGAGGCGACGACGCAGTAGCCTTTGTCGCCCTGGTCGACCATGGGGATGCCGGCGATGTAGGTGGCGCCTTCGGGGGTTTGGCGGAGGTTTTTGAGGAGGCTGGCTTTGGTGACGATGGAGGAGGTGGCACCGAGGGTTTTGACGCCGAGGCTCCAGTCGCGATTCTGGGCGGGGGCGAGTTTGAGGCGGAGGTATTCGGGCTGGCTGGAGGCGCCTTTGGCGGCGCGGGCGTTGATGTCGTTGTGCTCCATGAGGGCGACGGTGTCCGGGGAGGTCCAGAGCCAGCCGGAGGTCTTGATGGGGGCGCCGGGGGCGGAGGTTTGGGGTTTGGGGGAGGTGGCGAGGAGTTGGCCGAGGCTGCGGCCGGTGTTTTGGATGAGTTTTTCGAATTCGGGGACGGTGAGGGGTTCGGAGTCGCCGCGATTGAAGAGGGAGAGGGTGGCGCGGGTGAGGCGGCCGTTTTCGAAGTCGAGGTTGGCTTCCTGGACGGGGATTTGGCCTTCGAGGAGGCTGAGGGCGGCGGTGACGTTGGAGTAGGGTTTGCGGGTGAAGCGGGCGCGTTTGTGGTCGCTGTCGAGCCACTGGAAATAGAGGGGGTCAGTGGTTTGGGGGACGGTGAAGCGGCGGTCGAGGTCGGCGGCGGTGAGGGTCCAGGTGGCGGGGCCGCGGAGGAGGAAGTCGAGGTCGGCGTTGAGGACGAGGTTGCGGTCCTGGAAGAGGATGGCGAGGGCGGCGGCGTGTTCCGGGCGGGCGATGCGGAGGGTGGGAGGGGCGTCGCGGGATTCGATGAGGACGGCGGTGGCGCGGTCGAGGGTCCAGGTGGTGAAGGTGACTTGGCCGGCGGTTTCGGTTTGGACGGCGAGGGTTTTGTGGGGGCGGTCTTTCCAGCGGGCGGTGAGGGCGGGGGCGACTGGGCTTTTGGGGGCGAATTCGAGTTCGAGCTCGGTGAGGGTGGGGTCGGCGGGGAGGGTCAAATTGCCTTCGGTGACGAGGAGGTCGGGAGTGAGGGCGGAGAGGGTGACGGTGATGTTGTTGTAGGGTTGGGCGCCGAAGCGGAGGCGCCGGGTGGTTTTGCCGTCGGGGCCGGGGGTGTCTGAGGTGGAGTAGAGGGGGCTATTGGAGAAGCCGTCTTTTTTCCAGGTGGAGGCGAGTTTTTCCTCGGTGAGGTCGAGGGGGGCGGACCAGTCGAGGACGTCGTCGAGGCTGGCGGTGAATTCGTGGGTGCGCTGGGGTTTGTCCTGGGCGGGGAGGGCTGTGGCGAGGGCGAGGATGAAGGCGATGCTGGCCAGGACGGGGGCGTTCATGGGGCGATTGGAATCGAGTTGGAACGCTTTGGCAAGCTTCGCTTAGAGGGCGGCGCGGGCGTCGGCGAGGAGGGCGTCGATGTCTTCGGGGGTGACGCGCCAGGAGCACATGAGGCGGGAGCCGCCGCCGATGAAGTTGTAGAAGCGCCAGCCGCGTTCTTTGAGGGTGGTGACGAGGGGGTCGGGGAGTTTGGCGAAGACGGCGTTGGCGTCGGTGGGGTAGAGGATTTGGACGCCGGGGAGGGTGCTGAGGCCGGTGGCGAGGCGCTGGGCCATGGCGTTGCCGTGGAGGGCGTGCTTCTTCCAGACATCGCCGGTGAGCATGGTGAGCCACTGGGCGGAGATGAAGCGCATTTTGGAGCAGAGCTGGCCGGCTTGTTTGCAGCGGTAGGCGAATTCGGCGCCGAGGGCGCGGTCGAAGAAGACAACGGCTTCGGTGACGGCCATGCCGAGTTTGGTGCCGCCGCAGCAAAGGACGTCGATGCCGGCGCGCCAGGTGATGTCGGCGGCGGAGCCGGGGCTGGAGGCGAGGGCGTTGAAGAAGCGGGCGCCGTCCATGTGGACTTTGAGGCCGTGACGGTGGGCGAGGGAGGTGAGGGTGCGGAGTTCGGTGTGGGTGTAGACGGTGCCGAGTTCGGTGCTCTGGCTGAGGCTGAGGCCGCGGGGGCGGGGGAAGTGGATGTCGGTGCGGGAGGTGATGAGGCGTTCGACATCGGCGGGGTCGAGTTTGCCTTGATGGTGTTTGGCGAGGAGGAGTTTGGAGCCGTTGGAGAAAAACTCGGGGGCGCCGCATTCGTCGGTTTCGACGTGGGAGGCTTCGCCGACGATGACGGAGTGGTAGCTTTGGCAGAGGGTGCTGAGGGCGAGGGAGTTGGCGGCGGTGCCGTTGAAGACGAAGTAGACGTCGCAGTCGGTCTCGAAGAGGTCGCGGAATTTTTCGCAGGCGGCGCGGGTGGTGTCGTCGTCGCCGTAGGAGGGGAGGAAGCCGGCGTTGGTTTGTTCGAGGGCGGTCCAGGCCTCAGGGCAGATGCCGGAGGTGTTGTCGGAGGCGAAGTGGTATTTGGGGGTCACGGGAGGGCGGACTGGGGATTGCGGGGCACGCAGAGGCGCAGAGTGGGAGGGAGGCGCGGAGAGGGGAGGGGGAGATTGCGGATTGCGGATTGCGGATTGCGGATTGCGGATTGGTTGGGGAAACGGTTGGAGGGGGGA
>CANETF010000355.1 GCA_947440575.1 Verrucomicrobiaceae bacterium
AGCTACTAGAACTACGATTTTTCGACTAGATCCCCTTCGACAAACTGATGAATCAATCCCGAAATCAGCGACTGATACGGCACCCCTTTCGCCGCAGCGACCCGCTGGATACCAGCCATGTCACGATCAGACAATCTGATATTGATTCGCCGATCTTTCTTGAAGGTGTTTTCCGCAGCGGACTTTAATCGTCCCAGCAGCGCCTTATCTGGCTTGCGCAAACGAATCTCATCACGCTCAAAAAACGCCTCAATCTCTTTTTCTTCCGGGTTAAGTTTCATCGCTTTTCTCCTTCTGATAAGCTTTGGTGGCTTTTCTGCTTGGAATGATCCTAGAAACGGGAATGGAAAGGGATGAAGATGGCGTCGTGCTTGGTTCCACAAGGCTTTCCGGTTCGCAGCGGTTGCATCGATAAGATGATGCCACCCGAGGAGCGGGAAGCCTTGTGGGGCCAATGACGGCGGCAGATTCGCCCTCAGCCATTTCCGTTTTTAGGATGATAGTCACAAGCCAAATCACCCCCTCTCGAATCTCGAACGGCACAATGTAAACGTAGTCGTTAATGATGACAAAAAAGAGCTGCTGACCTGGATACTGCGCTTGGTCAGGATGGTCAGCAACACGCCAAACATCTCCCCGACCCAAGTGAATAATGATCGCCTCAAACGAGATCTTCCTCGTCGCCTTGAGAAATTCATTCTTCTTTGGATCCCAGTCATACAGCACGCCAGAAGGATGCCTGATCGGCACACTCAAAGCAAGCGACTCTTTTCACGAATGTTTCCGCCGCCGCAGGCCTCCTCATCAGCTCCGACAACCCCAAAACCAGCCCGGTCCTCTTCACCGACTCCTGGGGCGCCGGCCACGAACTCAAACGCATGTCCCTCGCAGGCGCCTACACCTCCACCGACGGCCTCTACACCCTCACCCCCCGCTCCTACTGACCCCTCGGCCCACCCGCAGCTTCCCTCACTAATGCCAAGATAGGCCGCACCCACCCCAAGATCCGCCCCACCCGCCAGAACCAGCCTTTACTTCCCCGCTCCGCATCACCACAGTGGCGCAACCATGAACGCGTTCTCCGCCGACCGTTCCGTGCGCAAGCGGCTCATCGAATTCATGGGCGGCGAAACGCTGGACCAGGCGACGGCTGTGTACCTCACCCACAGCGACGGCTGCCTCTTCGACCGCAACGAATTGCGCCCCACCCGCGAGATCGACTGGTTCCTCGAGCGCAACATGGACATCGCCCGCTCCCTCGCCGACTCCGAATCCTACCTCCTCCATCTCGACATCGAGTACGTCAACTTCGACTCCCCCGCCGAAGCCTACCTCGACCCCTGGCGCTGCTTCGAACTCCAGGAGCCCGTCGTCAACGTCATCGAGTCCCTCATCCTGGATTGGGGCATCCGACCGCTCCACCTCGTCACCGGTCAGGGCCATCACTTCGTCTGGCGCATCTCCAAGGCCTCCGAGGTCTCCCACCGCATCGCCGCTCTCGACCCCGCTCCCGAACTCACCCCCCTCTGCCTGCAGCGCCTTCCCCCAGCCCTCGCCGGCCGCATCACCGCCGCCGACCAGGCCGCCTTTGCCGCCCTCGCCCTGCTCATCGAATACCTCGCCTTTCGGATCAAGGAACTCGCTGCTCCACTCTGCCGCCTCCCCGTCGAAATCACCGCCGTCCATGTCGGCCCCGGCATCACCCAGCGCCGCGAAATGATCTCCATCGACATCTCCGAATATGGCGACCCCCTCCACTCCCGCATGACCCGCATGCCCTTCACCAACTACCGCAAACCCTGGGTCACCGGCCTCGCCCAACACCTCGGCATCGAGGACCAAATCCCCGCCTTCCGCGCCATCCCCCTGCACGAAATCGACTTCCGTCAGGCCATCAAAGTCCGCCAGGTGGAAGAGGACGTGCTCGACCTCGCCCACCGCGCTTGCGTCCGCATCCCCCTTCAAGAAACCGGCACCCAGCGCCTGCTCGAAGACTACCTCGCCTCCCCCCTTCGGCGCTTTCATGAGTGCTACTACGCCGATCAGCATGATCCGCGTGAACGTTGGTCCGAAACCTACGACCGCACCGATTTGAGCTCTCTCCCAAACTGCGTCCGTCACCTCCTCATCTTCCCCAATGACCTCCTGCTCAAACCCGCGGGCATCCAGCTCGTCACCCGCACTCTCCTGTCCCGCGACTGGCATCCACGCCACATCGCAGGAATTATCCGCTCCAAATTCGAAAACCCCGCCTTCGGCTGGGGCGTCAATTGGGGGGACTACGATCCCGCCACCCGCGCCGATTTCTACACCCGCCTCTTCGCCGGACTCTACTTCACCGGACTCGACCCATTAATCGACTTCAACTGCACATCCACTCAGGAAAAGGGCTTCTGCTTCCCTCCCCCTCAGGGTTCCTGCTCCCTTGCCAACTCGCACATCAACCTACTCACACGCCCTCCCCCATGAACACCCTCGAATGGCCCGTCGCCCTCTCCACCGGCTGCTTTTACCGCCGCCCCATCCTGACCATCCTCGATGCCGTCCATGCCGCCGGCTTCCGCCAAATCGAAGTCTGCTCCTTCCCCGCGCACCTCGACTACCACGACATCGCCGCCGTCAAACGCGCCGGCCAGCGCCTGCATGATCTGCAAATCGACCCCGTCTCCTTCCACGCTCCCTTCGCCGACCGCATCGACATCACCTCCTTCGACCCCGCCATCCGCGAGGCCGCCGTCGCCGAACTCATTCGCGCCTGCGACTCCGCTGCCCTGCTCGGCTGCACCCACGTCGTCCTCCACCCCGGACCCGAACGTGAAGGCCGCCCCCCCGAGGCCGAGTTCCTCCAGCACATGCACCACGCTGCCGACTCCCTCAACCGCGTCGCCGCCCGCTGCTGCGAGTTGGGCATCCAACTCCTCCTCGAGAACATGCTCGCCCACCTCCTCTTCGGCCACGTCAGCGACATGATGTACCTCCTCGGCGAAATCAAAAGTTGCGAGGTCGGCACCTGCCTCGACACCGGCCACGCCCACCTCGCAGGCGAAATGGGCATCGTCATCCAAAAACTCTCCGGCCACCTCAAAATGGTCCACGTCAATGACAACAAGGGTCAGCGCGATGATCATCTCCCACCCGGCGACGGCGGCATCGACTGGCACCACGTCATTAGCGAACTCCGCCGCCTCGACTTCCATGGCGTCCTGGTTCTCGAACTCTCCGGCAGCGAACACGAGTCCTCCGAAACCATCCTCGCCCGCGCCACCCGCGCCCGCGACTTCCTCCACCAAATCGCCTCCACACCGTAGCCCACCCGTAGC
>CANETF010000356.1 GCA_947440575.1 Verrucomicrobiaceae bacterium
CAACCACCAACTCGCCAAGCACCTCATCTACCTCCGCTCCGAAACCGTGCTCCCCAAAACCATCGCGCTCCTCGAACAAGCCACCACCTCCGAGGACCTCCTCTACTACCCCTTCATCCTCCGCTACTTCAAAGACGCCCCCGGCTGGACCGAAAGCCATTACCGCACCGTCTTCGAATCCCTCTCGAAAGCTGAAAAGCTCAACGGCGCCAGCACCTACTTCAAAGCCATCGCCGACACCCGCGCCGAGCTCGCCACCTCCGTCCCACCAGCCGTCGCCACCCGCCTCGCCAGCGTCATCACCCCGCCCCAACCCGCCGCCCTCACACCCCACGCCCTCCCCGGCCACACCTTCAAAGCCTGGACCCTCGCCGACCTCGATCCCCTCCTGGAAAAAGCCGCCACCGGCCGCTCCTACGAAAGCGCCAAAACCGCCCTCGTCAGCACCCAGTGCGTCTTCTGCCACCGCGTCTCCGCCGCCAACGACCTCCCCGCCGGCCTCCTCGGCCCCGACCTCACCCAAGTCTCCGCTCGCTTCGGTCGCCGCGACCTCCTCGACCACATCCTCAACCCCTCCAAAGTCATCGACGAAAAATTCCGCCTCCTCACCATCACTCAAAAAGACGGCACCACCGTCACCGGCGCCCTCGAAAGCGAAGACGACGAACGCCTCACCCTCAAACCCAACCCCCTCGCCCCCGACACCATCGAGATCGGCAAAAGCCAAATCCAAACCCGCACCGAGTCCCCAGCCTCACCCATGCCCCCAGGCCTCCTCAACAGCCTCAAAGCCCCCCAAATCCTCGACCTCCTCCTCTGGTTCGAAGCCCAAGGCAACCCCACCCACCCCGCCTTCCAAAACCGTTAGTCATTCCGCATCCTCCCGCAAACCGTAGACTCGTTCGCCAGAACGGGTCAGTCAGACCACATGAATCTCCAGAAGGATCAGCACTCCAACCCACCATCACGCAAATCCCCTCTCGCCTCCGCCCCCATCCCGCGCTACCACTCCCCATGCACGCAAAGTCCAAACTCAAACTCGAACAAGGCCAGATCTGGAAGCAGGGAGACGAATTCCTCCGCATCGTCAAATGGTCCCGCCTCGCCATCGAATACAAAAAAATGACCGATCCCGCCGCCAAAGACGGCACCGTTCATGACGTCACAAAAAAAGAGTTCTGCCGCCTCATCAAAGGCGCCACCCTCATGACGCCTGACCTCCTCGCCGCCGACCAGGCCGCCCGCGACGCCGCCCCCGCCCCCGGCGAACCCGCCCTCCTCGCCCCCCTCACCGAACCCGTCCCCTCAGAGGAAAGCCTTTAGTCGCCCTCGGATTCATCCGCACCTCCCCGATCACGTCCAGGCTCTAGCTGCCCCGCCCCTCATCCGAGATCCCACCCTCCTCAGGCCATCCCCGGTCCGCTCATGGCTGACCTAGGGAGAGGACAGCCCGGAAACCAACGTAGCGGTCGGTGTTGGTCGGAGCTTCGCTGTAGCGGGACGCGCACCGCGCGAAGCTGGCGCCGAAGCCCCAACTGCCGCCACGGATCACGCGGGTGGACCCCACAGCCACCCCATGTGGATCCGTGCCCCCGGCATATGGTATCCCATACCAATCCCAACACCATTCGTCCACATTCCCCGCCATGTCATACAGCCCATAGCCATTCCGCGCAAACGAGCCCACCGGACTCGTCGCGGGAGTCGTCCCTCCGACACTCCCAGTGACGTTGAACCCATCCGGACCCAAATCATAGGCATAAGAGCTGGTGTTACCCCTATAGTTCGCGATGCCTCCTTTGATCGACATGCCCCACGGAAAGCGCTGCCCGCTCAATCCGCCCCGCGCAGCCTTCTCCCACTCCGCTTCCGTTGGCAGCCGATACCCGCTTGCCGTCCACTTCACCTGCGTGTTGGTCACGCTCACGTCCCCCGTCCTGTAAACCTCCGTCTGCGCGTCGTCCGTGTAATATACTGGCGTCCTACCCGCCTGCTCGCTGCGCGCATTGCACCACTTCACACAGTCATACCAACTCACCGTCTGCACCGGATGATTCACCCCCTTGCCGGCTCCTGGATTCGTGAAGGTATAGCCGTGATCAATAGCCCAAATGTAAACCACATCCCACAGGCTCTGCGTCACCTCGTTCACATCCATGTAAAACGCCGACACCGTCGTGTTCACCGGAGCGGCATCCGTGATGTCAGTGTCGGCGGCAACGGTATTCCCCATCTTGAACACTCCCGCCGGAATCAGCACCATCCCCTCCGGTGGCGCCGCCGCTGCCACCAGTGCCACCGCACTTGGCTCGATCTCCAACAGCGGAGGATACCCGCTCGCACTCCCCTCCTTCGACCCCATCGTCACATTCCCAATCCCATCCGGACTCGTCACCGCAATCCCATAGTTGCTCCCCGGTGTCGTCAGCCAGTCCTTCACCTGCTGCGTCACATCCACAATAATGAACTGCTTCTTAATGACCGAAGCCGCAGGAATCGTCAAAAACGCAGGCTCCATCTCCGGTTGCGTCCGCGTCGTCCCCGTAAACGTCTCCACCCAATCCTGACTCACCACATGCAAACTCAGGTCCCCCGCCCTCGTCACGCTCGGAAAATACAGCGTCAACCGCGCCTTATCCACCGTCCCCGCCGTCATCCCCGTCCCCTCCACCTCAAACCGCACAAACGCCGTCCGCGTCCTCGACACCGGCAGCGTCGTCCCGGTCCCGTTCAACGTTGTCAAACTCCGCTTCGTCACCACCGGCGGCCTCGCCGTGTTGTAGGTCAGCGTCCCGGACGTGTCATCCGTCGGCGGCAAAATCACCGCCTCCGCTGTCAGCGTTAAACAGTTCAGCACAGCGCCAACCACCAGAACGAAAAAGAATCGATTCATAATTTTCAGAATGACAATAAAACACGCACCCACCAACCAATCAATCAATTAGTATGTGTCACCTGCTTTCCAAGCATCTTTAACCAAAACATCCCCCAGCAATTCCCCTCCACTTCCCACCATCGCACAACCGGGTGCAGGACAGCGGGGATTGACAAAACCTGTCGCGTAATACATGGTTTTACACATGGTCAAAACCATCAGCAAAATCGGCAACTCCCAAGGCATCATCTTCGACTCCGCCCTCCTGCAGTTGGCCCGCCTCAAGGTTGGCGACGAGGTCAATGTAGAAGTCCATTCGGGCGGCACCATCACCATTGCTCCTTTGCAGCCGGCCGTGATTGATGCGGCCACCGCCGCGGAATCCGCCAAACGCCTGATCCAGAAAAACAA
>CANETF010000357.1 GCA_947440575.1 Verrucomicrobiaceae bacterium
TACTCCACCTACAAAGGCAGCAAATGGGACCGCGGCCTGCTCCCTCAGGACACCGTCGACCTGCTTGAAAAAGAGCGCGGCCTCCCCATCGAAGTCCCCCGCGGCGGCAAAATGGACTGGTCCGGCCTCCGCGCCAAGATCGCCAATCAAGGCATGCGCAACAGCAACGTCCTCGCCATCGCCCCCACCGCCACCATCTCGAACATCATGGGCTCCTCCCCCTGCATCGAGCCCCTCTTCACGAACATGTACACCAAGAGCAACCTCTCCGGTGACTTCATGGTCCTGAACCCCTACCTCGTCCGCGACCTCAAAAAACGCGGCCTCTGGACCCCCGAAGTCCGCGCCCGCCTCAAGTACACGGATGGCGAACTCGGCTCCATCGAGGAAATCCCCGTCGACCTCCAGCGCAAATACACCACCGCCTTCTCCGTCGACTGGTCCTGGGTCATCGACGCCGCCGCCCGCCGCCAGAAGTGGATCGACCAAAGCCAGAGCGTGAACCTCTTCTTTGGCGACACCGACATGCGCCCCCTCTCCCACATGTACCGCGCCGCCTGGCGCAAGGGCCTCAAAACGACCTACTACCTCCGCACCAAGAGCGCCTCCAACATCGAAAAAGCCACCAGCGAAGTCGAGAAAGAGAAGCGCGGCATCGTCGGCACCCACGCCGCCAGCGTCGCCGCCGCCGCCAAACAATTCACCGCCGAAGAAAAACTCGCCTGCTCCATCGAGGCGATGCGCAATGGTGGCGAGTGTGAGGCTTGCCAGTAGAGACGACCAAAAGAATCACCCGCCATGCCAGGCCCGTCCGACCGCTCAAACCCGTCGGACGGGTCAGACAGGTTGGACCCGTCCGACAAGAAACCGGGGGAAGGTCCCTTCTTCCTCCCCCACGGCGGCTACGAGAAACTCCGCAGCTACGTCATAGCCGAAGCCGTCTATGACGCCACCGTCGTCTTCTGCGCTCGTTTCATCGACAAAGCCAGCCGCACCCACGATCAAATGATCCAGGCCGCCCGTAGTGGCGTCCGAAACTTCTCCGAAGGCAGTGGTGCCGCCGCCACCTCCAAAAAGATGGAGATGAAACTCACCAACGTCGCCCGGGCCAGCCTCAATGATGAACTGGCCAAAGACTACAAAAGCTACCTTGTCCAAAACGGACTCCGTCTCTGGCACAAAGACTCCCGCGAATGCATTGCCATGCGGGAGCGCCTCAAGCACGACGTCTTTCCCAACTTGCCCGCCCCGAAGTCCAAAGACCAAGTCATCCTCACCGGGCTGGCCGGACTCGCCGACTTCGTCAAACGAGCTGAAGCCGAACTCGCCGCCAACGCCATGCTCTGTGCCATCAATCAGGCCGCCTACCTGCTCAAACGCCAAATCGAAAACCAAGCCAAAGACTTCAAGGAACACGGCGGATTCACCGAACGCCTCCACGCCGCCCGCATCCAAGCCCGCGCCGAACAAACCGGCACCCCGCTCTGCCCACTGTGCGGCCAACCCATGTTCCGCCGGACCGCAGGCAAGACCAACCGCCAATTCTGGGGCTGCCCCGCCTACCCCAAATGCAAAGGCACCCAAGACATCGAACCCTAGCCACCTCACACCTCAGACTCGTCCGAAAAGTCCGATCCGTCAGACAAACCTAGCTCGATGACCCCCGCATCCTCGTCCGTGACGCCTAATGAATCCGGCTGAGCCTCTCCAGCCATCATCAGCCCCTCGAAAAAAGTGCGACCAGAAAAATCTTGGCACAGCGGGAAGGGAAGCTAGGCTCATGAGCCTTGGAAATCCGTCATGAATCTCGGCTCCGCCATTCAGACTCTCCATTCGTCCTTCCGCCGCCCCTGTCACCCCGTCTCCGCTCCACGTCCAACGCCAACTCCACCCGACCCTTCAAAAGCCATTTCCTAGCAGACCAACTGCTTGAATCCCCAAAACATGAGCGCCCTGGCATTCGCCTTCGAGTCCTTCTCCCCGAGCTCCTCCTCGCGGGCTGGGTGCTTCCAGCGACCGCGCAGACCACGGTGGACGAGCGCCCGACCTCGAAAACGCCCTCGCTGCCCGACGACCGTCCCGGTTCTGAGGGCCTTCGATGTGGCGGACGCGAAAGCAAGTTCCTGGCAGCAAGATAACCTGATTGCAAAATACCCTAAAACCTTCCGCGAAGCTGAAAAATCAAATGAAGGCCTTCCACCAAAAGCTTCGCAAAAACTCGTGCCCCGCTGGCGTCGCCAACCAACCATGAAGATGAAACGCATCCCTGCTTCAGCACAGCCAATGAAACCATTCTCCACAACAATACTCGCACTACTCTACTCGTTTGGCATCGCTTCCATGACGGTGTGGGGCGGTGAGTTGAGTATGACTGAAACGGCCGACACCATTCGCATCAGCCAGCGCGACAAAACGGTGCTCGAATACGTCAAGACCGCGAGGCCTGTTCCCGAAGGAATTGAGAAACACTTCAGCCGCAGCGGCTACATTCACCCCATCTACACCCCGACTGGGCAGGAACTCACGGGCGACTACCCCGAGGATCATGCCCATCAGCACGCGCTGTTCTTTGCCTGGACAAAAGCAGGCTACAACGGCCAGGAAGTGGATTTCTGGAACCAGGCGAAGGATCTCGGGAGAATCGAGTTTCGCGAGGTGGTGGACCGGAAGCGAGAGGAGCAAAAAGTCTCCTTCAGCGTCAAACATGCGTTCATGGTGAAGGTCGGCGACAAGTGGATCGATGTGATCCATGAGATCTGGACGGTCACTGTTCATCAAACCCCGGCGGACCATTTTCTCTTCGACGTCGTCAGCGTTCAGCGATGCGTGACCGACAAGCCGCTGAACCTGGCCCAATATCACTACGGCGGCATGTCGATCCGCGGCAACTACCAGTGGCTGAAGGAAAAGGACGATCACAGCATCAAGCCGGGCGACCTGCAGTTCCTCACCAGCGACGGCAAGGACCGCTGGGCAGGCAATCACACCCGCCCCAACTGGGTCGCCCTCTCCGGCCGGATTGACGGCCAGGACGTGTCGTCCGCTGTCTTTTGCAGTCCGAAAAACTTCCGCGCACCCCAATCCGTGCGGATTCATCCAAACAAGCCCTACTTCTGCTTCTCTCCTATGGTCGAAGGTCCGTTCAAGATCGCGCCTGACGAGGAATACGTTTCACGCTACCGCTATCTCGTGACATCCAAGCCCGCCGACTTGAACATGATCCAGCAACACTGGGATGAATACGCAAAGACTGAAAAATAGACCGACGATGCAACTGTTCCGCA
>CANETF010000358.1 GCA_947440575.1 Verrucomicrobiaceae bacterium
CCCCCAAGCCCTCCTGGTCGTCCTCGGCTCCCAATACAACGGCCTAGGACCCGAACTCCTCTGGATCATTGCCATGATGGGCATCGTCTCCTTCATGCAAACCATCTGGCAGCTCAACGTCGCACGCGGCTGGGTCGCCTCCCTCACCTGGAACATACCCATCGTCATCTGCGTCCAGGCCATCACCCTCATCGTCCTTCCGATCAACACCATCGCCGGCATCGCCCTCATGTCCATCATCGTCGCCTCCGCCCAAACCGTCCACGCATCGGTCGTTGCATACCACGGGATCCGAAACACCGCCCCTACACCCACCTAACCCTCACCTCCCATTACTTCTCTCATGAATCTTCGTTGGATCTACCCCTATCGCCTCAGACTCGCTCTGTTCTTCAGGCTCTCTCGCCTTTTTCCCGCTCTTTTCCGCGTTACCCCAAACCAGCCCGCCGCCTTGGCCTTCGCGCCCGCCACCCTTTCCCATTTCCTGGAAACAGACCTCCTCCATCGCCAAATCATTCACACCGGATTCTACGAATTGGCACTCAGTGAATGGCTCTCTTCCGTCGCCTCAAAATCCGGCGGCCTCATCGTCGATGTCGGCGCCAACATCGGCTACTTCACCGCCCTTTGGCTCGCCTCCAATCCCAAAAACACCGCCCACTGCTTCGAACCCTCACCCGCAACCTAACGCTCCTCAAAGCTAACCTCGCTCAACCTCAGTTTGCCAATCGCCACACCGTCCACTCCATCGCCCTCGGAAAAGAATCATCCACCCTCGCCTTCGACCTCGGCCCCCCGGACCAAACCGGTTGGGGTGGCATCGCCCACCAGGGCGCTCAAAACACAATCCCCGTCGACGTCCGCCGCCTCGACCACGTCTTCACCGACCCCAATCTCAAAATCGCCGTCCTGAAAATCGACTGCGAGGGCGGCGATCCCTGGGTCATCGAAGGCGCATTCCAGCTTTTCGAACGCCACCAAGTTCAACACGTCGTCTTCGAGGATAACCCCAACCGCACCGCCCAACTCGGCACTTCAACCAACCACGCGATCGACATCCTCCGTTCTTGTGGCTACCAAGTCGCTCCCCTGGTCCCTGACGCTCCCGGCGAACTCCACGCATGGCTCCCATAACACGAACCCTCTCCCTCTCGCCATGCTTTCGCGCATCCTTCGCTACCTCAACTCGCTGACATCCAGAACTCTCCCCCACCTGCCCGGCCCTTGGAGACTTCCAATCCTAACCCGAATGCTAAAATGGACTACCGAAGACGAACGGGAAGCCTTCCACCTCCCCCGGATCGGCCCGTGCAAAGGTCACGCCATTGACATTGGTGCGAACTACGGCCTCTACTCCTACGGTCTCCAACGTTACTACGACTCCGTCACCTCTTTTGAACCCAACACCGCAATCGCCGCCCCCCTGATTGCCGCTGCTTACCCAAACGTTCGTATCGTCCACGACGCGCTCTCCTCTCACTCGGGCACTGCCATCCTTCACATCCCCAAGCAGAACGGCGTCATTCTTTCAGGTTGGGCATCCCTCGAACCCGAGGTCGCAACCGAAGCTCAAAGCCTCATCGATATCGAGGTGCCTATTTCCACTCTCGATAGCCATCAACTTCAAAATGTCGGTTTCATCAAGATCGATGTCGAAGGCCACGAACTCGAAGTCCTCCTCGGCGCTGAACAAACCATCCGCCAATTCAAACCCCACCTCCTCATCGAGATCCAAGACAAACACCTGCCCGCCATCCGTTCACTCCTGACCACTTGGGGCTACACCGAAACAACACTACCCAAACTCGGTGGCCCAAATGGATCGCCCCAGAATTACATTTTCCTCCCCACACCCACGTCCCTTTGATCCCTGTTACATACTGCCTAACCCACCCCATCCAATACCAGAGCCCGTTGATTCGTCACCTGGTCAACTCGGGTGTTTCAATACACGTCGCATACGCCTCAGCCCCCGACGCCTCTGGTTATTACGATAAAGAGTTCGGTCAATCCGTCTCCTGGGACATCCCCCTCCTCGAAGGCTACCCGCACTCCATCCTCAATCCCGCTGCACCCACCGGTTCCCACTCCCACCAAGCTCGCTTGTTTGAGACCCGGTTGAAGGCCGAGTTCTCTGCCCGCCCCCCTTCCGCTCTCTGGGTCCACGGCTGGAACCACCCCTACACCCGCGCCGCCTGGAAAATAGCCCGTGATCAAAACATTCCCCTCCTCTTGCGAGGTGAAACTTCTCTCGCGTCCGTCAAAGGCAGTTTCCTCCGCCGCCTCACCCACCGCTGCGTCTTCACCCTCCGCCTCCGCCAACCCGCCGCCTTCCTCGCCGTTGGCTCCCTCAACAAACAACTCTATCGCTCCTATGGCGTCCCGGATCACAAGATTTTTGACGTCCCCTACGCCGTCGACAATGCCTTCTTCCAGGCCCGCGTTGCAGAGTCCACCCCCAATCGCGACAAGTTGCGTGCTTCGCTTGGCCTAACTCCGCATCAACCCGTCGTCCTCTTTTGCGGCAAACTCATCCCAAAAAAGGACCCCGAACTCCTCCTCCGCGCCTTCGCCGCCCTTCCCTCCCTCACCCCCTCCCCGCCTCCCGCTCTCATTTTCGTCGGCGACGGCGAACTCCGACCCCACCTCGAACAACTCGCCAACCAACTCGCCCCCGGCCAAGTCCACTTCACCGGCTTCAAAAACCAAACCGAACTCCCCGCCTTCTACGACCTCTGCGACCTCTTCGTCATCCCCTCCCTCTTCGAACCCTGGGGCCTCGTCGTGAACGAAGTCATGAACGCCGCCAAACCCGTCATCGCCAGCTCCGCCGTCTGCTCCACCCCAGACCTCATCGACCCCCACTCCAACGGCGCCATCTTCCCAATAGGCGATCTCACCGCTCTTACCACCTCTCTCCACCGCTTCCTCTCCAACCCCAACCTCCTCAAACAGGCAGGCCAAGCCAGCCTCAATCGCATCAACTCCTGGAGCTTCCAACAAGCCCTTCACGGCTTCCAATCTGCCATTGCCTCAATCGCTTGACCGCTCAAACGCCGCGATAGCTCCCCGTAAAATGAAGACAGCTCTCATCACAGGTATCACCGGTCAGGATGGCTTTTATCTCACCGAGCACCTCCTCGCTCTCGGTTACCGAGTCCACGGACTCGTCCGCCAGACCGGCCTCGAGCACGTCAAAAACACCCTGCTTCGGGACATCCCTCCAGAGGCCCACGCCCACCTCCACCTCCACGCCATCAGCCTCGACAACTTCCCCGGCA
>CANETF010000359.1 GCA_947440575.1 Verrucomicrobiaceae bacterium
CTCCAAGGCCAGGTCCTCAAAGCCCGCGGCTCCTTCACCAACTTCCAAAAACACGGCCAGTCCGGCATCGAAATCAGCGACCTCTTCCCTCACATCGCCAAGCAGGCCGACAAACTCTGCGTCATCCGCTCCATGCAAACGGAGCAGATCAATCACGACACCGCCCACGCCTTCATGAACACCGGCTCCATCATCAAGGGCCGACCCAGCATGGGCTCCTGGCTCCTCTACGGCCTCGGCTCCGAAACCCAAAACCTCCCCGGCTTCATCGTCCTCACCTCCTCCGGCAAATACGGCCCCCAACCCATCTCCGCCCGCCAGTGGAGCAGCGGCGTCCTCCCCAGCCGCTTCCAGGGCATCCAACTCCAAACCAAAGGCGACGCCGTCCACTACATCGGCAACCCCGATGGCGTCTGCCAGAGCACCCAACGTCAGGTCGTTGAAGAAATCCAACGCCTCAACGGCTTCCTCGCTGAAGACCAAAACGACCCCGAAATCGCCACCCGCATTGCCCAATACGAGATGGCCTTCAAAATGCAAAGCAGCGTCCCCGAACTCTCCGACTTCAAAGACGAGACCCAGGCCACTCTCGAACAATACGGCATCAATGAACCCGGCGACGGCTCCTTCGCCTCCAACTGCCTCCTCGCCCGCCGCCTCGCCGAACGCGGCGTCCGCATGATCCAACTCTATCACCGCGCCTGGGACCATCACACCGCCCTCGAAGAAGGCATGAAAGCCGGTGCCGAAGCCGTCGACCGCCCCACCGCGGCCCTCCTCCAGGACCTCCACGACCGCGGCCTCCTCGAAGACACCCTCGTCCTCTGGGGTGGCGAATTCGGACGCACCCCCATGGGCCAAGGCACCGGTCGCGATCACCACATCCTCTCCTTCTCCCTCTTCATGGCCGGCGGCGGCATCAAACCCGGCATCACCTGGGGCAGCACCGACGAACTCGGCTACCGCTCCGTCGAAGACATCGTCGACGTCCACGACCTCCACGCCACCATGCTCGCCCTCCTCGGCATCGACCACCATCGCCTCACCACCAAATTCCAAGGCCTCGACGTCCGCCTCACCGGCATCGCCGGAAAAGTCGTCAAAGGCATCCTGGCCTGATCTCCATGCCCCCGAACGATCCCGTCATCCGCAAAACCTGGGCACTCTCCAAAGAACCCACCCCCGCTCCCGTCCACGACCTCGAACTCTTCGCCTCCGCCACCCACTCCGAAGAAGGCTACCTCAAATGGCGCGCGGAATCCGCCCAGGAACGCCAAGCCGGACTCCTCCCCGAACTCGCTGACGAATCCGGCTACGCCGCCTGGAAATCCGATCAACTCGCCCAACGCGCCACCTTCGAAAAACAATGGGGTATCCGCCTCGGCCACCCCGTTCGCATTCAACTCCGCGGCGAACCCCGCGAACGCGAAGGCCTCATCCTCCTCGTCGATGACCTCCCACCCTCCCCCTCCCGCCAACCCCTCCGCCTCCGCATCGGCGACCACCTCTTCCTCCCCATCCAAATCGAAAGCCTCGTCACCCTCGACCCCTGAGCCCCGCGCCATTCGCCACCCCAACCGCCCGGTCGATTCAACACCACCCATCTGCAAAAAGACTTGACCCCACCCCCCTCCCCCCCAATCTCCCTCACCTTCGTCTAAATCCCGTCACCAAAACCCACCTCCGCATGCGCATCCGCACCTTCCAAGGCCTCTCCCCCGCCCCCCAACACGCCTCCGCCGTCGCCGCCGTCCCCTATGACGTCGTCAACCGCGACGAAGCCGCCGAACTCGCCGCCGGCAACCCCCTCAGCCTCCTCCACGTCGACCGCGCCGAAATCGATCTCGACCCCGACATCGACCCCTACTCCTCCGCCGTCTACACCCAGGCCCGCACCGCCTTCGAAAAACTCCAAGCCGACGGCGTCCTCCTCCGCGAGCCCGCCCCCTGCATGTACCTCTATCGCCAAACCATCGGCGACCACAGCCAGACCGGCCTCGTCGCCGTCTGCCACATCGAGGACTACGAAAACAACATCATCAAAAAGCACGAAAAAACCCGCGCCGACAAAGAGAAGGACCGCACCACTCTCGTCGACACCCTCAGCGCCAACACCGGCCCCATCTTCCTCACCTACAACGGCCGCCCCGGCGTCCAGGCCCTCATCGACAACCACCTCGCCACCGAGTCCCCCATCTACGACGTCGCCGCCCCCGATGGCGTCCGCCACCAAGTCTGGCGCCTCCCCAACTCCACCGCCCTCCCCATCACCTCCATCTTCGCCGAGCAAGTCCCCGCCGCCTACGTCGCCGACGGTCACCACCGCGCCGCCTCCGCCTTCAACGTCGGCAAACAACGCCGCGAAGCCAATCCCAACCACACCGGCCAGGAAAACTACAACTGGTTCCTCAGCGTCCTCTTCCCCGCCTCCGAACTGAAAATCCTCCCCTACAACCGCGCCGTCAAAGACCTCAACTGCCAGGACCGCGAAGAGTTCCTCGCCAAAGTCGCCCAAATCTTCACCCTCGAACCCACCACCGACAAATCCCCTTCCAAAACCGGCGAGTGCTGCATGTACCTCAAAGGCCAATGGTACCGCCTCACCTGGAAACCCGCCCCCGACGCCTCCCCCATCGACCAACTCGACGTCTCCATCCTCCAGGATCGCCTCCTCGCTCCTCTCCTCGGCATCGATGATCCTCGCACCAGCAAACGCATCGACTTCATCGGCGGCATCCGCGGCACCGCCGAACTCGAAAAACTTGTCGATAGCCGGGACTTCGCTGTCGCCTTCTCCATGTTCCCAGTCACCGTCGAACAACTCATGGCCATCTCCGACGCCGACCAAATCATGCCCCCCAAGAGCACCTGGTTCGAACCCAAACTCCGCTCCGGCTTCTTCATCCACACCCTAGCCTAACACTCACTACTCACTACTCACTGATTACTGATTACTGATCACTAATCACTCCACCCAAATCCAGCGCCACCAACCGCAGCAGCTCCTCCGCCCCCATCTCCGTCAGCACCCGCTCCGCCCCCGCCTCCTTCCGCAGCAACTCCGCCGCCAGCCCCGTCTTCTCCGCCAGCATCGCATCGATCTTCTCCTCGATCGTCCCCTGGCACACAAACTGGTGCACCATCACGTTTCGCTTCTGCCCGATCCGAAACGCCCGATCCGTCGCCTGATTCTCCACCGCCGGATTCCACCAGCGATCAAAATGAATCACCTGGCTTGCCGCCGTGAGATTCAGTCCCGTCCCCCCCGCCTTCACTGAC
>CANETF010000360.1 GCA_947440575.1 Verrucomicrobiaceae bacterium
TAAAGCTCAACTTCTCAGTGTCCTCTCCACATTTCTTGATCGTCTCATGCAGCACCTTGGTCAGCTTCTTCTCTGGCGCCACATCCTGCAACTGACTGGAAATCACCCACTCACCCGCCTGATCTTGCTCCATCACCACACGCCACACTCGCGCCAGGAAACGGTGCACCCCCTCCACGCCCTTCATGCTCCACGGCTTCACCTGCTCCAGCGGCCCCATGAACATCTCATAAAGACGCAAAGAATCCGCCCCATACTCGGCCACCACATCGTCAGGATTCACCACATTCCCACGGCTTTTCGACATCTTCTGTCCGTCCTCTCCCATGATTAACCCCTGATTCACCAACCGCTGAAACGGCTCCGGCGTGCTCACAAACCCAAGATCAAAGAGCACCTTGTGCCAGAACCGCGCATACAACAAATGCAGCACCGCATGCTCCGTCCCCCCCACATACAAATCCACCCCGCCAGCCTTGCCTCCACCCATCCAATAGCGCTCCGCCTCCTCACTCACAAACCGCTCAGTGTTGCCCGCATCGCAATACCGCAGGTAATACCAGCACGACCCCGCCCACTGCGGCATCGTGTTCAACTCGCGCTTCGCCGTCTCCGAATAACGCACCCAATCCGTCGCCTTCGACAACGGCGGTTCCGGCGTCCCCGTCGGCTTAAAGTCCTCCATCTCCGGTGGCACCACCGGCAACTCACTGTCCGACACCGCCCGATGACTCCCATCCTCCCAAACGATCGGGAACGGCTCCCCCCAATACCGCTGCCGGCTGAACAACCAATCGCGCAACTTGTAATTCACTGTCCCGCGACCCAACCCCTTCTCCTCCAACCAAGCCGCCATCTTCACCTTCGCCTCAGCCGTCGTCAGCCCATCCAAAAACCCCGAGTTCACCGCCACGCCATCATCCGTGAACCCCTGCCACTTCACGCCCTCCGGCGGTTGCACCACCTGCTTGACCGGCAACTTGAACAACTCCGCAAACTCAAAGTCCCGCTCATCATGCCCCGGCACCGCCATGATCGCTCCCGTCCCATAACCCATCAATACATAGTCCGCGATCCAGATCGGAATCCGCTCTCCGTTCACCGGATTGATCGCATAAGCCCCGGTAAACACCCCGCTTTTCTCCTTCGCCAACTCGGTACGTTCCAAATCCGACTTCGACATCACGGTCCGCTGATACCCCTCCACTGCCCCAAGCTGCTCCGCCGTCGTAATCTCGCCCACCAAAGCATGCTCAGGTGCCAACACCATGTAGGTCGCCCCAAACAACGTGTCCGGCCGCGTCGTGAAAACCGTCACCTCCCGCTCAAAATCCGCGATCTTGAACGTCACATGAGCCCCTTCGCTCCGCCCAATCCAGTTGCGCTGCAGCAATCGAATACTCTCAGGCCAGTCCAGCCCATCCAACTCATCAATCAACCGCTGCGCATACGCTGTGATCCGCAACATCCACTGCCTCATCGGCCGCCGCTCCACCGCAAAGCCACCCACCTCGCTCTTGCCATCCACCACTTCCTCATTCGCCAATACGGTGCCCAACTCCGGACACCAGTTCACCGGCGCCTCACTCACATACGCCAACCGCCGCGAATCAATCTCCTCCCGGCTCATCCCCTTCGCCTCCAATTCACTCACCGGCCGCGCTTTGCCCGTTACCTCATCAACATAACTGTTGTACAACTTCAAAAAGATCCACTGCGTCCACTTGAAATACCCCGGATCCGTCGTGTTCACCTCACGACTCCAGTCATACGCAAACCCCAACCGCTTCAACTGCCCGCGAAATCCCTCGATGTTCTTCTCCGTCGTCTTCCGCGGATGCTGCCCCGTCTTGATGGCATACTGCTCCGCCGGCAAACCAAACGCATCCCATCCCATCGGATGCAGCACATTGAACCCCGACATCTTCTTGAACCGCCCAATGATATCCGTCGCCGTATACCCCTCCGGATGCCCCACATGCAATCCCTGACCACTCGGGTAAGGAAACATGTCCAGGACATAATACTTCGGCTTGGAAGCATCAAAATCAGCATCTCCCGGATTCGGTGTCCGGAAGGCTTGGGCGCCCTCCCACTGGTCTTGCCATTTCGGCTCAAATTCGTCGAAGGGGAACGGTCTGCGTTGGTCGCTGCTCATAAAAGGGAGCCGTCACCAAACCCCGCCCCAGCCAACACGCAAGCCGGATTCAACAGGATCGCTGCAGGATCCCTAAAACGCCTTGTTCCCAGCCTTCAAGTGAGCGGCATAATCACTCATCTTCAACTCCACCCGCTCCGCAATCGTCCTGACCTCAATCCCTTCACGCCCAGTCGCCACCAACGCCTTCAGCAAATTGACCATCGACTTCACGTCTTCCATCATCACATATTCCGCAGCGAGCTTCTTCGTCTCATCCATATTGTGATAATTGCCCAAGGGCACCGACACACCCACACTCCTCCGGCCACACGCCTGCATCGCACTCGCCTCGCACGCTCCCGCATCCAGCAAACAACGCTGCACCCTCAACCCCTGCTCAGCCGCCGTCAAAGTCAACGCCGCCACCGCCTCACCGTCAAAAACCGAAAGCCGATCCCCCACCCGCACAATCGGACCGCCACCCATCACCGAACCATTCACCGGCCGACTCGTCTCCACCGAAACAAACACCGCATCCTCAGGATAAGGCCACTTCTGCCCCACCTGCCACGCCCCCAGGAATCCCACCTCTTCCGCCCGGGTAAACGCCGCATGAAACGTCGTTTCCATGTCCAAACTCGCCAGATCCCAGATCACCGCCAAAATAATCGCACACCCCACCAAATCATCACACGCCGCCGCTTCGATCTTCTCCCCACTGATCTTCACCGGAAAGTTCCAGGTCCCAATCTCACCTTTGATTTTCCGCAATCCCGCCTTGACCCCGGCTTCCACCTCCACCCTCGGCATCCCGCCCAAAAACTCCCACTCTCCCTTGCTCGCCGGATTTTTCACAAACCCCGGGTGATCCATATGCGCCCCTAACACCCACGGCTCACGGCTCTTCCGCTTTCCATTCTTGTAGGTCACCAAAAGATTTCCAAACTTGTCCACTTTCGTCTTCACGTGGGGACAGCCTTCCAAAATGTTCTGGATTTCACCCCTCACATGGTATTCGTGGAAAGGTGCAGTAGGCTGCTTCAAGATGCGCTTGAGAATCGTCGTCAGGGTCGGCACTGGCATGCTCCAACCTACCGCGATTTAACCAACTGCCAA
>CANETF010000361.1 GCA_947440575.1 Verrucomicrobiaceae bacterium
GATGTCCTCCTCGCCAACGACGGAGGGCCGGAGGTCGAGCCGTGGATCGGCGAAGTCCTGGAGGAGCATCTTGAGCCGGGTATTGCGGTCGCGGGTCTGGCCGAGCTTGGACTCGGAATTGAAGTCCACCTCACGGAAGACGCCTTCCAGCTTGGCCTTGTTTGCCTCCTCAATGCCGGCGAGGGCGACATTCATGCGCTCACCGATGTCGGGCTCATTGCGCTGGGCGTAGAGGCTGAGGAAGTCGCACCCGTCTGGGAGCTGGAAACGCTCGCGGGCAAGGCGGCGCTTCACGCGCTCCTCGTCGCCTTTGTATTCCAGCATGTAGGCGTCGCGGTGGTCGCGCCACACATCGGACATGTATTTCCAGAAGAGCATCACAAGGATGTAGTTCCGGTAGTTCTCAGCATCGACAACGCCACGGAAGGTGTCGCAGGCACGCCAGGCGACGTCGTTGATTTCGGATTGGTTGACTTTGGGCATGATATTAAAAAGTGGTGTAGGCTTTTTAACCTACGGGATTGGGTAATTTAGACGTGGGTGGCAACTTGAAAAAGAGTATTGTCGATCAACTGAGATTTAAGCGCTTCGAGATCAGCGACCAATCGTTTTTCTTGAGCGCGAAGCGCAAACAGTTCAACGATACGGGATTGAACTCGAAGAGGGGGTACTGGCACTTCAAGACCTCGGACCTGAGGCGCGAGCACAGCTTTGATGACCGACACAGTGGACTCTTCAAACAGTTTCCGCTGGGACTGGGGATGATTCAAAAACCAAACGAGGTAATCCGCGAGGAGCCGATCGTCGTGAATCCGAATGATGAAGAACTGACCGCCCGCAATAACCGGCAATGCTTGGGTGATGAGCCCAGCCTTGGCACGCGTGCCACGATTGGCGAGCACCACATCTCCGGGTCTAAGTCCGCAACGAGCGATCGCTTTGGGGTCATCAACTCGAATCCGATCATTCAAACTCAGTCTCACCTGGCCAAATTCATCCACATCGCTGATCTTCAAAAGATAATAATTGCCGTCCGGCGTCGGTCGGGCTGCTTCCGGAGTCCGGAGAGTCAACCCGACCGTCACGTCGGCTAGTTTTCGTAGCGGGGCGGTCATTGCTAGGCGGCGAGTTTGTAGCGAGTTCGAATCACGTTGGCAAAGTCTTGTCGAATCTCCGCCGTTGATCCCGGTGCCGCTAAGTACCATATTTGGTCCAGCAAGACGTGTGGCTCTAAGGTGAACAGGACTTCACTCTTGAGTTCCTCTACACACACCCGGATGTTATCCGTTGCGGTCACCCGCATTGGGTAGCCATCTTTGATTTGGATGAAGACCCCTGGTTGAGCAGGAAATCCTCCAACAGTCATCTGTGCTTTGCCTTCAGTTAAACCAACCCGGGCATTCGGTGCCTGGTTGCCGTCATTCTCATGGAGTTTTAATTTAGCCATCTATTCTATTTATCTGATTTTCTATTTTTTTCGTTTTTTCGGGAGGCGAGCCCACAAAACCTCCTTGCATCAACCGAAACACCCACGACACTGACAGCCTCTTACCTCTGGAAGGTCGTGATTTATCTCGGTCCCAGTCTGAAAACCCCGCCATTCTCGTGTCGGGTTTTTTTTGGGGTGAACAATGAAATAGTAGACTACATGGGTGCGAAATGCAAGTCTTTATTTTTGCACCCGTTCAAATGTGTGCAATCTCGCGGCTGCGAGTTTCCTCGCGCCGCCCCTGCTACAGGCAAATGCCCCTGAATTACCCACAAATCACTCTTTCGTGAGACCATCCTAAGGCGCAGTCACGCAAACGGCTTCGCGATCAACGGTCATTTGTTCCTCCGCGCCTCCACGTGCCCGGAACCCACCCTTCCCCAACTTATCCACAGAAACCCCACTTATTCACACCCCTTTTTGCCTCGCCAAACCCCACATCTTGTGTAATTTTAGTTAATCACACCCAAGATATAGTGGTTTTCACCTTTTAAGATTGCCGTCATCTCTCGCCCTGTGGTTTACTCCCATACGCTCCCTTTCCCCGCACCGACATGTACCTCAAGACCCTTCTCATCCACGGCTTCAAGTCCTTCGCTGACAAAACCCAGCTCGACTTCCATCAAGGCGTCACCGGCATCGTCGGCCCCAATGGCTGCGGCAAATCCAACGTCGTCGACGCCATCCGCTGGGTCCTCGGCGAAACCTCCGCCAAAGCCCTCCGTGGCGATGAAATGGCCGACGTCATCTTCAACGGCACCGACAAACGCAAACCCGTCGGCATGGCCGAAGTCGTCCTCACCATGGCCGATTGCGAGCAATCCCTCGGCGTCGACTACAACGAAGTCGCCATCGGCCGCCGCGTCTTCCGCGATGGCCGCTCCGAATACCGCATCAACGGCACCGTCTGCCGCCTCAAAGACATCCACGACCTCTTCGCCGGCACCGGCGTCGGCCGCGCCGCCTACTCCATCATGGCCCAGGGCCAGATCGACATGCTCCTCTCCTCCAAACCCGAAGACCGCCGCACCGTCTTCGAAGAAGCCGCCGGCATCACCAAATTCAAATCCCAGAAAAAAGAAGCCCTCCGCAAACTCGACTACACCGAAGCCAACCTCCTCCGCGTCGCCGACATCGTCGCCGAAGTGAAACGCCAGATGGGCTCCCTCCAGCGCCAGGCCGCCAAAGCCCGCCGCTACCAAACCCTCCTCGAAGACACCCGCACCCTCGACACCCACCTCGCCTACAAGCACTTCTCCGACTTCTCCGGCGAAAAATCCGAGGCTGAAAATCACATCCGCGCCCTGTCCACCCAGCTCGACGAACTCCAAACCCGTCTCCGCACCGCCGAAGAGGAAGCCTCCGTCACCCGCGAAACCTACCACGCCATCGAGTCCGGCATCAATCAACTCCGCTCCCAAGCCCAGGAACTCCGCTCCCAGGTCCAAAGCGCCGAAGGCCGCATCGGCTTCAATCGCGAACGCGCCGAAGAACTCGAAGGCCGCATCCGCCAGAACGAGGAACAAATCGAATCCAGCCAGCGCCTCCTCGAATCCCAACGCCAGGAACTCCTCCTCGCCGACGAACAAGTCCTCTCCCTCCGCGGCAACCTCGAAACCCGCCAACTCGCCGTCAACGAACACCTCGCCATCCACCAGGGCATCCTCCCCGACCGCAGCCGCCTCGACAACGACCGCCGCACCGCTCGCGAAGCCCTCCGCCAGTTTGAAGGCCAGATCGCCTCCTCC
>CANETF010000362.1 GCA_947440575.1 Verrucomicrobiaceae bacterium
GTCAGCCACTTCGCCGGCGTCACCACCGTCGTCCAAATCTGGTCCCCCGTCCTCGCCTTCTCCATCTCCGTCATCACCGGCATCGCCTTCGGCATCTACCCCGCCAACCGCGCCGCCCGCATGAACCCCGTCGAAGCCCTCCGCCACGAGTAACGCCCTCACCATCGTCCTCGTCCTCGTCCTCGACTACCAACGTTATCAAACAGGCTCAAAATCCGACCGACACGCCCCGCATCATCCCGCATCCCGCACGTTGTTCATGCTTCAGCATGCCCCACCCCAAGCTTGTTCAACAACCCTTACCGTTTCTCATTTTAGTGCAGAAGTTGCTTTGGCGGGGTGAACGCTAAAGGCCGCCGCCTTGATAAAGCGAGGAAAGCGATAGAGTCTCTCAAGATAGCTTCCCATGAATAGCCAAAGCCAACCGAAAATCGGAAACCAAAGAGGTGCCTTCTCTATCAAGCATGCGCCTCCTGCAAATCCAGTCGCGATGATAAACAAATGTAAAAATGAAATGTGGTAGCTGATCCGAATGCCATCCCCATGCTGGGTGCAGCTTATTGAGCCAGATCCAATGGCTGTTAACGGATTCGCAGCGTTAACGAAGCGATACATTCCATTCCGAAACAAGATCACTCCATCACGACTCGTCATCTCCGTCGGCTTGGCCTCACGAATAGCATGTTCTATAGCTGATACAACGGGCTCGGGAGGCTGGTTGGCAGGCCAATCAACTTCGAAGGTACCAGCGCTCGACAACGGGAATGGCATCAGATTGGCAACATCTCGGAGACGGCCACTTCTGCAATCAAAGCTTTCGAGAGCCCGCCTGCCCCTACCTACCCAAGCCCCTACACGCAAGGCCAAAGCCCCACCCAAAAAACGCCACCAGCCCCTCCAAAGTACTCGTCATCACTCCGCGTGACGCCCCCACTCACAACTCACTGATTACTGATCACTCACCACTGCCTCCTTCACATCTCGGGAACCGTCATGTCGTGAAGCAAGATTCGACACCGCTCATCGAAACGGTAATGGAACAGAAGCTCCCCCTCAAAGCCCTTCAGGCCATGCTTCGCATAGTCGACATTCCAATCCGGAGCATAGCCCCAAGCCCGCATCAGAAGCGACCCGTTCTCTTCGAGAGTCACCTCCGAACCGGGGTTGGCTGTGGTGCCCAGCCCCTCTAGGACCTTGCCCTTCGGATGCATCTTCGCGTCCGGCAAGGCGATAGGCACAGCCCTGCGGTCACGAACACGGTAAATCTGCGAAGAATGCATCAAGCGTCCGGTCCGGAAGTTCACGATCAGAATCCTGCTGTCGCCCGACCACACACAATGCACATTCGTGGTCGTGCTGCCCCAAGTGCCCCCTGAAGAAGAAACCTCTTCAAGCGGGCCGATCTTCCGTCCACTGCTGGCCTCAACCAAGAGAACCGTATCATCCACCTCATCAATGAACGCCGTCTTCTGGGGATAAACCGCCACGGCAAGCTTCCCGTCTGGCGAAAGCCCACCTTTCGTCACCACCCACTCACCAGCGAACACCTGGCAACCAAGCAACAACAGCGCTGTGAGCATGATTCGCATGGCGATTCTCATTGTTACATGTCCCAACGTCTAGCTCATCCACGGCTGGGCTCGAAGCCCGAATTCAAACTGGAGCGTTGCCCGCCGTTGGATGGAGCGTCTTGTTGTGCTTTCTTCATACATGTTCGACGACGTGCCCCTCAAGCAATTCGCCAGTCTCGAAATCGAAGGTGAACGGAGTATCTGGACTCTCATGTGAACCTAGCAACCAAGCCCGCCCGCGGAGCTTGCCTCCTGACAAGGAGTCGAAATCAATCCCGTCATAAGAAATTCTTGGACTCCGCCAAATAACAGACTCTCGCTCGAATCGGGCGACTCTCAAACTGTCGGTCAGAGCAAAGGCACCACTATCATCAACGATCCACGAGACTGCCGCTCCGAGACTCTGTGGCAAGCGCTCCTCAACCACCCGCTTCAATTCGGCCTCGTCCATGCGAAGTTCAGGATGATCGGCCAGAACGATCTGAAGCAAGTTACGAGCATCGTCGCCATCAATGACACCCTCACACACTGCTAGGTGATAGCCATCAACCCATCGTCCTTGGTTGAGTTCTTCATCGACCAAACGCTGAATCTTCTGGGGGAACTTGTTGCCGAAGATCGACTCAAGCTGCACATCGACGATTTCACGGCTCTTCATTCTCTCCACAAAGTCTGACTAGTACGATTTGATTTCAGTTCTGACCGATATTCTCATCCCCAATCGCTCCCATGATCCACCGGATGCCCCCGTAAAGTCAAGTCCCCAGCATCGGATTTCAGATGCTTTGATCTTTCATCATTTAGATCTTTCAGCCTTCCAAACCAACCGATAGGCGGCGGCATAATATCGATATCTTGAAGCTCTCAGCCGCCTGCCACAAGAAGGCCTCACCCATTCTCCACCCCCCAGTTTCCCCTTTCCCCCCGCCTCAGGTGAGTCCATCTCTAGCCCCGTGAAGCCCGAGTCCCTCGACAGCCCCCGCCGCCCCCTCATCCTGGGCGGCATCGCGCTATCGGTTCTGCTCCTGCTCTTGCTGACCCAAAGCCAAAACGAATACCTCGCCACCCCCAAAGCCCTCACCCAAAAAACTGCCTGGTGGATCCAGGACCAAATCCACCTCCACGGCACCCGCGCCCCCGCCGACCCCGACGTTATCGTCATCGGCGTCGACGAAGCCAGCCTCGACCTCAGCAGCGCCTTCCCCGAGGACATCGCCGAATCCCCCACCCTCCAGCTCATGCAAAAAGGCTGGCCCTGGCCCCGCCAAGTCTGGGCAGATCTCCTCGACAAACTCTTCGCCTCCGGCGCCCGCGCCGTCGCCCTCGACTTCGCCTACGCCACCCCATCCCCCGACCACCCCGATTGGGACGCCGCCTTCAACGCCGCCCTCGAAAAATACAAGGACCGCGTCGTCATCGGCGCCGACCTCCTCTTCTCAGACCACAAACTCCGTCTCATCGCCCCCACCGAAACCGTCCTCACCACCACCAACCTCCAAACCGAACCCCGCATCGGCTACTTCACCTACTGGCCGGATGAGGACGACGTCGTCCGCCGCAGCTCCGTTCGCTCCGGAGAAAACACCAACGAAGCCCGCAGCTTCCCCGCCGCCCTCCTCGATCAAGCCCGCATCCCGCTCAAAGTCCCCGGCGACCCCCAC
>CANETF010000363.1 GCA_947440575.1 Verrucomicrobiaceae bacterium
CACGCCAACACAAAACTCCCCTCCGGACTCATCCGCACCCGCCGATACGGCGCCACCGCCTCATCGATCCCCAACCGCGCCACCCGCTGCACCACCAGCGCCGCACACTCCCCCGCCTCCACCACCCAACGCCGCGTCTGTGACCCGTTCACCGTCGTCTCCCGCATCTCCATCTCGTCGTTCATCTCTTTTCCCTACCCCATGTCCCGCATCGATGCCATGTGCATTTCAGTCATGACACGGTGGATCACCTTCTGTTAGTCTGCCCTCCAGCCTCCGTACTCTCCTCATCATGCGTTCCCTTCTCCTCTTAGCTCTCAGCTCCCTGCTTTCCCCTCTCTGCTTCGCCGAGCCCGTTTCCCTTTTCGATGGCAAAACCCTCACCGGCTGGGACTTCGACCCCGCCATGTGGAGCGTCAAAGACGGCCTCATCACCGGCGGTTCCACCACCGATAAGATCAAAAAAAACGACTTCATCTCCACCCAGAAATCCTACTCCAACTTCGAGCTCAAACTCAAAATCAAAGTCTCCGGCGATGCAAAAACCGGCCTCATCAACTCCGGCATCCAAATCCGCTCCCTCCGTGATGGCGGCGCCATGAGCGGCTACCAGATCGACTGCGGCGCCGGCTGGTTCGGCAAAATCTACGACGAACATCGCCGCAACAAAGTCATCTGGTCCCCCACCCCCGAACAACAAACCGCCCTCGACAAAGCCATCGACACCTTCGGCTGGAACGAATACACCATCCGCGCCGAAGGCCCCCGCATCCAGACCTGGATCAACGGCGTCCACTGCATCGACTACACCGAGACCGATCCCAACATCGCCCTCGACGGCCACATCGCCCCCCAAGTCCACAGCGGCGGCATCTGCCTCGTCCAAGTAAAGGACGTCACCATCGAAGAACTCCCCCCCACCCCCAACGCCCCCACCTGGAAATCCATCGGCGGCCTCGAAGGCATGAAAGCCAAACTCCCGGCCAAACCCAAACAAACCGAGAACCGAGAACCGAGAACCGAGAACAAAAAACGCGACACCTCCTACAACAACGTCCAAGGCACCGCCCTCTCCGCCCAGGAACAACTCAAAAAATTCCACCTCCCCGAAGGCTACGAAATCGAACTCGTCGTCCAGGAAAGCGAAGGCCTCGGCAAATTCGTCTCCGTTTACTTTGACCAGCGCGGACGCCTCTGGACCCAAACCGCCCTCGAATACCCCATCGACGCCAACGAAAACCCCGCCGCCGCTGAAGCCGTCTATGCCAGCAAAGCCAAAGACAAAGTGCTCTTCTTTCCCCGGGAAGCCCTCAACGCCCCGCTCCCACCCGAAGGCCTCACCAATCCCACCATCTTCGCCGACGGCCTCGCCATCCCCACCGGCATCCTCCCCTGGGGCAATGGTGACACCTGCTACATCCAGCACGGCCACGACCTCAAACTCTACAAAGACACCAACGGCGACGGCAAAGCCGACACCTTCGAAATCCTTCTCACCGGCTTCGGCGTCCAGGACTCCCACCTCTTCCCCCACCAATTCACCCGCGCCCCCGGCGGCTGGATCTGGATGGCCCAAGGCCTCTTCAACAACAGCCAAGTCCGCAAACCCGGCAGCGATGTCATCATCGACTACCCCAAGTGCGGCATGGCCCGCATGCGACCCGATGGCAGCGAGTTCGAAGTCACCTCCGTCGGCCCCAACAACATCTGGGGCCTCGTCATCACCGGCGAGGGCGAAACGTTCATCCAGGAAGCCAACGACTACGGCTACCCCGTCATGCCCTTCCACGAATACGCCTACTACCCCGGCGGCATGGAAGCCCTCAAAAAAAGCTACCAACCCGACTTCCCCCCCCAAGCCGAATTCCGCATGGGCGGCACCGGCCTCAGCGGCCTCGCCCTCATCGAATCCGGCCCACTCAAAGACAAAGAAGCCGCCCACACCATGGCCGTCGCCAACCCCATCACCTCCAAAATCCAAACCCTCGCCATGCACCGCGACGGCCCCTATTGGAAACTCGCCCAACTCCCCGACCTCGTCACCTGCGACGACCCCTTCTTCCGCCCCGTCGCCCTCACCAACGGCCCCGACGGCTGCATCTACATCGTCGATTGGTACAACAAAATCATCTCCCACAACGAAGTCCCGCGTGCGCATCCTGATCGGGATAAGACGCGTGGGCGCATCTGGCGGGTGAAGCCGAAAGCCGCGACGACCGAAGTGGCTGATTTCACGAAGATGAGTACCGAGGATCTCACCGCACTTCTTGGCACAGAGCCTACCGCGAAGGCCCATCTGGCTTGGCAGGAACTGCAAGACCGCGCCAAGCTTCCCGCCACTCACTGGGCCGCTCAAGAATACATGGCCAACCACCCAATCGGTCAGATCAGTCAGATCGGTCGGACCTTGTCAGACTCAACCCTTCCCCAACTGCTCGCCTTCGCCAAACCCTCCCTCCCCAACGGCCCCACCGCCCAATCCTCCCGCGGCAACAAACAAATCCCCGTCCGCGAGGCCTACGACCGCGAGTTCGAACGCTTCCTCGTCCGCATGTTCCTCGAACGCCACCCCGACCTCACCGCTAAGTTCCTCGACTCCGAAGCCGCGAACCAACTCCCCATCGAAGCCCGCGTCCTCGCCTCCCTCGCCCTCGATCCCCAAACCAGCGCCTCCCGCGTCGCCAAACTCCTCCCCCAACTCGACCGTGCCCCCAACGACGAAGAACTCCTCCGCCTCGCCCAATTCCCCACCGAACCCGGCGTGGCCGAAGCCCTCACCGCACTCCTCACCCACGAAACCTCCCGCGCCGCCGTCGCCGAAAAACTCCTCACCCACCGCACCAAACTCGACCCCAAGCAAATCGCCCCCCTCCTCACTCAGACAGCCAAACAACTGCTCGAACACTCACCAGCCATCGCCCTCCAACTCATCAGCGGCTTCCAACTCACCGCCCTCGAGCCCGACCTCGTCGCCCTGCTCAGCCAAAGGAGCGCGGACACTCCTGTCCGTCCCCAAACCCCAAGCGAAGCCATGACAATCCCCCTCCTCAACGCCCTGCGCGACCTCCACAGCGCCGAATCCCCCCTCTTCGCCTCCCTCGCCCAGTCCGACCCCGACCCCCTCACCCGCACCGCCGCCATCGAAGCCCTAGCCGCCTCCCGCTCCCCCGAAGCCCCCACCCAACTCCTCGCCCTCTTCCCCAAACTCCAGCCCACCCAACGCAA
>CANETF010000364.1 GCA_947440575.1 Verrucomicrobiaceae bacterium
CCGTTGGTTGAAGATGAGCGCGTCTGAGATCAGCTTCTTGGTGGCGGGTCCCATTTCCGTTTGCTCGGGCGATTTGCCGAAGTAGTCCACCCACATCTTGTCACCGACATCGGTGATGAGGAGCCGGCTGATGCAGCCGCCCATGGAGTGGCCGATGACGACCATTTTCTTTTTCATGGGGAAGCGTTTTTCGACGGCATCGAGGTTTTGGCGCAGGATGGCGGCGGAGTGCATGTAAGGGTAGCCGCTGGGGTAGCTGAAGACCCAGAACTGGTAGTTGCGGCGGATTTCCTCATTGTTTCGGAGGCTGTTGATCATGGGCGTCCAGGTGGCGGGGGAGGAGTTCAGGCCGTGCACGACGAGGACGACGGTTTTGTTTGGGTCGTAAGGCTGGAGGCGGGTGATGCGGGCGGTGTCAGCGTATTTTTCAGGGTTGATGAGGCGGGAGAGGCCCATTTTTTCGGCATTGCTGTTGGCGAGCATGACGGCGATCGGGACGGTGAAGTCGGCGGCCAGGGGGAAGGTTTTGCCATTGAACTGGATGGTTTCAGTGGCGAGGGGGTCTTCGAAGCCGAGTTCGCAGGTGCGGCCTTTGAAGCGTGCGATGGCGGTGACTCCGTAGTAGGTGCGGGGGAGCGTGAAGTCTTCTTTGGCATCGGCGTTGGCTTGTTTGCCGGAGGCGACGATGGGGGCACCGAGGCCGTCCTTTTTGTTGTGTTCCTTGATGAAGGCACCACCGATGTCGAACTGATCCGCGGGGGTGAAGGTGTAGAGGGCGGGATTCCAGGCTTTACGAGCATCGGGTTTGCGCGTGAGGATGAAGTCGCCATCCTTGGCAGGGACAGTGAGAGGTTTGGTCCAGGGATCGAGCTGGGAGTCCTGAATCACGGTGAGGATCCGGGCGACGGCGAAATTGTACTCTTCGCGGATGACGGCGTCATTCGGAGTGAGCGCCAGCTGCTTGGCGGCGGTCTCAGCAGCGGTGAGGTATCCAGCGAGGGCGGTCATGGGTTCCCGTTTGCTCCGTTTGAGGGAGTCGTGAAGGGCCTGATGAATCGTGCCGACGGTGCCAACGGTCGCGCTGATGGGGCGCAGGACGGGCCGGACCTCGCGGACTTTGGCGAGGTGCTTGCAACTGGAGAGGAGAGAGCACAGGGCGAGCGCGAGGAGGAGGTGACTTTTCATAGGGCGATTCGGGAGCGTCCGACTTTTGGATGGGGACTGCGGGAATGGCAAGCGTCAGTTCAGTCGCAATCGACATGCCTGTGGAGGGTTTTGGGGTGGCAAAGGGGGCGGGGGTGGCGTAGCTCTGGGGCTCGGGTATGCCTGCGAAGAAGAAAAAAAACACGGCACCGCTCACCGGGAGTGCGCTGGTGAAGGAGACGTGTCGTCGAATCCGGGCGGCGCGGGTGCTGTGGGATGCACATAAAAATGGGCCGTGCCGCGGGGAGCGGGAGAAGGCGATGGCGCTTTACGAGAGCCTGGATGAGGCGCAGCGGGAGCAGGTGCCACAGGTGCTGCGGGTGTGGTTGCGCTACCGGAGTGAGAAGTATTTTGGCGATCATCGCACGCCGCCTGGAGGGGGGGAACGATGAGCAGGGAGAAGGCGGGGCTGCATGCGCGGAATCGGTTCCGGCTGGGCTATGATTTTGCGGAGCTGGTGCGGGTGAGTCCGGCTCTGGAGGCGTTTGTGAGGGTGAATGAGCATGGCGGGACGTCGATTGATTTTGCGGATGCGGGGGCGGTGAAGGCGCTGAATCAGGCGCTGCTGCGGCTGGCGTATGGGTTGCAGACGTGGGATTTGCCGCCGGGGCGGTTGTGTCCTCCGGTGCCGGGGCGGGCGGATTACGTGCATCATTTGGCGGATCTGCTGTCGGGCGGAGATGAAGCGATGATCCCTCGCGGCAAAAAGGTGCGCGTGCTGGACATCGGGACGGGGGCGAATGCGATTTATCCGCTGCTTGGAGCCTGCGAATATGGATGGCAGTTTGTCGGGACGGATATCGATGCGACCGCGCTGCGTTGGGCGCGACACTTGGTGGAGGCAAACGCGGCTGTGTCCGGATTGATTCAGTTTCGGCAGCAGGCGAGTCCGGCGGCGTGTTTTGAAGGGGTGATTCGGGGTGGGGAATCGTTTGCAGCGAGCCTGTGCAATCCGCCGTTTCACGCGAGCGCGGAAGAGGCGGCTGCGGGGACGGGACGGAAGCTGAGGGGGCTGGGGAAAGGCGGGGCGGTGGAGACGCGGAACTTTGGAGGGCAGGCGAACGAACTGTGGTGTGAGGGAGGTGAGCTGGGATTCATCCGCCGGATGATCGCTCAAAGCGGACAAGTGGCGGGGCGGTGCCGGTGGTTCACGACGCTGGTTTCTCAGAGTGCGCATTTGCCAGCGCTGCAGGCGGCTTTGAAGCAGGTGCCGGTGACGGAGGTGCGGGTGATTGAGATGGCGCAGGGCCAGAAGAAAAGCCGTGTTCTGGCGTGGACGTACCAGGATTGAGGCATTAACCTCTGAGACGATGTCTGTAGGAACCAAAACCCGTCTGCAACAAAACGCTGCGGCCTGTCGCGAACATTTGCGAACCGCCTTTCCGGATCAAACGGCTTTGGTGACGGAATTCATCAAGGAGGTGGAGGGCCCCTCAGCAGATGCGGCGGCGTGGGCGCGGTTCACGGATCTATCCCACAGTCATGCGGCGATGTTGGGCCGCGTGGAGGCGGAGTTTCGTGAGTGGTTGGGGTGAGGTGATATTCACCATGCACAAGGCCGCCGGTGAATGTGCCTATCGCTTACTGAAGACGTTGTTTGGATCACCCACCGGCCACGTCATCTTCGCCATCGTATTCGTTACGGCCGATTCATCCAAAAAATAAATTCGAGCCAAAACCTCGCGCAGTTCCCGTTTCAGATCCTCCAGGCCTAAGACCGGGACTTCGTAAACTCGGCCAAAGGGCTTGTAAAACAGGTCCAGTTCTTTCCCTTCGGAGACTCCGGTCTTATCGCTGTGGAGTCGTGGTTGACGATAAATCATCGGCACTTTCGTAAAGCCCAACCGGGGGGCCAGCCTTGACGCCCTGCTGCCGGGGTCGCATTCGCCGTACCAGCCGCAGGCAACATCATTCACCCTGACCATTTGCTGCTCGATCAGACGGAGAAAACGCTTGATGCAGCCCTTGTGCTGGATGGGACCGGAAAGCCCGGCGTAGCCCCCAAAGCCA
>CANETF010000365.1 GCA_947440575.1 Verrucomicrobiaceae bacterium
GCTTGCAGAGGCAGGAGGAACTGTCTGCGGCGGCGCATGGGCAATTTGGGAACCTTGATGCTGGTGGTGATGTCGCTGGGCATCTTGCCCTTCTCGACCAGCCACTGGAACCAGAAATGGGCAATGTTGAGATAGGCGACCGCGGTGTGAGGATTACTGCGCCGGTTGCGTTCAAACCATTTCTGTAGCGCTTGGTAAGTGATGTTGCGGGGTGTCTTCGCATCCAGGAACTCAATCAAGGAGAGAAGCACATAGCGACGGGACGAGAGGGTGGATTCGGACAACCCTTCGGACCGCTTTGAATCGAGGTAGTTGATGATCTCGATTTGGCTCGACTCCATCGTCTCCCGAGCCTCGCGAGATGATCTCTCGATGATTTCCTGCGCTTTGACCAAGGCATCGGATTCGGAGATGTTGCCGAGAGGAATGCGGAGTTGGTCAGCACCCGGTGCGGGGGTGAAGCGGATCCACCATGAGTTGTAGCGTTTGAAAAGTCCTTTCATACCCCCGGAACCATAGTCAAAAATGGCCGAGGTCGCGTGAATTGGAGGGTGCCTTGGGGTGCAGAACGGTGCGCTAGGGGTGCCAATATGGGTCCAGACCTGTGCTAAAGTACCTGTGCTAAAAGGGCCAAACCTGTGCTAAAATACCTGTGCTAAACCTAGCAGACATTGCGAAAATTGCTGATACCCCCTTTTCGCTGGAACCCTTATTCTATAAGGGATTAAATGGTCGGGCCGGCGAGATTCGAACTCACGACCTCTTGCACCCCATGCAAGCGTTCTACCAGGCTGAACTACGGCCCGACCTTTTCGGCACCCGAAGGTGCGCGGGCCGAAATAGTGGATGGGAAGGGAAATGAATGCAACTGAGATTGTGCATTTTGATGAACGAGAATGGGGGGGATGTTGAAAAGCGCTTGCACAGAGGCGCGGGCGGGGTAAAACTACGGTTCGCTTCTGAACGGGGCGATGACACTCCTGAGTAGCTCAGCGGTAGAGCGGGTGGCTGTTAACCACTAGGTCGTAGGTTCGATCCCTACCTCAGGAGCCATCAATGATTTGCGTTGGTGCGCCGGTGATGGCAGGAACGTTGAGAGTGTAGAAAGCGTGTTTTCTGCTGGAGCTTCGAGGAGCTTGTTTTGTTTGGGGTCGATTCGGAAAGGTGTGGCAGTGGGTTGTTTTTTTCTGGTTGGAGGGGAGAGGAGTGGGTAGGGGTGGGGGATGTTTGAGACGATACTGCAGTTTGGTGCGGGGAATTTTTTGCGGGGGTTTGTGGATTTGTTTGTGGCGGAGTTGAACCGCGGAGTGGGGACAGGGGTGGGGAAGGTGGTGGTGGTGCAATCGATGGGGCGGGAGCAGGCGGATCTGTTGAATGCGTGCGGGGGGAGATATCATGTGGTGATCCAGGGGATGGCAGAGGGAAGGGTGGTGGATGAGGTGGTGAAGGTGGATTCGATTTCGCGGGCGCTGCATGCGGGGTCGCAGTGGAGTGAGGTGCTGGCGGTGGCGAGGGGGGAGGCGCTGCGGTGGATTGTGTCTAACACGACGGAGGCGGGGTTTGCGTTGGATGATCGGGATGGGGAGAGGTTGAAGGAGGGTGGGGCGCCGCATTCGTTTCCGGCCAAGTTGCTGGAGGTGTTGCTGGTGCGTTATGAAGCGGGGCTGCCCGGGGTGGGGGTGGTGCCGTGTGAGTTGATCGAGCGGAATGGGGAGCGGTTGCGGGAGTTGGTGGTGGAGCAGGCGGGGCGATGGGGGGTGGAAGCGAGGGTGCTGGAGTGGTTGAAGGAGGCGGTGCGTTGGGTGGACAGTCTGGTGGATCGGATTGTGCCGGGGCCGCCGGTGGGGCATGCGCTGAAGGGGAGTGATCCGTTGCTTTTGAGTGCGGAGCCGTATGCGTTCTGGGGGGTGCAGGGGGTGGAGGCGTTTTGGGAGCATCCGGTGGTGCAGGTGACGGGGGATTTGACGCCGTACTACTTGCGGAAGGTGCGGATTTTGAATGGGGCGCATTCGGCGCTGGTGGCGTATGCGCGGCCGCGAGGGTTCAGGACGGTGCGGGAGTGTGTGGAGGATGCGGAGGTGGGGGCGTGGCTGCGGGCGGTGCTGGAGGAGGAGATTGTGCCGGTGATTGCGGAGCGGGTGGAGGATGCGGAGGGGTTCATGCGGGCGACGATGGAGCGGTTTCGGAATCCGTTTTTTGAGCATCGGTTGGAGAGCATTGCGCTGAATCACGAGGCGAAGGTGCGGACGCGGTTGCTGCCGACGGTGGGGGAGTATCGGGAGCGGTTTGGGAAGTCGCCTGAGTTGTTGAGTGCGGTGCTTGGGGTTTGAGTTCTCTGTTCTCTGTTCTCGGGGCACGCAGAGGCGCGGAGGGCCTGGAGGCGCAGAGGGGGGGAGAAGTGGCGGCTTGGCCGCTTTGGGCGCCAGCAGGCTGGCTTTGGGAAAGCGGCAGCGGGCTGCCGCAGTCCAAGTGAAATCTGAACGCTGAATCTTGAACTTTGAAAGTGGAGTGGGGTGGGGGTTTAATTTGTTTTCTTTGGTGGGTTGGGGGTGATAGGGTTTGAGTAATGAGCGAAAAAATGATTTCACGTCGGGCGTATCTGGGGCGGTCTTTGGGGTCGGTGTTGGGGGTTTCGGGGGTGGTGGCGATGTTGCAGGGGCAGGCTTGGGCGCAGGCGAGTGGGGCGGGGAAGGTGCGGCACTCGGTGTGCAAGTGGTGTTACAAGGACATCTCGCTGGAAGTGATGTGCGAGGCGGCGAAGGAGATTGGGTTGGAGTCGATCGAGCTGCTGGATCCGCCGGATTTTGCGACGCTGAAGAAGCATGGGCTGCACTGTGCGATGGTGAGTTTTCCAACGGCGGAGGGGCCTGAGGGGAAAAAGATCGGGAGCATTCCGCATGGGTTCAATCGGGTGGAGCATCACGATCTGCTGGTGGGGATTTATGAGCCTTTGATTAAGGTTTCGGCGGAGGCGGGGTTTAAGAATGTGATTTGCTTCAGTGGGAATCGCGATGGGATGGATGAGGAGACGGGATTGCAGAACTGCGTGAAGGGGTTGCAGCGGCTGATGCCGCTTGCGGAGAAGTTGGGGGTGACGCTGACGATGGAGTTGCTGAACAGCAAGGTGAACCACAAGGACTACATGTGTGACCACAGCGCGTGGGGTGTGGCGCTTTGCAAGCGGCTGGGCTCAGA
>CANETF010000366.1 GCA_947440575.1 Verrucomicrobiaceae bacterium
CCCGACACTTCGAAAGTTACTGGCCCAAGCTCGCCGCCTCCGTCCTCCTCGCCGACCTCGCCCCCCTCCTCATCTTCGCCCCCCGCCGCAAAGAAGCCGAATCCATCGCCCGCAAACTCGCCGCCGAACTCCCCCCCGGCGACCCCCTCCAACTCACCTCCGAACAACGCGCCGTCTGCGGCAAAGAACTCACCCAGCTCCTCGAACACCGCATCGCCTACCATCACAGCGGCCTCTCCTACGCCGCCCGCGCTGGCGTCATCGAACCCCTCGCCAAAGCCGGCCAACTCCGCGTCATCGCCGCCACCATGGGCCTCGCCGCTGGCATCAATTTCTCCGTCCGCTCCGTCCACGTCGCCGCCACCACCTTCCACGATGGCCGCAGCGAACACCGCCTCACCTCGGACGAACTCCTCCAAATGTTCGGGCGCGCTGGCCGTCGCGGCCTCGACGAGCGCGGCAGCGTCATCACCACCCGACAAAGCCCCAGCCTCACCGACGCCCGCGCCGCCCGCCTCCATCGCGGCAGCATTCTCGCCTGGCCCCTCTTCCTCCGCGTCATGAAACACGCCGCCGCCACCGGCGAAAACCCCTTCACCGCCGCCGAAACCTTCGCCACCCGCCTCTACGCCAAAGTCCCCCCGCCCCTCGGCCTCGAAGACCTTCCCGCAGGCACCCACTCCCCCACCCCGGACCAACCCGCCACCGCCGCCCTCTTCGGACTCGAAGGCTACGAAAAACAACTCCTCAACACCGCTGGCGAATGGCAGCGCCGCTCCGGCTACCCCCCGCAAAAAACACCCCTCGCCGATTGCTGGCTCGCCACCCCCGAACGCATCATCCCCGCCCTCGCCTTCGGCCCCTTCGCCGGACGTTTCGCCACTGGCCTTGGCCGCGTCTTCCGCCTCGAACAGCCCGACAAAGACGCCCCCCGCTGCTTCGGCGTCGAACTCCCCCTCGGCGCCGTCCACCCCGAGCAACCCCAAGCCTTCCGCCCCACCAAAACCCTTCGCAAACTCCTCAAACTCCCCCGCCGCGAAGAATACCTCAGCCTCCCCGACATCGAAAACCACCACCTCCCCACAATCGCCGCCGCCCTCCTCGCCCAAGTCCCCCAGCTCAAACTCGAAGGCCAACCCCAACTCATCGAATTCCACGAGCGCGACACCCTCCTCCACGCCCGCTTCGACCTCTCCCCACTCACCACCCTCGCCGTCGAAGACGCCCTCCACCACTTCATCATCGAACCTCACGAACGCACCCTCACCCGCCGCTCCGAAGCCGACTCTCCTCTCACACCGGACGACTCCCCGGTCGCCCGCGCCCCCCGCCCCGGATCCCCCATCCACGCCTGGCGTCAACTCGGCCTCATCGATAAGCAAGGCCACCCCACTCAGCGCGGCGAAATCTTCTCCTTCTTCCAAGGCGGCGAAGGCCTCGCCGTCGTCGCCGCCCTCGAAGACGAATCTTACCCCATAAACGAACTCGTCATCCACCTCGCCAACCTTCGCGCCGGCGTCAAATTCGACCTCCCCACCGCCACCGCCTCCGAGCGCCTAGGCGCCGCCTGCCGCGCCGCCTACGGCTTCATCAATCACCACGGCTACCTCGAAAACGGCCTCCCCCTCGACTATGGCGACGGCGCCGCCGAAGTCCTCGACGCCATGCTCCACCCCGACCGCCCAGGCTCCACCGACCTCCGTCGCGGCATCCAGGAGGGCGACCTCTCCCGCGCCTACATCGAATGGCTCAGCCAACTCCGCCACATCCACCACGCCCCTCAACACCCCTGGCCCCGCTGGACCGCCCTCCAGGAAGCCGCCCAGCACACCCTCAAACAGCACACCGCCACCCTCCGCCACCTCTTCCACCTCGAACTCCCACCCCTCACCAACCGCCAAAAAACCACCCGCCCCCGCCACCACCTCATCCCCCGTTAACTAACAGCCTTTACCAAATCCTGTTAATCCCGTCATCCCGTCAATCCTGTCCAAAATCTCTCAACCGCCCCTGCATCCCCCGCGCCTCCTTCAGCACCGCCTCCACATCCTCCCCCACCACTGTAAAGTGCCCCATCTTCCGCTTCGACCGCGCCTGCTCCTTCCCATACAAATGCAGCTTCGCCCGCGGATGCTCCAACACCGCTGACCAGTCCGGATGCACCTCCGGCTCCGGCCACACATCCCCCAGCAAATTCACCATCACCGCCGGCGACCTCAACGCCGCATCCCCCAGAGGCAACCCGCACACTGCCCGCATCTGCTGCAGGAACTGATTCGCCCCACAGGCATCGATCGTATGGTGCCCGCTGTTGTGTGGCCTCGGCGCGATCTCATTCACCATCACCTCGCCCGCTCCCGTCACAAACATTTCCACCGCCATCGTCCCCACATAGTCCAGCCCCACCGCCACCGCCTCCCACAGCTTCAACGCCTCCCGCTCCACCGCCGCGCTCACCCGCGCCGGCGCGATGCTCACATCCAATATGTGGTCCGCATGCTCATTCTCAATCACCCCATGCACCGCCGTCGACCCATCCACTCCGCGCGCACCCACCACCGACACCTCCATCACAAACGGCACCCACTGCTCCACCACCGCATGCGCCCCTTCAAAAGCCTTCCACACCTCCGCCAACACCGTCGCTTCCGTCACCTTCGCCTGCCCCTTTCCATCATACCCAAACGCCGCCGTCTTGATCACACACGGCCGCCCCAACTCCGCCACCGCCCGCTCCAATCCCGCCAAATCCTCCACAATCCGAAACGGCGCGCACGCAATGCCATGCTCCCGCAAAAACAACTTCTCCCGCTCCCGATGCTGCGCGGTGTAAATCGCCATCCGCCCCGGCCTCAACGGCTTCACCACCTCCACCGCCTGCAAACACGCATCCGGGATGTTCTCAAACTCCGCCGTCACCACATCCACCTCCGCCAAAAACCGCTCCAGCAGCGCAGCATCCGTGTAACTCCCATTGAACTCCACATCCGCAAACTGCCCCGCCGGACAACCCTTCGGCTCATCCGTCAACACCGCCACCCGATACCCCGAACGCCTCGCCTCCAGCGCCAGCATCCGTCCCAATTGACCCCCACCCAAAATCCCGATCGTGCTCGGCGGCAAAAAAACACTCATTCGCTTCAGCTTCCTCGTCTCCTC
>CANETF010000367.1 GCA_947440575.1 Verrucomicrobiaceae bacterium
GTGAGCGAGGGCATCATGGAGGCGATGGCGGGGCGCTCGACGTGGGCGAGGGTGCGGAGTTTGATGAGGGAGGCGGTGACGGCGGCGCCGGTGTGTCCGGCGCTGACGACGGCATCGGCTTTGTGTTCTTTGACGAGGTCGACGGCGCGGGAGATGGAGCTGTCTTTCTTTTTGCGGACGGCGTCGAGGCCGGAGTCGGCCATGTCGACGACCTGGCTGGCGTGGACGATTTCGAGTTTGGGGCTGGAGATGCCCTGGGATTTGAGTTCGGCTTGGATGCGGTCTTCCTGGCCGACGAGGTAGATTTTTTCGATGTCAGTCAGCTCGGCAAGTGCGAGCTTGACCCCTCCGATGGGGTTGGCTGGGGCGTAATCGCCACCCATGACGTCCAAAGCGATCTTCATGCGAGTTGTGTGAGTGATTCCAGTTGCCGGAATCGGACGGGATGATAAAGCGTGGGGGAGGCGGATTGCAATGAGGAGTTGTCGATTGCGGAATGCGGATTGGGCGATGCGAGGGGTTGATTGGTGAGGGGAATGTGATTAGGGTGGGGGTATGGCTATCGAAGATACATCTGTTTCGTCTGGCGGGGCTGAGACTGTGCTTTGGAAGGGGCATTCTTCCCAGTGGGTGCATTTTTGGTATTATCTGTTTTGTGTGGTGCTGGCGGTGGGGATAGCGGTGGCGGGGGTGTTTACGGCTGGGGCGGCTCTGGTGGGTTTGGTGGTGCCGGTGGCGATGTGGGGGGTGCGGTGGTGGATGACGAAGACGACGGAGTATGAGTTGACGACGCAGCGGTTTAAGACGCGGAGCGGGATTTTGAATCGGAAGCTTGATGAGTTAGAACTGTTTCGGGTTAGGGATTACGGGATGGATCAGCCGTTGATGCTGCGGATTTTTGGGCTGGGGAACATCACGATGATGACGTCTGATGCGAGTTCGCCGACGGTGGCGCTGCGGGCGATTGCGGATGTGGAGGCGGTGCGGGAGAAGTTGCGGTCGGCGGTGCAGACGGAGCGGGATCGGCGGCGGGTGCGGGCGTTGGACATGGTGGATGGGGATGGGCGTGAACACGACCACGGTGCCCTGGATTAGAGGAGCGATGTTTTTTGGGGTTGAGAGGTGGGGTGGGAGGGGTAGCGTTGGGGATGTCGTCGTCGTGGCAATCACCGCAGCCGGTTAATCTGGTGGATTTGGGTTTCATGGACGCGAGGTCGAAGTTGATCGATCTCGCGGCTTTTTTGGATCGTGTGCAGCGGGCGGGGCAGGAGGGGGATTTTCGGGTGAAGGCGCTGAAGGAGGCGATTGGGTGTTTGGACGGGGCGGATCCGGGGCGGGCGCGGGAGGTGTTGTTGCGGTTCAGTGATTTGACGACGGAGCCGATTGAGCGGGCGACGATTCAAGGGGCGGTGGGGGCGGTGGCGATTTGAATTTGAGAGGGGCGTTTTGATATGAAGTACATTGAGCCACATGGACATATGGTCAGCCGGACGACGGATGACTATGAGCGGATGGCGATGGCGGGGTGCGTGGCGATTTGTGAGCCGGCTTTTTGGGCGGGGTTCGATCGGGCGTCGGCGCAGGGGTTTTACGATTACTTTCGGCAGATCACGGAGTATGAGCCGAAGCGGGCGGCGAAGTTTGGGATCGAGCATTACTGCTGGTTGTGCATCAATCCGAAGGAGGCGGAGGATTTGAAGCTGGCGGAGGAGGTGATCGGGTTGATCCCGGAGTTTTTGCAGAAGCCGGGGGTGCTGGGGATTGGGGAGATCGGGCTGAACAAGAACAGTCGGAATGAGTTGGCGATTTTTGAGCGGCACTTGCAGGTGGCGCAGGATCATGGGCAGTTGGTGCTGGTGCACACGCCGCATTTGGAGGACAAGCTGAAGGGGACTCGGTTGATTGTGGATGCTTTGAAGGGGTTCTCGGGGATCGATCCGGGGCGGGTGATCATTGATCATGTGGAGGAACACACGATTGATGCGGTGCTGGATGCGGGTTTTTGGGCGGGGATCACGCTGTATCCGGAGAGCAAGTGCACGCCGCACCGGGCGATCGACATGCTGGAGCAGCGGCAGGCGGAGCGGATCTGGATGAACAGTGCGTGTGACTGGGGGGTGAGTGATCCTTTGGCGGTGCCGAAGACGATGCGGGCGATGCGTCAGCGGGGATGGGATGCGGCGGCGGTGGAGCGGGTGGTGTGGGAGAATCCGAAGGCGTTCATGGGGCAAAATCCGCGGTTTACGGTGGCATGATGGAAGTGGCGCCTTCCATGGAGTGCATTGGCCTGATCGCGGGCAATGGGATTTATCCGGAGACGTTCGCGGCGGCGGCGCGGCGGGCGGGGGTGAAGCGGTTGGTGGCGGCGGCGTTTGAGAATGAGACGAAGCCGGAACTGACGGAGAAGATGGATGCGGTGGGGTGGTTTCGGGTGGGGCAGTTGGGCAAGATGATCAAGTTTTTCAAGGAGCAGGGGGTGACGCAGGCGGTGATGGTGGGGCAGATTGCGCCGAAGAATCTGTTCGATCTGCGTCCGGACATGCGGACGCTTTTGATGATGGCGCGATTGAAGCAGCGGAATGCGGAGACGCTGTTTGGGGGGATTGCGGATGAGTTGGCGAAGGATGGGATCACGCTGCTGCTGGCGACGACGTTTTTGGAGGATCTGATGCCGAAGGCGGGGCTGGTGGCGGGGCCGAAGATCAAGGAGCGGCGGTGGGAGGATGCGCGCTATGGGATGCGGATCGCGAAGGAGAGCAGTCGGTTGGACATTGGGCAGACGGTGGTGGTCAAAAAGGGGACGGTGCTGGCGGTGGAGGCGTTCGAGGGGACGAATGAGGCGGTGAAGCGTGGGGGGATGCTGGGGCGCGGGGAGGCGACGATGGTGAAGGTGTCGAAGCCGAGGCAGGACATGCGATTTGATGTGCCGGTGGTGGGGCCGGAGACGATTCAGACGGCGGGAGAGGCGGGGGTGAATGTGATCGCGGTGGAGGCGGGGAAGACGTTGGTGCTGGGGTGGGATGAGGTGGTGGCGCGGTGTGAGCGGTTGAAGGTGACGTTGGTGGCGGTGGTCGGTGGGGAGTAGAGAGTGGAGAGTGGAAAGGCGGAACGCTGAACTTTGAACGCTGAATGAGGGAA
>CANETF010000368.1 GCA_947440575.1 Verrucomicrobiaceae bacterium
AGCCCATGGCCATCCTTCTTCGACTCATCCTCTTGCTCCTGCTTCTAGCGTTGCCTTCCCTCTCTGAAGCGGGAGTCTCCTTCAACAAGGACATCCGCCCCATCCTGGCGGACGCCTGCTTCCATTGCCACGGTCCCGACCCCGGCACCCGCAAAGCCAGCCTCCGACTCGACACCGAAGCCGGCTTCTTCGACCCCGCCAGCGGCCCCACCGTGGTCAAAGGCAAACCCGACGAAAGCCCCCTTTATCAGCGCCTCATTAACAAAGACCCCGAAGAGGTCATGCCTCCACCCGAGGCCCATCGACAACTCAAACCCAGCGAAATCGCCCTCCTCAAAACCTGGATCACCGAAGGCGCCCCCTGGCAACCCCATTGGAGCTTCATCACTCCCTCCCGCCCAGCCCAGCCTCCCGTCAAAAAGAGCGACTGGGTGCGCAATCCCATCGATGCCTTCATTCTCGCCGGCCTCGAATCCAAAAAACTCTCCCCAGCCCCGGAAGCCGATCCCCGTGCCCTGATCCGTCGCGTCTCACTCGACCTCACCGGTCTCCCTCCCTCTCCAGACCTCCTCACCCGTTACCTCCCCAAAACCCCAAACACTCCTCTGTCCGACTCGACCTACTCCGAACTCATCGACGAACTCCTCCAAAGCCCCGCCTTCGGTGAACATCGCGCCCGTTACTGGCTCGACGCCGCTCGTTATGCCGACACCCACGGCATGCACTTCGACAACTATCGCGAAATGTGGCCCTACCGCGACTGGGTAGTCTCCGCCTTCAACAACAACCTCCCCTTCGACCAATTCACCACCGATCAAATCGCCGGCGACCTCCTCCCCAATCCCACCACCGAGCAACTCATCGCCACCGGATTCCAACGCTGCAACATCACCACCAATGAAGGTGGCACCATCGATGAAGAAAACCTCGCCCTCTATGCCGCAGACCGCGTCCAAACCATCGGCTGGGTCTACCTCGGCCTCACCACCAATTGTTCTCAGTGCCACGATCACAAATTCGATCCCATCACCCAGCGCGACTACTACTCCCTCGCCGCCTTTTTCCGCAACACCACCCAAGGCCCAAAGGACGGTAACAGCAAAGACGGAAAAGGCCCCGTCCTCGTCGTCCCCTCCGAGCAAGACAAACCCAGATGGACCGCTCTACCCGCCGAAATCGCCGCCGCCACCACCAAACGCGAAGAGCGACGCAGCCAAGCCCACGCCGACTTCGACACTTGGCTAGCCACCGCCACCCCGGACGCTCTCGACAAACAAATCCCCTCCAAAAACCTCGACCTCCACGTCCCCCTCAACGAAGGCACCGGCAATACCGCTGCTGGCACCTGCGGCGGCCCTATGACGGCTAAAGCCACGGGTCAAATCACCTGGACCCCGGATGGCAAACTCGGTCCCGCTCCTGTCATGACCCCTGGCAACACCTTCGACCTGGGCCAAGCAGGCGATTTCGAAAAAGACCAGAAATTCAGTTATGGTGCCTGGATCAAAGTCGGGCGCAACGACGTCTCCGGCGGCATCCTCGCCCGCATGGATGAAAAGAACGGCTACCGCGGCTGGGATCTCTTCCAGTCCGACAGCGCCCTCAGTGTTCACATCGTCTCCACATGGTCCAGCGAAGCCATCAAAGTCTCCACCCGCAAGGCTGTCGTCAAACCCGGCACTTGGCAGCATGTCTTCGTGACTTACGACGGCTCAGGCAAAGCCAGGGGAGTCAAAATCTTTGTCAATGGCACCGACCAAAAACTCAACATCGACATCGATACCCTCAAACCGACCAGTTCCATCCGCACCACCACCACCCTCCGCGCTGGCCAACGCAGCCACGGCCAATACTTCGCCGACGGCGCCGTCCAAGACGTCCGCATCTATTCTCGCCAAGTCACTCCTCGAGAGATCAGCCGTATCCTTGAAATAGGCCCTCTTCGCACCATCCTCGCCGCTGACGCATCCCGCCGCACTCCCCGTCAGCGCGAAGCTCTCTACGGTCATTTCCTCGCTAGCATTGACCCCGCCTACCGGTCTCTCAATCAAGCCGTGGTCGCCCTCGAAACAGAATCCAACGCCATTCGGTCACGCAGCCCCGTCACTCACATCCAAGTCGAAAAACCCGATGCCCCCCCCATGGCCAACATCCTCATGCGCGGTCAATATGACCAAGTCGGCGAACAAGTCCCCGCCGCCGCTCCTGCCGCTCTGCATCCTCTCAAAAAAGGTGCCCCCGGCAATCGCCTAGGACTCGCCCAATGGATCACCGACCCCGCCAATCCCCTCACCCCTCGCGTCACCGTCAACCGCTTCTGGCAGGAAGTCTTCGGCCAGGGCCTCGTCAACACCGCTGAAGACTTCGGTATCATGGGCACCGCCCCCAGCCACCCCGAACTCCTCGACTGGCTCGCTGTCGAATTCCGCGAATCCGGTTGGGATACCAAGCAGTTCTTCAAACTCATCGTCTCTTCCGCTGCCTATCGCCAAGCCGCCATCACCACCCCGGAAAAACTCGAACTCGACCGCTCCAACACCCTCCTCAGCCGAGGCCCTCGCTTCCGCATGGACGCCGAAATGATCCGCGACTACGCCCTCGCTGCCAGCGGCACACTCTCACCCAAAAGAGGTGGCCCCGGCACCCGACCTTACCAACCCGAGAACATCTGGGACGTCGTCGGCCTCCCTGGTGCGGACACCCGCAAATACGTCCAGGATACTGGTGAAAATCTCTACCGCCGCACCCTCTACAACTTCTGGAAGCGCATGGCCCACTCCCCAAACATGGACATCTTCAACGCCCCCAGCCGCGAAACCTGCGCTGTCCGCCGCGACCGCACCAACACTCCCCTTCAAGCCCTCGTTACCCTCAACGACCCTCAATTCGTCGAAGCCGCTCGTCGCCTGTCCGAAACGCTTCTTCAAAACCACCCCGGCAACCCTTCCTCCCTTCTTCAAGACCTCGCCGAGCGCGTCCTCGCCCGCCCCTTCCGCTCACCCGAACTCACCATCCTCACCCAATCCTACCAGGACCTCCTTTCTCACTATCAAGCCCAACCCGCCGATGCCACAGCCCTCATCACCGTCGGCGACTCCAAACC
>CANETF010000369.1 GCA_947440575.1 Verrucomicrobiaceae bacterium
CCGCCGCCACCCCCGCCGAAACCGCCGCCCTCCAGCTTGTCACCACCGCATCCGGCACCGCCACCCTGACCATCCGCTTCTCAGATTCCCGCACCGCCCTCTGCACCACCATCCTCGGCCCCGACGGCCAATGGCTCCTCTGGTCACCCCCCGCCACCGGCCACGCCCCCACCCACGGCCAGGGCCAGCTCAGCCCCACCGCCCAACTCACCACCCAATTCCTCCGCCTCCAACCCACCCTCCGCACCTTCCGTACCCCCAACTGACCCACCCCGCCCTTGCCCCGGCACCCTTTCTGCTCTAACTCACTCCGTGATCCAAATCGTCTTCAACGAAATCAGCGCCGCCGAGCTCTCCCAACTGCCCACCCAGATCCAGTTCCAGCTCCTCGAAGCCCTCAACATCACCAAAACCGACCTCACCGAAGGCGGCCTTGCCAAACGCTTCGGCGTCCTCGACCGCAAAGGCGAAAAACTCTACCGCTGCCGCGCCGGCGACTACCGCATCTACTTCGCCGCTGATGACCAAACCGTCCGCATCCAGCGCGTCGTCCACTCCCACTCCCTCCAGGACTTCCTCTTCCGCAGCAACCTCCCCGGCTCAGGCGAAGACGAACAACTCGCCAAATCCAAACACTTCTGGCAACTCATCGACGAAGGCGCCCGCACCCTCAAAACCATCTAAGCCAACCAACGCCGCCAAAGCTCCGCATCACCGAGCCCCAGCCCGTAGCCGCATTCGCCAGAATGCGTTCACTATGACTGCAACCCCTATGCCTCACCAGCTCACCCTCGACGCCCTCCTCACTGACGAATCCCTCCGCCGCCAGGAATTCCCCGTTATCCAGGACAGCCTCTTCCTCGCCCATGCCGGCGTCTGCATCTTCCCCCGCCGCGTCGCCGCCGCCATGCAGGACCACGCCGAACAATCCTGCCTCCGCATGCAGGAATACCCCGAAGCCTGGCGCGCCGTCAACGAAACCCGCATCGCCGCCGCCCGCCTCATCGGCGCCCAATCCCACGAAATCGCCCTCATCGGCCCCACCTCCATCGGCCTCTCCCTCGTCGCCGCCGGCCTCGACTGGCAGCCCGGCGACGAAGTCGTCTGCTACCTCGACGACTACCCCGCCAATGTCTACCCCTGGACCGACCTCGCCCGCAGCAAAGGCGTCACCGTCCGCCTCCTCAAACCCGACGCCCCCGGCGCCATCACCCCCGAACTCGTCGAAGCCGCACTCACCCCCAAAACCCGCCTCGTCGCCCTCGCCTCCTGCCACTTCCTCAGCGGCTATCGCCTCCAAATCGATCCCATCGGCCAAATGCTGCGCTCCCGCGGCATCCTCTTCTGCCTCGACGCCATCCAAACCGTTGGCGCCTTCCCCACCACCGTCGAACACGTCGACTTCCTCGCTGCCGACTCCCACAAATGGATGCTCGGCCCCATGAGCGCCGGCATCTTCTACGTCAAAGAATCCCTCCAAGACCAGCTCCGCCCAGCCCTCCTCGGCTCCTGGAACGTCCGCTCCCCACAGTTCATCGCCCAACCCGAAATCGCCTTCGAAAAAGGCGGCCGCCGCTACGAACCCGGCGCCCTCAACGTCAACGGTATCCTCGGCATGAAAGCCGGCATCGACCTCCTCCTCGAAATCGGCATCGACGCCATCGCCGCCCAGCTCCTCCGCCTCAAAAAACGCCTCACCGACCGCCTCACCCCCCTCGGCTTCCGCTTCCTCGGCCCCACCTCCGGCCCCAACGCCTCCGGCATCTCCACCGCCTACCGCGAACCCGGCTCCGGCCTCCCCCTCGAACCCCTCTTCGACGCCCTCGCCCAGCATCGCATCCACCCCTCCCTCCGCCACGACCGCTCCGGTCGCCCCCTCATGCGCTTCTCCCCCCACTTCTACAACACCGAAGCCGAAATGGACCGCCTCGCCGACCTCATCGCCACACTCTAGCGCCACCTCATCGGAATTTAGCCCACCCCGCTCTGGAACCCCCGTTCTTTCAGGGATTTTCGTGCCTTTTTCACACCAAAAAGCATCGACAAATCCCTCCCAGTCCGGCTACGCTCGCCATTAATTCTCAAACAAGAATAATATGGCCAAGACCTCAGCCCCCGCCAAAAAGCCACTCAAGGCTCCCCTCGGCAAATCCATCGCCAATCCCAAGGCCCGCCCTCCCGTCCTCCTCAAGACCCCCGCCAAAAAACCGGCTCCCATCGCCAAACGCCCCCCTCTCCCCACGAAACCCACGCCCGCTCCCAAAACACTCCCCCAACTCCCCAACGCCCACATCCACCCCACCCGCGACACCTCCTCCCAGGTCGATCCCCTCCTCGCCGGCGGCCCACCCAACATGAAACTCGCCAGCGGCCACGATCGCGACGCCCAACTCCCCACCACCCTCGTCCCCAAACCCCTCCTCCCCGCCGCCGTCCCCCTCACCGTCCACGCCCAGGCCGTCCCCGGCGCCGCCCACCACGGCAACTCCCAACCCGCCAACATCCTCGTCCTCGTCTCCTGCGGCGGCTGGCCCGTCGTCGACCTCTCCGAAGACCACTTCTCCATCATGGAGCACTTCGAAGTCCCCGGCCAAACCGCCCCCTTCAGCAACAACATCGTCTCCTTCCGCAACAACGGCTCCGGCGCCTACCTCATCCAGGTCCGCCCCATCGGCGGCGCCCACTGGGTCAGCGGCCAATACCTCGCCCAAATCCTCGTCTTCTCCCCCGACGAACGCCACGGCCAAACCTCGGCCAAACTCATCGTCCGCTAACCGCCGTCCTCGTCCCCGCCCCCCGTGGTGCAAGCCGCTGGCTTGCACCCCCAAAAACCCCACCCCGCAAGATCCCCCTCCCCAACGGCGTTCCCACGCCATGCCCCGGACCCCCGCCGCCCTCCTGGCCGCCCTCAGCCTCGTTGCCGCCCCCGCCAACGCCGCCGTCGACTTCGCCAAACAAATCCTCCCCCTCCTCCAGCGCGCCTGCTTCGAGTGCCACGGCCCCGACGTCCAAAAAGCTAACCTCCGCCTCGACGCCAAATCCCACGCCTTCACCTCCGGCCAGCACGCCCCCGTCATC
>CANETF010000370.1 GCA_947440575.1 Verrucomicrobiaceae bacterium
AAAAAAGATCCTCCTCCACCGGCGCCTCCACCAGCCACAGCGCACTTCGCCGATGATACCCCAGCGCGTTAAACGCCCCCGCCTGCGCTAGCACCCGCCGCTCATCCCGCGCCAGCGCCACCCGCCTCAGCAGATCCTCCAGACTCCGCCACACCGCCTCACCACGCACCCGCACCAACTCCTCCAGGACCCCACCACTCACCCCCCGCAACTGGTTCAACCCCAGCCTCAGCATCCCGTCATCCACCACCGTGCACTCCACCTCGGACGCCACCACGCATACCGGCAAAATCCGCAGCCCATGCATCTTCGCATCCCGCACCAGCGTCGCGCTCGAATAAAACCCCATCGGCTGGCAGTTCAGCAAAGCCGCATAAAACTCCGCCGCACGATGCACCTTCAGCCACACACTCGCATACGCCAGCAGCGCAAAACTGATCGCATGACTCTCCGGAAACCCATACAGCGCAAACGACCGAATGCTGTTCACAATCCGGTCCTGAATCCCCGCCTCCACCCCCTTCCGCGTCATCGCCGCCCTTAGCTTCTCCAGCGCCCGCGTCATCCGCTCCTCGCTCCGGTGAAAACTCATCGCCCGCCTCAACTCCTCCGCCTCGCTCCCCGTGAAATCCGCAATGATCATCGCCATCTTGAGCACCTGCTCCTGAAACAACGGCACCCCCAAAGTCCGCCCCAGCACCGGCTCAAAACTCGGGTGAATGTAATCAATCGCCTCCTTCCCATTCCGCCGATTCAAATACGGATGCACCATCTTCCCCACAATCGGCCCCGGTCGGATGATCGCCACCTCCACCACCACATCATAAAAACACCTCGGCTTCATCCGCGGCAGCGTCGCCATCTGCGCCCGACTCTCAATCTGAAACACCCCCACCGTATCCGCCTGCTGCATCATCTCAAAAGTCGCCGCATCATCCTTCGGAATCCGCGCCAAATCCACCGCCCGCCCCCGCCCCGCACTCACCTCCAGCGTCTTCTCGATCGCCGCCATCATCCCCAGCCCCAGCAGATCCACCTTGATGATGCCCAGGTCCTCACAGTCATCCTTGTCCCACTGCACCACCACCCGCCCCGGCATGCTCGCCGGCTCCAGCGGCACAATCGTGTCCAACCCCGCCGAGCACAGCACCATCCCCCCACTGTGCTGCCCCAAATGCCTCGGCAACCCATGCACCAACCGATAAAGCTTCAGTAACGCCGGTAACCGCGCATGCCCCGCCGGCAACCCCGCCTGCCGCACCTGATCCTCCAACCCCAGCGTGTGCGGAAAATCCCCGCTCGCATACAAATCACTGAACCGCTCCATCACATCCTGCGGCAGATTGAGAACCTTCCCCATCTCCCGCATCGCGCTCCGCCCCCGATACGTGATCACATTCGCCGTCATCGCCGCCCCATACGGCGCAAATCGCCGATACACCTCTTGTATCACCCGCTCCCTCTGCACCCCGCTCGGCAAATCGAGATCAATGTCCGGCCACGTGTTCCGCCCCTCACTCAAAAACCGCTCAAACAAAAGCCTCTGCGCAATCGGATCCACATTCGTGATCCCCAAACTGTAGCACACCGCACTGTTCGCAGCACTCCCCCGACCCTGCACCAAAATCCCCTGCTCCCGCGCCCACCGCACCACATCCCACACCACCAAAAAATACCCGCTGAACCCCAGCTTCGAAATCAGCCGCAACTCATGCTCCAACTGCGCCCGGACCTCCGGCGTGATCTCCCCATACCGACCCCCAGCCCCCACCTCCGTCCGCTCCCGCAAAAAACTATCCTGCGAATGCCCCCCCGGCACCTCATACCGCGGAAACTCATACCCCAGATTCTCCAACCCAAACGCCACCGTCTCCACAATCCGCCCCGACTCCTCCACCGCCTCCGGCAGATCCGCAAACAACTCCCACATCTCCGCCTCCCCCTTCAAACACCGCTCCGCATTCGCCTCCAGCAGCAGCCCCGCCTCATCCAAATGCGTGTGATGCCGCAGCGCCGTGAACGCATCACGCAGAATCCGCCCCTCCCACCGCGCATACACCGGCGCATTGCACGCCACCACCCGCAGCCCCGCCCGCGCCGCCAACTCGCACCGCTCCCGCACCCGCACATTCTCCCGCGGCACCCGGTGCCGATTCAACTCCACAAACACATGCTCCCGCCCAAACACCCGCTTCAACGTCTCCAGCATCACCAGCGGCTCCCCCCGTCCCCATCCCAACACCCCCTCCTCATCTCCCGTCAAAACACTCAACCCCTCCGCATACCCCTCCAGCGCCTCCCACCTCACCCGCCCCTCCCCCTTCGCCACCCCCACCTTCGACCGCGTCAGCATCCGGCAAAGATTCTGATACCCCACCCGAGTCCGCACAATCACCGGCAGCACACACCCGCACTCCATCGTCACCTCACACCCCACAATCGCCCGCAACCCCAGCTCCTTCGCCTTGTGATGCGCCCTCGCCGACCCATACACCCCATCCCGATCAGTCACCGCCAAACACCCCATCCCCAACTCCCACGCACGCACCACCATCTCCTCCGGGGACGAAGCCCCCCGCAAAAACGAAAACGCACTGCGCGCATGCAGCTCAAAAAACTCACCCATACACCCCCTCCACACACCAAACCCCACCCTCACACACCACCCGATACATCCCCCCCACCTCATCCACCACCTCCCAGATCACCTTCTCCCACCCCAACCCCTCATCCCACCACTCCCCAGACAAAAAACACGGCCCCTCCACCGCCCGCAGCGCCCTCGTCACACTTCCCATCGTCAACAACGCCGGCCTCCGCTCCCGCATCAAAACCCGCACCCCACGCCCCGTCCGAAACCGCGCCATCGGCAACCCCAGCACCCCATCACCCACACCCACACTCACCGCCCCCTTCACCCCAGCCTCCAAAAACGGCACCACCCGAAACCCATCCACCCGCCTCGACGGCAGCCGCTCCACCCGCCCCACCCGCCCCCTCCCCAACACCGCCTCCAACGCCGACAGCGTCTCCGCAAACCGATTCGGATCCCGCAACCCCTGGTCAAACAGCAGCCC
>CANETF010000371.1 GCA_947440575.1 Verrucomicrobiaceae bacterium
CCTTCGCCAACACCGGCACCCACGCCCGATTCCTCGCGTTTAAGAACGAATCCATCAGATCCGGATACCGCTCCGCCTCCCGAAACAGCAACGCCTGCAGCGCCTCCAAATCCCCCTGCTTCCACGCCCGGATCATGTTCTCATATTCCGCCTCCACCGACGCCATCTCCGCCAGCGTCTGCTCCAGCACCTCCCGCTCCTGCTCCCCCGTCATCCCGGAAAAAAGCGCCAACTGCTGCTCCACCGTCTCCAGGCCCGACCCCGCCTTCCCATCCTTCTTCGCCCGCTCCTCAAAAAACTGATCCACCCCGCGATCCGCCGCCGCCCCCAGCGCCGCATACTCCGTCGCCACCATCAGCAAAGAAGCATACCACGGCCGCATCCGATCCATCACCGCCGGATCCACCCCCCGCCTCGTCGCCCAATCACTGACCCGCTTCCACTCCTCCGCTGGGAGCTGCTTCTGCAAAGCCGCGTCCGCCGGCAGCATCCCCAGCTCCTGCATCCGCCGCGAAAGCTCCGGCGACTCACTCGCCCCCGGCGGCAGCTCAAACACCAACTCCTCCGCCGCCGCATACGCCACCTCATACGCCGCCGGCAAAGGATAATCCGACTCCCTCAGCAAGTGAATCGTCCCGCACAAAAAAACCTTCCCACCCCGGCCCGACTCCGCCACCCAAACACACCCCTTATCCTCCGCCACCACGCTCAGACGCCCGCACCCGCAGCACAGGAGAGAAATTGCAATCAAAGACAGAGAATGGATAGTCACCTCGCCACCGTTGCATGGCACCCCACCCACCCGCAATCCCATTTCCCGCAAATGCGCCCCCATCTCCCATCGCATCACCGCGTCCTCGCCATCACCGCCTGGCTGACCCTCACCTGCGCCGCCCAGCAGGCCCCCACCCTCCGCACCTGGACCGACGTCCAAGGCCGCAAAGTCGAAGCCACCTTCGGCGGCCTCCAGGACACCTCCGTCCAGCTCATCCTCAAAGACGGCAAAATCGTCCCCTTCCCCCTCGCCCAGCTCAGCCCCGAAGACAAAGCCTTCGCCAAACAGCAACCCGCCGCCACCCCCACTGCCCCTTCATCCACCACCACCCGCCTCCCCCCCTCCAAACGCACCTGGCCAGACAAAATCGAAGTCGCCACCCGCACCATGGAGAAACTCCAGCTCGTCCTCGAAGAGCCCCAAAACCGAAAATTCATCTACCAGACCGACTCCTTCGAATTCATGTCGCAGGACAAACTCGCCGGCAGCGTCATGACCGAAATCGCCCGCACCTTCGAAGCCACCCGCCTCCTCGTCTCCGCCCTCCCCTGGGGCATCGTCTGCACCCCACCCGCCCCCCTCGAACGCTACCAGGCCGCCCTCTACGAAACCCGGGAGGACTACACCAACAACGGCGGCCCCACCAACTCCGGCGGCGTCTACGACAGCGGCGACATGATCTTCAAAATCCCCTTCCCCAGCCTCGGATTGGAAAGGCGAGGCAAAACCTGGTTCAAAAACGAAAACTTCCGCAATGACACCCTCGTGCACGAAATCACCCACCAGATGATGCACGACTACCTCCGCTTCCTCCCCAAATGGATCATCGAAGGCACCGCCGAATACACCGAAATGATCCCCAACAACGCCGGCACCTTCCGCATCGGCAGCCACAAAACCGGCATCAAAGAACACGTCGACCAAAACACCCAAAACGGCGCCCCCATCAACCTCGGCTCCATCAAAGAGCACCTCACCATGAATCGCGAACAGTGGGACACCAAAGCCACCGGCTCCTACACCATGCGCGAACTCTACCTCCGCTCCTCCCTCCTCGTATACTACTTCAATCACCTCGACGGCACCGGCAAAGGCGAGCGCTTCATCGACTTTTTTGAGAGCGTTTACGGCGAAGTCCAGGCCCTCCAAACCTTCTTCGCCAACCCCAAAGTCAAGCGCATGCCCGGCGGCCGCTTCACCTACCCCTCTGGATTGACCCCACCCGACATGGAACCCACCACCGCCCCCTTCAAACACCTCGACAAACTCATCGCCGGCCGCCCCTACGCCCAGCTCGCCACCGAAATCACCGAAGCCTACCGCAACATCGGCATCAAAATCACCGCCACCGAGTAGCCCCCGCTATCAACGTTCAACGTTGATCCCCCACAGGCGCGCGGAATGCCGATTCCGCAGCAACCCCGCAAACACCCTCAACGCACCCCATCCAAACAACTCCCAGTCTCCCAGTCCCCCCTCTGCGCCTCCTCCCCCTCCGCGCCTCTGCGTGCCATTCGTGGCCCCCTTTTTTCTGCCCCCAAATCTTTCTGCCAGTCTCATTCCTTCAATGTTCAACCTCCCCCCAACCGCACCACCTGAGGCTCACGCCCAGGACTAAACCCCAGCGTCACCTTCCGCTCCCCATCTCGCAGATGCACCAGGTTGATCTGATCATCATGCACCTCGCAAAAAGCCGCCTGCCGCAGCTTCACCCCTTCCAGACCGCCCGGCAGCGCCACCTCAAAGTGCAATCGCATCAGCTCCCCATCCACATGGTGCCCATTCGCCTCCACCACCTCCCGTCCCACCCAGGAAAAAACCGGACGCTTGCCATCCGATCCTTCAATCGAGATCGACCGGCCCAAATACGCCAGAATCATTTCATCAACGGCCTCATCCTCAGCCGCACTCAGCACCACTTTCTGCCCGGACGCCTGTATCAAAGCCTTCTCCAAATCCCCCGCGTGCACACTCACCGTCACCTCCAGCATCCCCGTCTCCCTCCGGAACACCGCCTCCATCACTGAGTCATGCCCCGGATGCCCCAACACCACCATCGGCAGAACCGCCACTAAAAACAACCAAGCCCCTCTCACTTCGACACCCCCTTCGCCTTCTTCACTTCTTCCTTCTTCACCTCTTCCTTTTCCTCTTTCTCATCTTCCTTCACCGGCTTCTTCGCCTCCTGCATCGGATTCTTCGCCTTCTCCTCCTTGTACAACTGAAACGGCGTCTTCACCAATCGCCGCGGCCAGTGATTGTTTTCCACATCGCAA
>CANETF010000372.1 GCA_947440575.1 Verrucomicrobiaceae bacterium
ATGCAAAGCAGGATCTGACACCTCACATTCACCGGGAACTGATCCGCCGCTCCCGCTACCTGGCGAAAAACTCCGGGTTCGTGCGGGAAATGGTCGGCAACATGACCATCTACTCGACTGGGGATGGCATTCGGCCGCAGGCGCAATCGGATGACGGCGAGTGGAACCGGCGGGCAGAGGCCTACTTCCGTGCGTGGTCAGCTCGATGCGAGGTCACAGGACGATTCAGTTTCGAGGAGGTCCAATCGCTGGTGTGCCGTGGCATGGACGTCGATGGCGAATACTTCATCCACCTGACGCGCAGCCGGATCGGCATCGCCGCGCTGCAATTGATTGAAGCCCACCGAATCGGAGACGCAGCCGGGTTTGGCGACACCCACAACGGCATCCGTCTGGACGCCTGGGGAGCTCCGCTTGCCTATCGGGTGTTGGAGGATTTGGGTGGGCAGCGAGAACTGCCTGCCGCGAGTGTGCTGCATGTGTTTGAACCCGAGCAGGTGACTGCCGCGCGTAACGCTCCGACGATTCAGCACTCGATCAATCACATTCTCGACGAGATGGAACTGATCGCCATGGAGAAGCACGCGGTGAAGGACAACTGTGATGTGACGAGGATCCTGAAAACGGAATCAGGGGATTTGGATGACGATTCGGATTTCGCCATCACTGGCGAAGCGCAGGCTGAACTCGGTCAGAGCGATCCCAACTCACTGCAACGCATCACCGGTGGCAAGTTGGTGGCGCTCAAACCGCACGAATCACTCGATTCCTTTGAGCCGAAGCGGCCGAGCCCAACCTTCACCGGGTTCCTTGAGCATTTGCGGCGCGACTCGGCTCTTGGAATTCTGCCGTACGAGTTCGCCGCGGACTCGTCAAAGATTGGCGGGGCAGGAGTGCGCATGGTGGTGGCGAAGGCAGATCGCCGATTCTCCTACAGGCAGATGATTCTCATTCAGCGATTCATCAAACCGGTGTGGTTCTATGTGATTGGGGATGCGATTGATCGAGGGGAACTGGAAGCAGTACCGGGATGGTGGAAGATTTCCTGCGTGACGCCAAGGCGCATCACGGTGGATGCGGGACGGGAAGCCCAGCAGAATCGGGCCGATGTGGAGATGGGGCTCAAGACGATCAGCGACCACTACGAGGAGCTAGGCGCCGACTTCGGGGAGGAACTGGAGCGGCGGGCGAGGGATGCGAAAATGATTTTGGAGGTGGCTGCCAAGCATGGAGTGCCTGTGGAAATGCTTTGGAAGCCCAGTGGCGGGACGGCTACTCCCCAGCCTGAGCCAGGATAAACGCTTTGATGTCGTCGCGTATGAAAAACCTCGCCTCTGTCTGCAACCTTATCATTTCTGAGCGGACGGAAGGCAACTGACCTTTGAGTTTGGCGTGCACCAGCTCGCTCAGAAGACCTGCGACTTTAATTCCTCGTTCACGAGCTAATTCGCGTCCCTTCCGATCATCCACCAAGAGTTTGTCTGCATTGATTGACTCGGCGAGGCAGATTGCAGCGGCTTCGCCTGGATCGACACGCGCTTCCAATCTGCTCAGAGATGTTTGATCCAGCAGAGGTTCAATTGCCAGCCACCCCTCCGCTAACGCATCAGCGACTTCTTTTGCACCACCAGAATGAGACAGTCGGTCGAGCTCTTCACAAACCTTCGGAGGTATCAGGACGCGTCGGTATCTCGATTTCAGCAAGCATAGCCGACCAATTACTGCGAGATTGGATATCGGCGAGGTGTCACTCACCACAAGCATCCGCCAAATCCTCCATGGCTTCAGTTAAACCATAGTCTCGGGGTATGCCTCTCTCGGCCAGTTCACAAGCGAATGCATATTGGTCGAGACCGGCCATAAGGGCAGCACTACCGAAAGTGAGCCAACCCTTGGCGTAGTAGCGCGATGCGAGCTCAATTTGCATATGACGCTCGCGCTCGCCTGCCGCGAGTGGCAATGCGTTCAGCACTGAATCTTCAACTTCGAGGGTAATACTCACGGTGAAGATGATATGTCCATTTTCAGCGCACGCAACAACGCCGTTGACACTCCAGCCAGGGCGTGACCGCCCTTGATTCCCTCTTTGCCCGTCAACCCTGGCTTATCACCACCGAAGCCATGCAGGCCATGGCGACCCAAGCCGTGGCGTTTTTTGATACCCGGCTGAATCTCCCTGAAAGGGAGTCGAACCCCCTGCTCTCGGTCGAAAACGGTATTGCATCGGTTCGAGTCCACGGACCGCTAATGCGCCAGCCGGATCTGTTCTCCGTTCTGCTGTTTGGAGCTACCGACATGGACCAGGTGTCGGCCGCCATCAGTGAGGCGGTCGAACGGGAGGACGTAAATGCCTTGCTCTTGGACATCGATTCGCCTGGCGGCACCGTGAACGGAACACCTGAGTTGGGGCAGGCCGTGGCGGACGCCGCAAAGCGCAAGACCGTCTATGCGTTCAGCGCGGGACAGATGAGCAGCGCTGCTTACTGGATCGCCTCGCAGGCCGATGCCATCTACGCTACGCCAAGCGCCCGGGTTGGGTCCATCGGGGTTATCCTGCCGTTTGTCGATAGCACCGAAAAGCTCCGCAACCAGGGGCTCAAGGTGGAGGTGTTTGCTGCCGGCAAGTTCAAGGCCATGGGCACGCCGGGCGTCTCGCTTACCGAAGAGCAACGCGAGTTGATCCAGTCCGACATCGAGGAGATCGCCGCGGACTTCAAAGCAGCCGTGCTCGCGCGAGGGCGACGCATTCCTGACGAGGCGATGGAAGGTCAAACCTTCAGCGCCCGCAAAGCTCAGCGCTTCAACCTGGCCGGCACGGTAAAGAGTCGGGACGAGGTGCTTGCCCGCCTGCGCTCCCTCCACGGGGGCCAAGTTGACACGAGTTCCAGGGCATCCATGAAAACCGTCGAGGATCAACTCACCGAAGCGCTCGCGCGCATTCAATCCCTGGAAGCCGATGCCAAAGCCCATCAAGGGCTCATGAGCGAGGCTTCTTCCCAAGTCGAATCGTTCAAGGCCTCGCTGGCTCAG
>CANETF010000373.1 GCA_947440575.1 Verrucomicrobiaceae bacterium
CGTCACACTGAATCACCCCCTTCTCACCCACAAACATCACCCCCCGCTTCGGCAACTTGAAGTTCTCCGGCAGCGCCTCATGATGCTCCGGCTGCAAGCCCCCCGAATACCACGTCAGCTTCAACGGCGGCTGTCCCCCCCGCGCCGGGAAATGGTAATACCCGATCTCCCCATACGGCGCAATGTCCCCATCCGCATACCCCGCCGGATGAATCTCCACACTCTCCGGCGCAGGCAAATCAAACGCCCACGTCGCCGCATCCATGTCGTGACACCCAAAATCCCCCAGTGCCCCGCAGCCGAAACTCCAAAAATCCCGCCACGCCACCGGCGCATACGCCTGATGAAACGCCCTCGGCTCGCGCGGTCCCAGCCACAAATCCCAGTTCAACCCCTTCGGCATCGCCATCTCCCCCTCTGGCAACCCCTTCAATCCCGGATTCCACCGCGTCGCAGGCACCCACGAATGCGCCTCCCGCACCGTCCCAATCGCCCCCGCCCTCAAATACTCCACCGTCTGCCGGATCCCCTCCGTACTGTGCCCGCTATTCCCCATCTGCGTCGCTAGCCCCGTCTCCTTCGCCACCTTCGACACCAGCCGCGCCTCCCACACATTGTGCGTCAACGGCTTCTCACAATACACATGCTTCCCCGCCCGCATCGCCAGCACCGACACATAAGCATGCGTGTGATCAGGCGTCGAACACACCACCGCATCGATCGATTTCTCCCTCGCCAGCATCTCCCGAAAATCCTCATACTCCGCCACCTTAAAATTCGGCGTCTTCGCCGCGTAATGCCCCTCCACCATCTTCTTCACCGGCCCCCTCCCCGCATCCGTCTTGTAATAAAACATCGACACATCCCAAAATTCCGCCGGATCCACAATCGCCACCACCTGCGCATCTTCATGATTCAGCAGCTCCTTCGTATTCTGCTTCCCCTTCCCCCCCGCCCCGATCACGGCAAGATTGATCTTCTCACTCGGCGGCACAAAGCCCGGCCCACCCAGCACATGCCTCGGCACGATCGTCGGAAAGCCCGCCACCACCGCACCCCCTGTGCGAACAACAGACTTCAAAAAATGCCGGCGAGATCTCATGCGCCATAAAACGCCATCCCCACCCCGCATCTTACCCGCCCACCAATGGGTGATGGCTCCCAGCCATGACTCAAATACTCACCAGCACGGCGGCGGCGCGCAATACCCACCACCCCATCCCCCACCCCAGCCACCACCCCACCCATTGTTCCATCCCCCACCACCCCATCCAAATCCCGTCGTCACATACCGCCGCTGCACGATCACCGGAGCCGGCTGATACACCACCGGCACCTGTCCATAATAAGGCGCCGGATTCCCATACACCACCCGGTCTTGCGCATTCCCAATCGCCGACCCCGCCACCGCTCCGATCGCCCCCCCAATCGCCGCCCCCTCCAGTGGCCGCCCACTCTGGTTCCCAATCACCGCCCCCGCCAACGCCCCGGCGCCCGCCCCCAACACCCCTCCCACACTCTGGTTCGGCCCGTAGTAACCATACGGATTCACGCAGGAAACCAGCGAAGACGACAAAACCAGACCTCCCACCAACGCCAACATCACACGGTATCGAGTTCTCATATTCAGTTCAGTTAAAAAGTGGAACAAAATCAGGGCTCAAATCGCTCCCGACATCGATTACGACGACGAAACCCCCTTCGGCATTCAATCAAACTTCAAAAAAATGCTCACCCCTCCGGCAGCACCACCGAAAACACCTCCACCGGATCAGGCTGCCCCTTCAGTTGATGCACCCCCATCGGCTGAAAACTCCCTTCCAAACCCTTGCAACCCTGCACAAAACCCGCACTCGCCAGCACCTGCTTGGAAAGCTTCCGCGTCAGCGTCTCAATCCGGAACGTCACATTCACCGCCTCACCCACCGCCGTGCTCACCCCGCGCCCCATCGCCCCCAGCGCCACCGATCCCACATTCAACCCCACATGGCACGTCACCGTGATCCCCAAATTCTGCTGCAGCCAGCGCCGCGTCGGTGACGGCGTCACCGGCGGCCCGCTCATCAGCCTCGCCGCCTCCACCGCCTTCGCCCGCACCTCCGCATCCGAACTCGGCCAATACGCAAACACCCCGTCCCCAATGAACTTGTCGATCACCGCCCCCCGAGGCTTCAAAATCGCCTCGCAATCCGCATACCACTCCCGCAGCATCGCCGCCACCTCCTCCGCCGTCAGTTGCGCCGAAATCGCCGTGAAATCCCTCAAATCCCCCACCAAAAGCGTCGCCTTCACCGTCTTCACCGGCATCGCCACCGTCTGAATCACCTGCGTGCTCGTCCCCAGCGTCAACTCCCGCGTCGCATCCGACTCCTCATGATCAAACAGAAACACCGTCGTGCCAAACTGCACCAAATCCTTGTGCCGCAACGCCCGCGCCGCAGAAATCGCCACCTCATTCACAAACGTCCCGTTCGCACTCCCCAAATCCGTCAACCAAAACTGCTTCCCATCCCGCCGAATCGTTGCATGCTGCCGCGACACCCCCGTGTCCAACAACCGAATCGTCGCATCCTGGCTCCGCCCAATCAGGTTGAAGTCCAGGAGAGTAAAAACTTCACCTGTTTCTTCGAGTTTAAGCATAGCCGCCATGGAGAAATCGTTCGGGAATCATAGGTTGAAGCAACTGTGGCGACAGAAGTCAAGGAAGGCCCGCAATTCACCTGCAAAAGTTTGACGAATTTGGAACCCCATCACCGTCACCGCCAATCATCCAACCACCCCCTCATCACGCCCCCTCCCATCGCAACCCCCTCCAAATCAATCGTTTACCACCCCACCCCCAATACCTCCCACCAAAAATCCCCATCTAACTTCGTCCAGAACCGCACAAATCCCCCCCGTCCGCAATCCGCAATCCGCAATCCGCAATCCGCAATCCGCAATCCGCAATCCGCAATCCGCAATCCGCAATCCGCAATCCGCAATCCGCAATCCGCAATCCGCAATCCGCAATCCGCAATCCGCAATC
>CANETF010000374.1 GCA_947440575.1 Verrucomicrobiaceae bacterium
CGCCGCCCAGCCTACCGCAATCGCCTCAGCGTCGCCAGCCTCACCGTCGCCACCCTCCTCTGCATCACCCTCGCCAGCGCCTTCATCGCCTTCGTCGTCTCCCGCAATCGCCTCGCCGCCCTCGCCGACGAACAACGCCGCATCGAACACCAAATCGCCCTCTTCCATCAAGAAATTCACGCCCTCGAGAAGCGCATCGATACCAGCCTCAATCGCGACAAAGTCCACGAACGACTCACCGCCGGCGGCACCTTCCTCAAACCCATCGAACCCGCCTCCATCATCTCCCTTTCCAGGATCGACACCTCCGAAGCCGTCGCCACCACCCCTTCCCTCAACCCAACCGTCGCCCAAACCCTCGTGAACGCCAAAACCTCCCGCTGATGCAACCCCTCCCCAACCAGACTCAACTCCGCCGAGATCGCTCCATCTGCACCCGCATCATGGTCGTGACCAGCGTGTTGCTTGTCGGGTTCTCCGTCATCACCTATCAGCTTTTTCAGTTTCAAGTCCGTCAACACGACCACCTCTCCAACCTCGCCGCCGAACGCTTCCAGGACGTCCGCCTCCTCCCCGCTCAGCGCGGCTCCATTCGCGATCGCTCCGGCGAATACCTCGTTTTCGACGAGAAATCCTGGGAACTCCACACCGACCACGACCACCTCGTCCAGCCCTCCCTCGTCCGTACCCACCTCGCCAAAGTCCTCGATGTCAAACCTGAGGAGCTCGCTTCCCGCATGAGCACCGAGGAACTCCTCGCCACTTACCAGCAGCACATCGCCACCTCCCTCGCTCAACCCCTCGACATGGAGGCCAGCCAAGTCCTCACCGCTCTCCAGGATCCCCGTCCCGTCACCGTCGTCAAAACCGACATCCCCGCCAAAGCCGCCGAAGACCTCGAATCCTACCTCAAAAGCCGCCACATCATCGGCGTCTACATCCGCCCCGGCACCGAACGCCGCCGCGCCTCCCAGGACCGACTCACCCTCACCCTCGGGGCCACCAAAAAAGACACCGGCGGCATCTGGGGCGTCGAACAACTCTGCGAAAACATCCTCCGTGGCACCCCCGGCAAACGCTTCATCGAAAAAGACCGCCGCGGCATCGAACTCCCCCTCTTCCGTGGCGAAACCATCCCCGCCAAAAACGGCTCCGATGTCTTCCTCACCATCGACATGAACCTCCAGGACAGCGTCGAAGCCATCGTCGATCAAGCCTACACCCTCCACGGCCCGAAAAGCGTCGTCGCCATCCTCACCGACCCCGCCACCGGCTCCATCCTCGCCATGGCCTGCCGCCCCCACCTCAACATCGAGGAAAACTCCGGCAACTGGCGCAACATCCCCGTCTCAGACGCCTACGAACCCGGCTCCGTCATGAAAATCGTCGCCATGGCAGGTGCCCTCGATGCCGGCAAAATCAACCCCCACACGCCCATCGATTGCGAGACCGGCACCTACTCCTCCTCCGAACTCGGCACCGCTGACATCCACGATGACGAATGGAACCTCGGCACCCAGCCCGCCTGGGGCGTCCTCGCCCACTCCAGCAACATCGGCACCTACAAGATCGCCCGCTCCCTCGGCTGGGACGCCTATGAAAAAACCCTCCGCAACTTCGGCTTCGGCACCCCCACCGGCCTCGGCATCTGCAAAGAACCCGGCGGCCGCTGGCAGCCCTTCGAAAAATGGACCGCCGTTGACTTCTCACGCATGAGCTACGGCTACGGCATGACCGCCACCGCCCTTCAGCAGGTCATGGCCTACGGCGCCATCGCCAACGGCGGCGTCCTCATGAAACCTCGCCTCATCGACCGCATCCTCCACGATGATGGCACCCGCCTCGAAATCTGCCGCCCCGTTCCCATTCGCCAGGCCTGCACCGCCCGCACGGCCGATCAAGTCCGCTTCATGCTCGAAAAAGGCGTCACCGATGGCACCGGCAGCCGCGCCAAAATCGAAGGCCTCCGCGTCGCTGGCAAAACCGGCACCCGCCGCGTCTACGACCCCAAAACCAAAGCCTACCGCGACGACCAATACCTCGTCTCCTTCGCCGGTTTCGCCCCTGCTGACAAACCCCGCGTCGCCTGTGTCGTCGCTGTCGACAACCCCAAAGCCGCCACCGCCAAAGCCGTCCGCGGCGGCCTGATCGCTGCCCCTCTTTTCGCCGAACTTGTCAGCACCGCCCTCAATCACCTCGACGTTCGCGTCGAACGTTCTGAGAAAGTAGTCGCTCAACAGCCAAACCAAGAGAAAGGAGGCAGCCAATGATTATCCTCCGCGACCTCCTCCCTCTTCTCGACGCCCCCGTTCCCAGCGGCTCCCTCGACACTCCCATCGAAGCCATCGCCTACGACTCCCGTTCCGTCACTCCCGGCACCGCCTTCTTCGCCTTGCGCGGCACCAACGCCGACGGCAATCGCTTCATCCCCACCGCCATCAAAGCCGGTGCCTCCGTCATCTTCTCTGAACAGGCCCCCCCATCCGATTCCAAAATCCCCTGGGTCCACGTCCGCCACGCCCGAATCGCCCTCGCTCAAACCGCCGCCGCCTTTTACAACTACCCCGCTCGCCAACTCAAAATCGCTGGCGTCACCGGCACCAATGGTAAAACCACCACCGCCTTCATCATCCACTACCTGATGAACGCCGGCCAGCTCCGCGCAGGCCTGCTCGGCACCATTTTCTACGACCTCGGCGGCACCCAGGTCCCCGCCACCCACACCACTCCGGAAAGCCTGGAAATCCAGCAGCTCCTCTCCGAAATGCGCACCAACGGCTGCCGCGGCTGCGCCATGGAAGTCTCCTCCCACGCTCTCGACCAGCAGCGCACCCACGGTCTCCCCTTCGAGACCGCCATCTTCACCAACCTCACTCAAGACCACCTCGACTACCACGGCAGCATGGAGAACTACTTTGCTGCCAAAGTGCGCCTCTTCGAAATCGTCGCCACTCAGGGCCACGGCCACCTCATCATCAATAGCGACGACCTCTGGGGCCGCAAGCTCGTCACCCGCTA
>CANETF010000375.1 GCA_947440575.1 Verrucomicrobiaceae bacterium
AGGCTTTGGAAGCCCACGTCGTAGGCGATTTCGGTGATGCGTGCGGCGGGGCGAAGGAGCATGCGCTTGGCTTTTTCGACCCGGGCGCGGTTGACGAAGTCGGTGAAGGTGAGGCCGGTGGAGCGCTTGAAGAGCTTGCAGAAGTGGAAAGGACTGACGTTCACGGCGGTCGCCACAGCTTCGAGGCTCATTTGTTCGCCGAGGTGACGATGGATGAAGTTTTTGGCGTTGCGAACGGGTTCGGGTTCGTGGGTGGCGTGGGCGAAGAGGAGGCGGTGGGCGGACTCGCCAAGTTGGAGGGAGAAGGAAGTGAGGATGGCGATGGCGGCCTCATAGCGGACGGGGTCCATGATGGGGACGTGCTCGAAGTGGACTTTGGCACCGCGGATCTCGGCGGCGGAGTGGTCGCCGTCGAGGAGGGCTTTGGCGACGGGGGCGAAATGGTCGGCGGTGGCGGGTTGGAGGCGGACGCCTCCGGTGCGAAGGGCGGCGAGGTGATGTTTGCCGACTTTGACCGGGACAAGGGTTTCGACCACTCCGGCGACACCAGTGGTGGTTTGAGGTTCTGAGAACTCGGCGCCTTCGGCGATGACTTCGAGGCCGAGGGGCAGGCCGGTCAAGGTGTGGAAGGCGTGGTGATAGTGCTGGAAGAGCTCGCTATCCGAGAGATTTTGGACGAATCGACGACGACCGGCGGCTTGGGCACGGGTGTTGTCGGTGGCGGGGGTGTTGGTGGGATTGAGTTCGATATTCATGGCGCGCTGTGGTTTGAGGTTGTTGGACACAGGGCGACACTAGGATGAGGCGACGGTTTTGAATATTGGGGTTGGATACGGCTCTTAGCATGCGGGAGGGCCGCAACAGGGCTATAGTGGAATCCATTAGAGGCGGGTGGGTGGAGGCGACTGGGCACAAAAAAACACCTGTCTACGGGCTGGCCGTGGACAGGTGTCAGGTTAAGACTTCAGGTATTGGGGGAAATCAATTAACTCCCGGCGATGGCATCGGCCCCGCGCTCACCCGTGCGGATGCGGACGGCTTCGATGACGTCGCTGAGGAAGACTTTGCCATCACCGATTTTACCGGTGTTTGCGGCCTTGACGATCGCGTCAACGACGGCATCGGCGCGGCTGTCATCGACGACCACTTCAATTTTGACTTTAGGGAGGAAGTCCACGGTGTATTCACTGCCGCGGTAGATCTCAGTATGGCCTTTCTGACGGCCGAAACCTTTGACTTCCACGACGGTCATACCTTCCACTCCGACTTCAGAGAGGGCCTCCTTAACATCCTCCAATTTGAAGGGTTTAATGATCGCTTCGACTTTTTTCATGGCTTGGAGCAATTATGATGTGTTTCCGCAAAATGCAACGACCAAGGGAGTGCGGTTGCTAAATAACCCTTGGACGCAGTGCGTGTTCCTTCAATAAGCGGCAACCGTGCCAAGTTTCAAAATTTATTTTGGATTGTTTTGAGAGGCGAGGGGGAAAGTTTCCCTGGGGTTGCATTTTCTGGAGGGTCTTTTAGCAATGGGGATGCCCGAATCTCAATCGTTGCGATGGTCCCAGATGCTGTGTTTTTTGCTGCTCAATGCAGTCGGGATTGGGGCACTGAAGTCGCAGGAAGCGGGGAAGGTGGATGACAGTACGCGGCGGCTGGCGTGGCGATGGGAGCTGGGGAAGCGCTACTTGTTTCAGACTGAGACGGAGACCATTTTGTCGTTGAAGGGGTTGGACAAGGAAGGTGACCAGGTGCTGCAGGTGATTCAGACGACGGATGTGACGGTTCGGCCTGGGAAGGTGGCGGGGACGAAGGAGCTGGTGGTGCGGTTTGTGACGTTGCGAGCGCGGATGCAGGCGGAGGGGAAGACGTTTCTTTATGATTCCGAGGAGCCCAGCGAGTCGGATCCGGCGTTGAGGCAGATGCTGGCGGACAGTTCCGGGCGGGGGTTCAGTTTGATTTATTCGGCGGAGGATCGGTTTATCGAGCTTGGGACGGTGGATCAGCCGGTGGCGACTCCGGACAGTGAACCGAGTCTGCTGGCGGTGGTGGACGCCCGGCAAGTGGCGGAGCTTTACCGGAGGTCATTGGAGATGGTGCTGCCGAGGCCTGAGGTGATGGCGGGTGACAAGTGGACCTCGATCGAGCAAATGACCTTTCCGCAGTCGGGGGAAATGGATGTGAAGATGAACTGCCATTACGTGGAGAACTTGGATCGTGATGCGAGGAAGCATGCCAAGGTGTCCTTTCAGGGGCGATTGGCGCAGGCTGCCAAGGGAGCGGGAGAGGCGGATAAGCGGGCGATCAAGCTGGGGGGGGATTCGACGATTTCGGGGCACATTTTTTTTGATTTGGAGAGGCATGCGGTATCGCTTTCGATGTTTCTGGGGAGCCTTGTGATTGTGCATGAGGGCAAGAATTTGCCGATTCGGCAGAGTGTGACGACACGGCTGGAGGGGATCGAGGCGGCGCCGGAGTCCTGAGAATTGAAACCGGATGCCTGCTTCCAGGCTTGACCTGGGGGGTGAAAGCCGTTGTTTTGGAGGGTAATTCCAACCCTGAATTTTCTATGCAGCGCTCTTCGTTGATTTTGGCCGGTGTGCTCGGTGTTTTTGTTTGTTCGGCAGATGACCTGCCGGGGCAGGAGTATCGGATGTGGAAGGACAAGTCGGGTCGGGCGCTAGGGGCGGAGATGGTGGGGGTGGATACGGCGGCTGGGGCGGTGAAGATGCGGCGGAAGGATGGGACGGAGGTGAGTGTGCCGATTGCGCTTTTGAGTCCTGAAGATGTGACGTATGCGAAGGCGAAGTGGCAGGAGATGCAGGCGGCACCAGCTGGGACGGCACCGATGCCGGCTCCTGGAGGTGCGCCAGCTCCGGCGCCGGTGGCAGCGGCTCCGACGGGGGCGCCTGCTCCAGCGAGACCGGCCTTAACGGTTACTCCGGCGGCGAAGTTCAAGGTGCCTGCGGCGACGGAGTATCTGAGGACGGTGCCGAGGGTTCGGCCGAGGTTGATTCA
>CANETF010000376.1 GCA_947440575.1 Verrucomicrobiaceae bacterium
GGCCTCGCTGGTGGAGGTGACGTGGGGGCGCTGGTGGTAGTAGGTGAGGGGTTCGGGGAGGACGACGACGTCGTGGTGGAGGAGGAAGCGGAGGTTGAAGTGCCAGTCTTCGAGGACGGGGTAGTCTTCCGGGTAGAGGCCGGTGGCGGCGAGGGCGGTGCGGCGGTAGAGGAAGGCGTGGATGCAGAACTGGTTGACGACGGCGAGCTGGGCGAGGGAGATGGAGCGGAGTTGGGGGTTCAGGGTGTAGGTGCGCTGGGGCACGAGGCCTTCCTGGAGGGAGGTTTCTTCGATGACTTCGGTTTGGCAGATGGCGCCGGCGGCGAGGGTGCCGGGGGGGCGGTCGAGGAGGGCGACCATGGTGTCGAGGAACCTGGGGTTCCAGGTGTCGTCGTCGTCGAGGATGGTGATGAATTCGGAGTCGGAGTGGGTGATGGCGTGATTGAGGGGGAGGCCGCGCATGCCGGGGGTGGTGGCGGCGTAGGGGAGGACGGTGACGCGTCCGGCGAGGGCGGCGGCGTTTTGATCCAGGAGCGGGGTAACGCTGTTGGTGGGATCCGGGGTGACGATGATCCAGTGCCAGTGGGAATAGGTTTGGGCGAGGAGGCTGGCGAGGCAGCGCCGGAGGAATTCGGGGCGGTCGATGGTGCGGGTGATGACGGCGACTCGTGCGGGGGGCGTGGCCATGGGGAGGTTGATTGCGGGGAAAGGGGCTGGGGCTTGGCCGGGGTGGCGTCGGTGAGGGGATGTGGGTTGAGATTTACACGATGGTGGGACGGGGTGCAATCTTGGTGTCGAGAGGGTGCTTTCGGTGACTGGCTTGCCTCTTTGGCCGCAGCGCTGGGCGGGTGGAGAAGATCTTCTTTGTGCGAATCGGGCTGAGGGCGCTATTCGCGGAAGAGGGTGTTGGGGAGTTCGTTGGTGTCGCCGGGTTGGTGGGGGAAGTGCTGGGCCATGTGTTCGGCGCACTGGGCGATGACTTGGACGAGGGTGGCGGTGTAGGCGCCGGATTTGAAGCCGGTGTGGAGCTGGGTGGCGAGGGTTTGCCAGAAGTCGGGGGTGGTTTTTCCGGCGTAGCCTTGGTCGTGGATGAGGGCGAATTTTTGGGCTTCGGGGGCGACGAAGATGAGGACGCCGTTGCGCTGGGCGGTCTGGTGCATGCCGAGGCGGGCGAAGGCTTTCCAGGCGACGGCGAGGGCATCGTCGGTGGTTTGGTTGGTGACGTAAACGCGGAGTTCGCCGCTGGTTTTTTGTTCCAGGGACTGGATAGCGGCGGCGATTTCGTCGTCGTGGATTTCGAAGAGGAGTTTTTGGGTGTTCATGGGGTGTTACCAGTCGCCACTGGCGCCGCCGCCGCCGCTGCTGCCGCCACCGCCGGAGAAGGAGGAGCCGCCGCTGTCCCAGGAGGAGCCGCCGCCGCTGCCGCCCCAACTGGAGGAGGTATTCCACCAGGAGGCGGCGGCGACGTCGGGGAGGGTTTGGCTGCCGTTTGGACCGTAAACGACGCCGCGTTGGACTTGGCGGAGGCTCTTTACGAAGGCCCGGACAAACAGGAAAACGATGAAGAGGACAAAGAGGGTGCCGAGGAGGCTGGATCCGGAGTCTTGTTTTTGCTCGCTCAGGGTTTTGCCGGTGCCGGTGTATTCGCCCTGGGTGGCGGCGATCATGCTGGAGACGGCGTTGGTGAGGCCGGTGGTGTAGTCGCCGGAGCGGAAGTGGGGTTTTAATTCCTCGATGATGCGGAAGCATTCGGCGTCGGTGAGGCGGGGTTCGAGGCCGTAGCCGACTTCGATGCGCATTTTGCGGTCCTGGATGAAGACGAGGAGGACGGCGCCGTTGTCTTTGTCTTTGAGGCCGGGGCCCCAGGCTTGGAAGAGGCGGTTGGCGTAGTCCTCGATGCTGGAGTCGGTCTGCATCTTGGGGAAGATGGCGACGAGGAGCTGGTTGGAGGAGTCGCGCTCGAACTGGGCGAGGGTTTCGTTGAGCTGGGAGGCGACGGGGGCGGGGACGACGTTGGCGTTGTCGTTGAAGAAGGCTTTGGGGGCCGGGGGGATGACTTCGGCGGCGGGGGCGCTGACGGCGAGCCAGGCGAGGAACAGGCCGGTGAGGAGTCGGGTCATTTTAGGCGCGGTGTCTTTTCGCTGAGTCTTGGTTGATTCGCTCGGGGGGAGGGTGACACGCTGAAGCGTGAACAACGTACTTGGCGGCTGGCGGAACGGGGTCAGGCTGGAGGACGAGGCCGGTTAGGGCTGAGCGGGTTTGGCCCCGCCGAAGTTGAAGTCCACTTTTGGGGGTTCTTCGGCGCCTTCTTTGGCCTGGAAGTAGGGGCGCTCTTTGAAGCCGAGGGCGGCGGCGTAGAACACGGCGGGGATGCTCTTGATTTTGGTGTTGTAGGTTTGGACGACTTCGTTGAAGCGGCCGCGCTCGACGGAGATGCGGTTTTCGGTGCCTTCGAGCTGAGATTGGAGGGCGACGAAGCCGGTGTTGGCTTTGAGGTCGGGGTAGCGTTCGACGATGACCATGAGGCGTCCGAGGGCTCCGCTCAGGGCGCCCTGGGCTTTTTCGAATTGCTCGAGTTGGGCGGTGTCGGTGGGGGCGTTGTTGAGCTGGACTTTGCCGACGGAGGCGCGGGCTTCGGTGATTTCGGTGAGGGTGGATTTTTCGAAGTTGGCGGCGCCTTCGACGGTTTTGACGAGGTTGGGGATGAGGTCGGCGCGGCGTTGGTAAACGTTTTGGACTTGGGCCCACTGGGTGTTGACGGCTTCCTGAGTGGAGACGAGGCCGTTGTAGCCGGACATGACGACGAGGCCGAGGAGGATGAGAAGGCCGACGAAGATGAGGAGGGGTTTCATACGTGGGGGTGAGTATAGGGGGGACTCGGGGTCTGGCGATGATAATTTTGGTGGGAGAGTGGAATGGGGGGAGGGGGAGAATGACGAATGACGAATGACGAATGACGAATGACGAATGACGAATGACGAATGACGAATGACGAATGACGAATGACGAATGACGA
>CANETF010000377.1 GCA_947440575.1 Verrucomicrobiaceae bacterium
CATGCAGTTGCGGATGCCGATGAGGACACCCCGCCGCTGCACAAGATGAAAAGATGCTCGAGAACCTGGCGAGGCAGATCACCCTCACAAGTTCGTGACCGCCTCTCCCTCACCAGCGTTAGACCTCCGATGACCCACCGCGCGCTCCTCCTCGTGCCCCTCCTCACCGCTTGCCACCCCGGCGAGAACCCATCCAACGCCCAAGACCTCATCTCCGCCCTCGCTTCCAGCAACACCCAAACCATCCACTCCATCGCCCTCGCCGAACGCCAACGCCTCGGCCCCCGCGCCGGCGAACCCGAAATCGCCGACACCTACCAAAAAGTACCCCCCAACACCCCCCTCCTCGACCCCGCCATCGCCCAGCTCGGTTTCTGCCCCCACTTCACCCGCCTCCAACAACTCGCCGCCCCCTGGAAACCCGGCCTCGATCCCACCGCCCTCACGGAACCCCTCCGCGCCCCCGCCTCCATCATCTCCGGCTGCACCGCCATCGCCAAAGCCAACCTCCAAGGCAAAACCGACTGCCTCACCCTCGCCACCCAACTCGCCGACTTCCTCCTCTGGACCCAGGAACAAGCCGGCGCTGGATGCTTCCCCTTCCCCGCCGCCCGCGGCACCTCCGATGCCCGTGCCATGCAGGTCGCCACCCGCTTCCTCGATCGCGCCGAAAAAGCCGGTAAACTCGATCAAACCGTCCGCAACGGCTGGGCCTTCGAAGACCATGGCGACGGCGGCCTCCAATTCGACAACGCCGAATGCGCCCTCGCCCTCTTCGACCTCCACAGCGTCACCCAGGACCCCCGCCACCTCGCCGCCGCCCTCAAAGCCGCCGACTGGGCCCTCGCCCGTCCCCTCTGCTCCAACTGGAACTACAACGCCTTCAGCGTCCACCTCCTCGCCAAAGCCCACGCCGTCACCCAAAACCCAAGCTACCTCGACGCCGCCCTGCAAAAAGCCCTGCTCGGCGTCCTCCCGGGCCAACTCACCGACGGCCCCCACGCCGGTCGCTGGCTCGACCCCCACAACGCCCGCCCCGCCTATCACTACATCATGATGAGCGCCCTCGCCCAACTCACCGCCACCCTGCCTCCCGATCACCCCAACCGCCCCACCCTCCTCAAGGCCCTCCGCCTCGGCCTCAGTACCCGCAACGCCGAGTTCACCACCCAGGGCGTCATGACCAAAGACAAAGCCATCGAATCCCTCCTCCTCGTCTCCCACCTCTTCCAAAACGACCCCGACTTCCTCGAAGCAACCCACACCACCAACGCCCTGCACACCCTCAGCCAACTCCTCTCCGAAGAAGCCCGTCGCGGCAAACCCCCCCTCAGCCCCAGCGGCTGGGGCCAGTTTCTCGCCCACATCAGCAAGTAATCGGGCTAGACAGCCTGACTGTGATACGGACGGTAACTCGCAGCAGTTTAAGGTAGGCAGATGAGTGGTATGAAAATTTTTCTACCCCTAATTTTCCTACCTTTAATGCATCACGTTTACTGCCTGAGCTATTCGAGAGGTTCAACAACATCAACCCGGCGCAATCGGCCCCAGTCGCCCCCCATACAAATCAATCGCCCGCCGTGCCACAATATCAATGATCGCCGGCTGCAGCGTCCGCGTCGCCACATTCGACACCGCCATCGTCGCCCACACCAGCGGCGACTTGTACCGCGCGATCTGCCACACCGGCAGCAGCCGCTTGTACCACTTGTTCGCCTCCTGCATCGCCTCATGCTTCGCAATCTTGTGCGTCACCTCCCACGTCTTCAGCGCCGTGTTCGCACTCACATCGATCAACCGCCCAATCGACCGCGTCTGCAAAAAATCCGCCACATCCAGCGCCGCCAAATGCACCGCCCTCGAAAACTGCCCCAACCCCGGCGCCAGCAGCGGATTCTCGTGCCCCGGATGATAAATCGCCGCGATCTCCCGCACCAGCTTCGGAATCTCATCCACCAACGGCGGCAGCCACTCCGGATTCGGATTCTTCTGCCACCGCAGCCGGTTCTTGCTCTGCTTCACCGCCTCCAAAGCCAGGTGATCCACCTCACTGCGGTCCCCCGCCGCCAAAAAACTCCCCGCCGCCGACCGCGCCGCCTTCAAATCCGCCGCAAACCGCAGCCCCTTCCAAATCACCCACGTCGCCAGCCCGCACACAAAGCCGGAAGCAAACAGCAGCACATATCCAATCCAGCTCACGACGTCATGTCTTGCCTCCCTGGCTCTCCACCCACTGCACCGCATACCGCACCAGCTCCGCCCCATCCGTAATCCCCAGCTTATCCTTAATGTGCGCCCGGTGCGCCTCCACCGTCCGCGTGCTGATCCCCATTTGCTCCGCAATGATCTTCGTCGCCTTCCCGCCCCCAATCAAAGCCATCACCTCCAGCTCCCGGTCACTCAACTGCTCCACCCCCACAGCCATCCCACGCCCCTTCCCCCCCACCGCCTGCTCCAGCATCCGGCTCGCCATCGCCTCACTCACATACAACCCCCCGGACAACACCTTCTGCACCGCAAAAACAAACTGCTCCGCCGCCACCTCCTTCATCAAATACCCCCGCGCCCCCGCCCGCAACGCCCGCTCTGCATACATCCCCTCGTCATGCATCGACAGCACCAAACACAACATCCCCGGATGCATCGCCTGAATGTCCTTCAAAAGCTCCAACCCATTCCGATCCGGCAGCGTCAAATCAATCACCGTCAAATCCGGCGCACATCGCCCCACCGCCTCCAAACCCTCCCTCGCCGTCCCCGCCTGCCCGCAAATCTCCAACCCCGGCTCGTCCGCCACCAACTGCGCCAACCCATAGCGCATGATCGGATGATCATCGATCAGCAGCAGCCGCTTCGCACCTGCCTCCCTCAACTCGGATCCGGTTGAACAGGAACTGTCGGCTTGTGAATCGGTATGCTGCATGTGACAACGGTTCCTCCCAGTGGGTGATTTTCTACCCCGAGATCGCCACCCATCATGCGTGCCCGCCGACTCATGGTCAAGAGCCCC
>CANETF010000378.1 GCA_947440575.1 Verrucomicrobiaceae bacterium
CTACAAACGCAACGAATACCGCGCCAAAGACGGCCTCCAGGGCCTCATCATCACCACCACCCTCCGCAACGACACCGACAAACCCCTCAAAGCAGCCACCAAATCCGAACTCACCCGCTTCGAATCCACCGGCACCACCGTCGGCAGCATCGCCTGGTATGACGCCATCAACCCCGCACACAAATGCGGCTACGCCCTCGCAACCACCAGCCTGTCCGGCACCGACAAACTCCCCGACACCCTCGAACTCGCCCCCAAACAAGAAATCATCATCACCCGCTTCTTCGCCGTCGGCACCTCCCCCGCCCAAGCCGTCGGTGAAGCCCTCGCTGCACAGGGTGTCGCCGTTTACAAAGAACCGATTAGTGTCCGCACCAACGACGGCAGTAAGCTGGGCTCGCCAATTACCACCGCAACCATCTCTGTGAGATTTGGCTCTGATTTCGTGCCTGCGTACCCGGACTCAGAGGGTAAGGTGACCCTCAAACTGCCCACAGGACCGGGCCTGGTGCGTTACACCGATTTCGGACGCCGCCTACTGACCGTCAGCTTTAATGTCGCAAACTCTGATGGTCCGCCATCTATCGCGTGGATGACCAACGAATCAGGTGTTCGTTTCGCCATCACCGACGAGTCCGGCAAGCCCATCCCTTGCAAAGCGCATTTGGAACCGCTCGACGAAGGAGCACCAAAACTCAACCTCGGACCAAAATGGCGTGCCCATGGTTGTGTGGACCAATACCAAAGCGAGAATGGCCATTTCACGCTGGGCTTGCAGCCTGGCCGTTATCGCATCGTGGTTGTGCGTGGTCCAGAGTACAGCCATCTTGTCAAAGAAGTCACCATTGTGCCCGAGAAGCTGGTAGAGTTCACCGGCACCCTCAAACGCCTCGTCAACACCACCGGCTGGATCAGCTCAGACTTCCACAACCACAGCACCCCCAGCGGCGACAACGTCTGCGACACCGATGGCCGCCTCATCAACATCGCCGCCGAACACCTCGAATTCACTCCCACCACCGAGCACAACCGCCTCTTCGACTGGGAACCCATCATCAAATCCCTTGGCCTCGCTCCCTTCATCAAAACCGTCAAAGGCATCGAACTCACCGGCAGCCGCCAGCACTTCAACGCCTTCCCCTTCGAACCCGATCCCCTCCTCCAGGACGGCGGCGCCCCCATCTGGAACGACGACCCCCGCATCACCGCCCTCACCCTCCGCCGCTGGCAGGGCGAGCGCGCCGACCGCTGGATCCAGTTCAATCACCCCGACCTCTCCAACATGTTCATCGACCGCGATGGCGACGGCATCGCCGACGGCGGTTTCGTCGGCGTCGGCACCATGATCGATGGCAGCGAAGCCCAAAACGGCCCCGGCACCGACATCCTCCATGACGCTCCCTTCCGCGTCACCCGCAAACCCGGCGCACTCGCCGCCAAAGCCTCCACCGTCCGCGAGTTCGTCTGGAAACAACTCCTCAACCAGGGCCACCGCATCGTCGCCGTCGGCGTTGCCGATGCCCACAGCGTCTACGGCAACGGCGTCGGCTGCTGGCGCACCTACCTCCCCTCCAGCACTGACGACCCCGCCAAAATCGATTGGTCCGAACTCGCCCCGCGCGCCAAAGCCGGCAACATCATCCTCTCCACCGGCCCCTTCCTCGAAGTCACCACCCCCGATGGCAAAATCGCCGGCGACGACGTCCGCGCCACCGGCTCCATCGACCTCAAAGTCCGCGTCCAATGCACCGACTGGATCGACATCAATCGCGTCCAGCTTCTCGTCAACAGCCGCCCCCATCCCGACTTCAACTTCACCCGCGCCACCCACCCCAAAATGTTCCAGGACGGAGTCGTCAAGTTCGACCAAACACTCAAAATCCCTCTCCAACAAGATGCCCATCTCATCGTCGTCGCCCTCCACGAAACCGGCAACATGAAAACCGGTTTCGGCACCAGCGACTACGCCACCATGCGCCCCTGCGCCTACAACAACCCCATCTACGTCGACGCTGACGGCGGCGGCTTCAAACCCAACGGCGACACCCTCGACTACGACCTCCCCGCCATGGGCGCCACCGCCGACAAAGCCCGCGCCATCCTCGAAGCCAAATAGTGCCCCCACCATGCGCCCCCAACTGCTTCTCCCTTTCCTCCTCGCCACGGCAGCATTCACCCAGGACTCCGCCGACCCCAAACAAAAAGCCCTCGCCTCAGCGCAGCAAAGCGCCGTCACCCTCCAACTCGACCTCCCCTACGCTGACAACGAAAACCCAAAGCAAGCCCTCGACCTCTACCTCCCCAAAAAACCCACCACCGAAAAACCCCTCCCCGTCATCGCCTTCATCCACGGCGGTGGCTGGGTCAATGGCGACCGCATCGGCTACAGCGCCGCCTGCATCCAAATGGCACGCACCGGCGACTACGCCGCCATCGGTGTCGGCTACCGCCTCAGCAAAGAAGCCTCCTGGCCCGCTCAAATCCACGACTGCAAGGCCGCCATCCGCTGGATTCGCGGCCATGCCAAAGACTACAACCTCGACCCCGACCGCATCACTGTCTGGGGCAGCTCCGCCGGCGGCCACCTCAGCTCCCTCCTCGGCACCAGTGGCGATGTCAAAGAACTCGAAGGCTCCCTCGGCGCCTTCTCCTCCCTCAGCAGTCGCGTCCACTGCGTCGTCAACCTCTGCGGCCCCCAGGACTTCACCCAGGCCCTCATGTTCGACCCCAAAAACCAACCCATCTTCAAAGACGATGCCGTCAGCGGCCTCCTAGGTGGCCCCGCCCCGGACAAGCCCGACATCGCCAAAGCCGCCTCCCCCATCACCTACATCACCCCGGACGATCCTCCCTTCATCACCTTCCACGGCACCGCCGACCAACGCGTCGCCTACCGCCACGCCGAAACCCTTCACGCCGCCCTCCAAAAGACCGCCATCCCCTCCCTCCTCATCCCCATCACCGGCGGCGGCCATAGCTCCGTCAGCCATCCCGATGTCAAA